>JAUIEM010000240.1 GCA_030428695.1 bacterium
CCTGCGCGTCCGGTTCATCAACCGACTGATCGCTTCCGGCCACGACGTCAAGACGGTGCAGGAGCTCGCCCGGCACAGCACAGCGACCATGACGATGAAGACCTACGCGAAGACGAAGCCCGCCGCGCTGAGAGCAGCTGTCGAGGATGTGTTTCCTGCACATCGTCCTGCACAACAAGAAGAAAACCCCGAGTCTCCGCCTGAGGGGCCGGACTCGGGGGATGGGCGATACTGGACTCGAACCAGTAACCTCTACAGTGTGAATGTAGCGCGCTAGCCAATTGTGCCAATCGCCCGTCGCGGCCGGAAAAAGTACCACACCGCCCGCCTTCAGACAAGCAAAATCTCACTCCTCCTCGAAGGAATGATCGAACAGCTCGGTCAGCTTCTCCCGGGCCTCGGCGCGGGCCTCTTCGGCTTCGGTGGCCCAGTCTTCGCCGGGGTCGACCTCGAGGGCCTTGAGGAAGGCTTCCTCGGCCTCCTCGTCGAACTCGAACTCGTACAGGATCCGGCCGTAGGTCACCCAGTTCCCCGGGAAGTCGGGGGCGAGCTCGACGGCCTGCTCGAGGTAGTCGTAGGCGGCGTCGAGGTCCCCAGGGCCGATGCCGGCGGGCACGACCAGGTAGACCTCGCCGAGCACCCGCAGGGGCCAGGCGTGGTACAGGCCAGGGTCGAGCTCGGCGGCGGCGTGGGCGAGCTCGAGCATGTGGGGGACCTTGCCGAGCGCGGTCAGCTGGTTGGTGTCGATGAACAGGCCGTAGAGGATCGAGGCGAACAGGTAGGCGTCGGCCCGCTGCTCGGCGGCGCCGAGCTCGGCGCAGATGGTCGACAGCTCGCTGAGCTCGACCGCGGAGCGCTCACCGGCCGCCTGCCGCTCGGCGACCCAGGCGGCGGCGCGGCCGTAGGCGACGGTGCGCTCGGCGCTGTGCTGGGCGAGCCAGGCGACGCGCAGCAGCTCCTGGGCGGCGAGGGAGCGCTCCATGGTGCGCGGGCCTTCGAGGAGCTCCTGGCCGCCCAGCCAGGCAGCGGTAGGCGGGACCTTGACCAGGGTGGTGTCCTGCCAGATGTCGGGGCGGTTGATCAGGGTGCACGCCGGCAGCGCGGTCAGCCACAGGGCGCACGCGAACAGGGCGCACGCCCCGCTCGACGCGAAGCGGATTCGTCGCACCGGCGCCTCCGGAGAAGTCGGGGCGCCCCAGTCTAATAGCGCTCGCAGAGGTCGGCGATGGTTTTTTCGTCGGCGGGGAGGAAGGCGCGCAGGCGCAGGGTCTCCCGCAGCTCGTCCGCGGCGGGGTCGGCGGGCATGGCCTGGAGGGCGGCGAGCAGGGCGGCGGCGTCGACGCCTTCGCGCACGACGACCAGGTTGACCGGCAGCTCCTCGCTGACGTGGGCGACGGAGAAGCCGGTCTGGTACTTCGGGTTGGCCTGGAAGTCGGCGTACTCCAGCTCGTTGAGCACGGCCAGGGCGCCCATCTTCTCCGCCCGGCGCATCGCCGCGTGGGGGGTGCGCGTGTCGTTGTACTCCGCGCCGCCGGGCACGACGAAGACCTCGGCGAAGCGCGCGTCCCAGAGCTCGGTGCCGTACACCTTCAGGCCCTCGGGCACGGTGCCGGAGGCGACCTCGTCCAGGGGCGGCAGGGTGCCATTCTCGTCCGCCATCACCGTGACGTAGCGGCCGGTCGGGCGCGCGGCGCGTTCGGCGTGGAGGACGGCGGACCAGCCGAAGGCCTCGCCGTGCTTGAGGAAGACCGGCAGGCTGACGATCGCGATGTCGACCGCGGTGCCGGCGGCGGGGCCGTCCTCCTCGGTGGCGGCGTAGCGCAGGGAGACCGTGCCGGCCTCGGCGCCCATCGCGCTCTCGAGGTAGCGGGCGAAGTCGCCGAGCACCGGCTCGGCCTGCTCGGCGTTGCCGCCGGCGCCGGGGTGCCAGATCAGGACGTCCTGCGCGCAGCAGGCGGCGCTGAGCAGCATCAGCAGGAAGATGCGGAGCATCGGGTTCCTCCCAGGGTGCATGGTCAGGATCGGCTCGAGACCCGCTCGAGCAGGATCAGGAGCCGCGCGAAGATCGGATCGGTGCGCAGCGGCTCCAGGTCGGGGTCGGTCTCGATCAGGCCCCGGTCGTCGAAGCCTAGACGGATGGCCTGCTCGAGAGATTCAAACGCTCTCCCCCGGCGCCCGAGCCGCGCATAGCTGCAGGCCAGGTTGTAGCGCACCGTCGGGTTCTTCTTCTCGAGCTTGCACAGCTTGAGGTCGACCGCCAGGCTCTCCTCCCAACGGCCGCGCCGGGCGTACTCGTTGCCGAGGAACCACAGCGAGGGCAGAGAGCCCGGGTCGGTGCGCAAGGTCGCCTCGCACACCCGCAGCTCGAAGTCGCGGGCGAGCCGTTCGGCGACCGCCGGCTCGAGGTCGACGGGCTTGCGCGCTCCCGAGCGCAGATACTGGACGCGGCGCATCCTCAACGCTCCGGCATCAGGCGCCGCAGCCGCAGGCGCAGCTCTTCGGCCGGGGCGGCCCCGGGCGCGCCGGTCGGCTCGTCGGCGACGGCGGGAGCTCCCTCCCCCGGCAGCGAAGACTGGTCGAAGTCGGGCAGCGCGGCGCCTTCGCGCGGCAGCACGTAGACCCCGCCGGGGGTCGGCAGCACGATGAAGCGCGGGCCGATCACCGGCTGGCCGACCTGCTCGGCATTCTCGAACTCCCCGGTGTCGAGCGACTCGAGGATCACGTCGAACTCGTGGAAGCGCGAGCCTTTGGTCGCGGTCAGGGTCAGCCGCTGCAGCCCGCTCTCGGTCGGGCAGAACAGCTCGTCCCCGCGCAGCACCGGCGGCCCGGTCAGCGTGCTCGGCAGCATGCGCACGCCCTTCATCAGCCGCTGCCCGGTCGCGAAGCGCACGACGGAGATCTCATTCCCGCCGTACAACACCAGGCAGGGCGGGGCCTCGGGGTCGTTGATGGCCTGCCAGGGACCCATCACGGCGACCTTGTCGGAGTCCTGCCGGCGCTTGTGCTTGTTCGTGTAGTACGGGACGTTGCCGTAGTCGAGGGTCGACCACCAGATGGTGTGGGAGTCGTACGGCGCGTAGATCACCATCGCCGTGCGCGGGTCGCCGGTGAAGATCGGCGTGTTCCAGGACTGCACCGGGCTCGGCTGCAGGCCGGGGTTGAGCTGCGCCCCCCAGGCGTTCATGTCATTGTTGATCGGCTCGTCGCTGGTCAGGTACTTGTGCATCCAGACGATGTCGCCGGAGAAGGGCTCGACCTGCAGCGTGACGCCGTAGTTGGTGTTGACGATCACCCGCCCGCGGTGCGAGGCGATGGTCGAGTGGTGCAGCCGCCGCTCTACCTCGCTGGCGCCGAACATGTTCCCGCTTGACGCGGTGCGGGCGACGAGGAAGTGCTGCCACAGCAGCTCCGGGCGGCTGTACTGGTTGGGGCCGGCCCGGAAGCAGTGCATGTAGACCTCGCTCTCCTGGTCGAGCGTCATCGCGGTCGTGATCACGAAGTCCCCGAGCACGACCGGCGTGGCCGAGAAGTGCCGGGTGATCAGCGGGTCTTCCTCTTCCTCCTCGAGGAAGGACAGGTCGCTCGTCGACCACAGGATCGCCAGGCCCCGCGCGAGGTCGTAGGCGTACAGGTTCGAGAACAGCCCGTCGACCCCGCCCTCCTCGACGGTGCTCCCTTCACGGCTGTAGCGTTCGCTGAAGGCGTTGGCGTAGTACACGCCGTGCGCGACGGTGCCGCCGAACAGGAGGTGCTGCTGGTTCGCGGGCAGCTTCGTCTCGGTCAGCTGGAAGGGCAGCGCCTGCGTCCGGCCTCCCTCGAGGTCGACCGCGTAGCTGCGGGTGCCGGTGTTGTAGTACAGGACGCCGTTGTGCAGGACGGGGATCCCGACCGGCCCGGCGGTGCGCAGCGGGATCTCCTCGCCGGCCGCGGCGAAGGTGCCGGCGGGTAGCGGCACGGCGGTGCCGGTCGCAGGCCGCTGGGCGTTGACGTTGCGCGGCTCTACAGGCGCGCTCGCGAGCTCGTCGATCCAACCGGCGACGGTCCCCCGCGTCTCGTTCCAGGGCGCGACGTCAGGCAGCAGCGACAGCGCGTAGCGCGCGCCCTCGAAGTCGCGCTCGGCGATCAGGGCGACGGTCTGGCGCAGCAGGACCTCTTCGGGCTGCTCGGTCCCGAGCTCGAGGGCGAGGTCGCCGTACAGCACCGCGAGCTCGGCGTCGCCGTTCTCGAGCGCCTTCTCCTGCAGGAGCTCGGCGGCGCGCGCTCCGTAGCTGCTGTGGCGGTAGGCGTCGAGCAGATCCCAGAGGTGCTCGAGCGCGCCGGTCAGCTCGTAGCCCTTGAGCAGCGAGAGCGCCTCGGCGTCGACCTGCTCGCGGTAGTACTCCATCGGCCGCGGCTGCAGGGAGCCGATCCGGTCTACGATCCAGCGGTGGGCCCCGACGTAGCGCCCGCCCCGGTTCTCCGGCTTCTTCTCATAGGGCACGGAGACCATCTTGTTGCGGTCCTTGCCGCGCGCCTGCCACTCGAGCCGGATCAGGGTGTCGACCGCGGCCTCCGGGTTCTCCTGGAGCAGCGAGCCGATGTCCTGGAGGGTCTTCTCGACATCGGTGCGGATCTCTTCGATGAAGACCCGGTCGTTGGTCTCCTGGCCCCACGCTCCCAGGGTCGAGAGGAGGAAGCAGAGAGGAAGCAGTGTGCGCATGGCGGACCTCGCTAGTGGTGCCCGGGACGGGAGGCGAGGCTCTTCTCGGGGAAGATCCCTCGCAGGTACTTGGCCAGCTTGACGTTCGACGGCATCAGGCTGTCGTTGTCGAGGAAATACTCGAGCTCGTTGCCGAACTCGCCGGCGCTCTGGAAGCGCATGGCCGGATCGCGCTCCAGGGCCGTCAACACGAGGCGCTCGAGGTCTTCGGGGATCTGCGGATTGAAGCGCCGCGGCTGCGGAATCGGCTTCGACAGCACGTTGCGCCGGGCCTTGTGCCGGTCCTCGCAGTCGAACAGGGCGGTGCCGGTCAAGAGCTCGAACATCACGATGCCGAGGCTGAAGATGTCCGAGCGCGGGTCGGTCTTTTCCCACTGCGCCTGCTCGGGCGACATGTACCCGGTCTTGCCGAGCAGCACCTCGCCCTCCTGATCCCGCTGGTTCTTCGCCTTGGCGACGCCGAAGTCGGTCAGCTTGACCACGCCCTGCCAGGTCAGCATCACGTTGCTCGGGCTGATGTCCCGGTGGACCACGCCGAGCAGCTCGCCCTGACGGTCGCGCTTGGCGTGCGCGTAGTCGAGACCGCGGCAGACGCGGCTGGTGATGAACGCGACGTAGGCCGGCGGGATGAAGCGCCGCAGCCGCGCGTGGCGCCCCATCAGCTCGAGCAGGTTGATGCCGTCGATGTACTCCATCGCGATGTAGTAGCGCTTCTTGTCCGGCATCTGCCCGAGGTGGTAGACCTGCGCGATGTTCTCGTGCACCAGGTCGGCGACCAGCCGCGCCTCGCCGACGAACATCTCCGTGAACTCGGGGTCGTCCATCAAGTCGGCGAGCAACACCTTGAGCGCGATGGTCTTCTGGAAACCCCGCACGCCGAGCTGCTTGACCTCGTAGACGACCCCCATCCCCCCCTGGGCGATCTCGCGGGAGATCTCGAAGCCGAGGGTGCTTTCGATGTATCCGAGCACGACAGATCCTACAGCGCGGAGGGGTTGGCCGCAGCCGCCGATTCTACCCGTCCAGCTCCCACCGGGCAAGCGTGACGCCCTGTCCCGAACCTTGAGCGGGGGGGTCCTCGCCGCTATGCTCGGGCGACACACCACACTCCGTCGGAGACCCCCATGAAGATCTTCAGCACTATGAAAGAGGACGGCCACGAGCAGGTCGTCATCGGCTCGCAGCCCGATATCGGCCTGCGCACGATCATCGCCATCCACGACACCACCCTCGGCCCGGCCCTCGGCGGCTGCCGGATCTGGCCGTACGAGTCGGAGGAAGAGGCGCTGACCGACGTCCTGCGCCTGTCCCGCGCGATGACCTACAAGGCCTCGGCGGCCGGCCTGAACCTCGGCGGCGGCAAGGCCGTGATCATCGCCGACCCCAAGCAGCAGAAGAGCGAGGCCCTGTTCCGCGCCTTCGGCCGCTTCGTCCAGTCCCTCAACGGCCGCTACATCACCGCCGAGGATGTCGGCACCGACGTGACCGACATGGAATGGATCCGGATGGAGACCAAGCACGTCGTCGGGCTGAACACCGACCGCGGCGGCAGCGGCGACCCCTCTCCGGTCACCGCCCTCGGCGTGCTGCACGGCATCGAGGCGAGCCTGCAGAACGCCGGCCGCACGGGCGACCTGTTCAAGGGCCTGCGCGTCGCGATCCAGGGCCTGGGCCACTGCGGAAGCCACCTCGCGCAGCTCCTGCATCAGCGGGGTGCCCAGCTGGTCGTCACCGACCTGAACGAAGAGCTGACCGAGGCGGCGCGCGTCGACTTCGACGCCGAGGTCGTCGCCCCGACGGACATCCTCGCGGCCGACGTCGACGTCTTCGCCCCCTGCGCGATGGGCGCGGTGATCAATCCCGAGTCGATCGACGTGATCAAGGCCCCGATCATCGCCGGCTCGGCGAACAACCAGCTCGCGACCCCGGACATGGGGCACGAGCTCGAGAAGCGCGGGAAGATTTACGCGCCCGACTTCGTGCTGAACGCCGGCGGCCTGATCAACGTCAGCTTCGAGCTGTGGGGCTACAACCGCGAGCGCGCCCTGCGCCGCACCCGGAACATCTACTACCAGATGCGCAAGGTGTACAAGATCGCGCGGGAGAACGGGATGCCGACCCACGAGGCGGCGATGCAGATGGCGGTCGAGCGCATCGACATGATCCGCAAGATCAGCCGCTCCTACCGGAACCCCTGAGGGAACCGTGGCGCCCGCACCGCTCTCGGCCCTGGGCTCGGGCCTGCAGCTCCTGCGCTGGCTCGGGATCGGGGCCCTCGACCTGCTCCGGCTCGCCCCGACCCTCGCGCGCGAGCTGCGCATCCCCGGGCCCGAGGTCTTCCTGCGCCTGCACGGCGTCAAGAACCCGTCGGCTCCCGCCCTGCGCGACAGCCGCCGCCGCTACGACTTCGCGACCTGGGCCCGGCTCTCCCGGCGCGCCGCCGGCACCCTGGCGGCGCTCGGGCTGCGCACCGGCGACCGGGTCGCGGTGTTCTCGACCAACCGCGCCGAGGTGCCGATCGCGACCTTCGCGATCCTGACCGCGGGGCTGAAGCCGGTCGCGGTCAACTACCGCCTGACCCCCCCCGAGCTCGCCTACATCCTCGGCCACAGCGGGGCGAAGGCGCTGTTCTACGAGCAGCCCCTCGAGGAGGTCGCGCTCGAGGCCTGCAAGGCGCCGGAGGTCGCGATCGACACCGACCGGCAGCTCGCCCTCGAGGACCTCGAGCACGCCGATGAGGCCTTCGAACGCACCCGCCTTCCGCCCGCTCCGCCCGAGACGCCCGCGACGATCTACACCTCCGGCACGACCGGCCGTCCCAAGGGCGCGGTGATCACGCCGGTCGACCCGGCGGGGCTGGTGCTCGCGATGGGACAGGCGCTCGGCTTCCCGCTCGGCGGCGCGATGTTGATGCCCTGCCCGCTGTACCACTCCGCCCCGACCTTCCTGTCGATGCTGTGCGCCGCGGGCGGCGGCGAGCTGCGCATCCTCGAGAAGTACTCCGCGGAGCAGGTGCTCGAGGGGCTGCGGGACCCGGCGGTCGGCGCCGTGTTCCTCGTGCCCTTCATGCTCGAGGACATCCTCGCCGCGGTCGGGGGGGAGGAAGGGCTGCGCGCCGCCCGTCCGGCGGGGCTGCGCGCGCTCTACAGCTCGGCGGCGCCCCTGCGACCCGAGACCAAGCGCGCCTACACCCGGGCCTGGGGGGAGGTGCTGTACGAGTTCTACGGCTCGACCGAGGCGGGCATCGTCACCATCCTGCGCCCGGAGGAAGCGCTCGCCCACGCCGAGACGGTCGGACGCGCGGCCCCCGGCGTCAGCTTCCAGATCCTCGACGAGCGTTTGCGCCCGCTGCCTCCCGGCGAGGTCGGTCAGGTCTGCGCCGCCAGCCGCTGGCACGCCACGCGCTACCACGACGACGCCGCCGCGACCGCCGCCGCCCACCTTGGCGGGGCCTTCCTGACCGGCGACCTCGGCCGCGCTGATCGGGACGGCTACCTGACCATCTGCGGACGCGCCTCGGACATGGTGATCTCCGGCGGCGTCAACCTGTACCCGGCCGAGGTCGAGGCGGTGCTCGCGCGCCATCCCCTGATCCGCGAGGTCGCGGTGGTCGGCCTGCCCGACCCCCGCTGGGGCGAGGCCCTGCACGCGGTGCTGGTCGACGACGGCAGCCTGACCCACGCCAGGCTCGACGCCTGGTGCCGGCGCGAGCTGGCCGGCTTCAAGGTGCCGCGGGTCTTCCATCGGCGGGACGCCCTGCCGCGCAACCCCTCCGGCAAGATCCTCAAGCGGGTCCTGCGCGAGGAGCTGCTGGCGGAGCGCGGCGATGGCTGAGCGCGAGGCCCGGCTGGTGCTGTTCAACATCGCCAAGCGGCGGAACTTCGGGATGCTGATCCGCTCCGCGAACGCCTTCGGCGTGGGCGAGATCGTGATCGTCGGGCGCAAGCGCTTCAACACCTTCGGGAACCAGGGCACCCGCCAGGACGTGCGCTACAAGCACGTGTACACCCTCGAGCAGGCCCGCGACTACCTGCGCGAGGACGGCTTCACCCTGTACGGCGTCGAGATCGTCGAGGCCGCCGAGCCGGTCGAGGCCCATCCCTTCGCGGCCCGCTCCGCCTTCCTGATGGGCAATGAGGGAACCGGCCTGAGCCCCGCCCAGATCGCGCTCTGCGAGCGCTTCGTCTACATCCGACAGCACGGCCACGGCGCGTCCCTCAACGTCAACGTCGCCGGCGCGATCGTGCTCCACCACTTCGCCGTCTGGGCGGGCTTCGACGAGAACCCGCGGCGCGGCGCGAAGTTCCTGCCCCGGCCCCTCGGCCCGCAGCCGCTTGACGCCGCGGGCGCCGAGGGGTAGGGTCGGGATATCCCATCTGGAGGCCGGCCCGTGGCGAGAGCCCTCTCCTGGCGTACCCGCCTGGTGATCGTGATCGGCGCCTGGCTCGCCTCCTGGATCCTCCGTCTGCTGTACTGGACGCAGCGCTGGAAGCTGGCGGGGGTCCCGCCTCGCAAGGCCGACGCCGGGCGCGAGAAGCCGCGGGTCTACGCCTTCTGGCACCAGCGCATCCTGCCGTTCGTCTACTCCCACCGGAAGCGCGGCATCGTCGTGATCGTCAGCCGCCACCGCGACGGCGAGTGGATCACGCGCGTGATCGGCCACTTCGGCTTCCGCACCGCCCGCGGCTCGACCACCCGCGGCGGGGCGCGCGCCTTGCGGGCGATGATGAAGGCGACCGCGCGCGCCGAGGACGTCGCCTTCACCCCGGATGGGCCGCGCGGGCCCCGCTACGAGCTGCAGCCGGGGGTGGTGCACTTCGCCGCCCGCCAGGGGCTGCCGATCGTGCTCGGGGCGGCGACGATGACCCGCTACTGGGAGCTGAAGAGCTGGGACCGCTTCCGCATCCCGAAGCCCTTCGGTACCATCGTGGTGCACCAGAGCGAAGAGTACGCCGTGCCCGAGGGAGTGCTCGACGACGCCGAGCGCCTCGAGGAGTTCCGCGCCCACATGCAGAGCGAGCTGCGCCGCCTGACCGAGGAAGTCGACGCGGGCGCCGGGGTCCCGACCTCGCCGCCGCCGAGCGCCGAGGAGGTCGCCAAGGCACGCCGCCGGGTCAGGCGCAGCCTGTGAAGCTGCCGGCCCTGGAATGCTGGGCCTGCGCCCGCCCCTTCGAGCAGTCCGAGCTGGCCGCGCTCGGGGTGCTGCGCTCGCGGGAGCTGCGCGAGGGCGGTCCCTACTACGAGCTGCGCTGCCCCCACTGCGGCTACGAGATCGTCGCCGAGCGCAACGGCGCCCAGCACTGGTTCTGCTTCCCGCCGGGGGACTTCGGCTTCTTCGACCGCCTGCTCGCCGCCTCGGACCGGCGCGAGGAGATGCGCGCCCGGGAGGCATGGTACGCCAAGCGCGAGGGGTTCCGCTCCTGGTTTTTCAAGGTGCTGCCGTGGAACCTCGCCGAAGCGAAGGCCGCCGAGCAGACCAGCGACCCGCGCAAGAGCACCCAGCGCCACCGCCCCGAGCAGCAGACCCGGCGCAGCACCCAGCGGGCGCGCAGCTGGTCCCGCGCGGAGCGCGAGGCGAAGCGGGCCGAGGCCGCGGAGCGGGCGCGCCGGGCGGAAGAGCGGCGGCAGGAGGAGGAGCGGCGGCGGGAGGAGGAGCGGCAGCGGCCGGTGCCCCCCGCGCCGATGACGCTCTCCGAGGCGCGCAAGCTGCTCGGTGTCGAGGAGGATGCGGACGTGAACGAGCGCAAGCAGGCCTACCGACGCCTCGCGATGCTGTATCATCCGGACAAGTTCGCCCATCTCGACTCCGGCTTCGTCGCGCTGGCCGAGGAGCGCTTCCTCAACCTCAAGCGCGCCTACGAGCTGCTCGAGCGGGCGTAAGAGGAGGAACCATGGCCAGCGAACGCCTGCTGCGCGGGGACTTCCAGGCCTACGGGACCTACCGTGAAGACCGCGCCGGTTTCGAGCTGCCGGAGCTCCAGGACCTGCTCGTCGACGCCTGCGGCCGGGCCGGCGTCGATCCGCGCGCCCTCGGCTCCGGCGGCGTCAGCGCCGGCGGCGGGGTCGGCGGGGCGGAGCACTGCCTGCCGCCGCACCTGCCGCGCTGGCTCGAGGTCTTCCAGCACAAGGCCGAGCGGGCGGGGGAGTGGGGCGAGACCGAGGCGATGTACGGGCGCCTGCTCGGCGCCTTCTACCAGGCCTGGTTCCTCGATCGCTTCTACGCGCCGCACGGCCTCGCCCTGCCCGCGAACGTCGAGGTCTTCTTCGAGAACCTCGGCAAGAGCAACCCGAGCGGCTTCCGCCCCGGCTACGTCGGCAACGGCGCCGCGACCTTCGAGGCGATCGGGGGCGGCGGCCCGAGCTACGCGGCGGCCGCCTCGTCGAAGGCCTTCCTGCGCGGCCTGGCGCGGTACGGCTGGCAGACCGAGGCCTCCGGCTACGCCCCCGGGGGCAAGGGCGTCGGCCACGGCTGCCGGGTGTTCGCGCGGCCCGGCGGCAAGGCGGGGGAGGAGCTCCGGCCGCTGCCCGGCGATGTCGTCTCGCTGCGCACCGCCCTCTCGCCGCTGTCCGGCCACGTCGCGACGGTCGCCTGGGCCGAGACCGACGGCACCGCGAGCGGCAGCATCTGGTTCGTGTCCGGCTGCTCTGCCCACGCAGCGGTCAGCTGCGACTGGGCCGAGGTCGTGCCCGGGCCGGGGAAGCCGGCCTCCGGGACGGTCAGCATCGCCCTGCACTGGGGCAACAGCGCGCTGCAGCCCGACCGGCTCGAGGCGATGCCGCTCGGCGAGCGAGCCCGGCGGCGCTGTCGGCGCAAGCTCGGGAAGTTCCCGCCGGCGCCGCGGGCCGGAGCGCGCAGCGTGCTCGCGGGCGGGGCGACCGCTGTGCCGGCGCTGGCCGAGGACGCGCCGGCCGCGCCGCCCGAGGAGGAGAGCCTCGCCTCCGGTACGATCGCTTCGGTGCCGACGGTGGCGGAAGCTCCTCCGATCATCCTCCGCCTCGGCTCGCATGAGCCCGAGCCCGGTGAATAGTCCTGCCCCGGCGGTGACCAACCGGGGGACGATCCACGACACAAGGAAGATGTATGTCCGACCCGACGCCCCCACCGACGCCTCCCTCTGATCCCGACGCCGCGCAGCGGCTCGCCGACAAGAACCGCAAGGCCCGCGGCTGTTGCCTCGGCCTGATCGGCCTGCTGGTGTTCGGCGCCGTCTGCTTCTGGCTGCTGCCGGCCCAGGAACAGCTCTACGCCGCGGGGGGGCTCGCCGTTCTGGCCGTCCTGTACCTGGCGGTGCCGCCGCTGAAGAAGGCGCTGCCCGGGATGCCGGCGCTGACCGCCCTGCTCGCCGCGGCCTTCGCGGCCTGGCTGGGCTGGGCCGAGCTCGAGCAGGCCAAGCGCGACGCCGAGGCCCTTCTGCAGGCGGAGGAGTCGTTGGAGCGCGCGCGGACAGCGCTGCGCGCCGGCGATCACCAGCGGGCGCTCGACGACGTCGAGCAGGCCCTCGAAGAGTACCCGGACGGCGCCAGCGAGCGCGACGCCGCGCGGGACCTCAAGCGCGAGCTGCTCGCGGACTACGCCGGGCCGCGCGAGGTGGCGGTCGCGCAGTGTGTCCAGGCTGCCCGCCGCGACCTCGCCGACGGCGACCTCGAGGGCGCGCGCGGGGCGATGGGCTTTGGCCCGGAGTCGTCGCTGCCCTTCGACGCCGAGCTGATGCGCGCCGCCGCGCGCGTCAACGCGCTCGAGGATGAGGCGGGCTGGCGCGAGTTCCTGAGCCTCGACTTCGAGCTCGGGCTGACGATCAACGATCACTTCGAGGAGTTCATCCTCGCGACGATGGACGAGGCCACCCTCGATGCGTTGCAGACCGGCGTGCCGCCCTCCGACCGCCCCGAGCTCAACGAGCCGAATCTCGAGGCCCTGTGGTGGCGCGAGCTCGGGGCCCGGCCCGACCTGCGGCAGCGCTGGCAGTCCCTGCACGCGCGGCTCGCCAGCGAGCGCGAGGGGCTGCTCGCCGCGCACCCTGGCGCCGTCGACATCCCCGCGGCACAGTGGCGGGACTTCGCCGAGGACCTGACCCTGCACGAGCGCCGCACGCGCCTGTCGCAGGCCTGGAGCTGGCGGGACCTCGCCGACGCGAACCTGTCGGAGTTCCGCTTCTACGACGTCGATGCCGACGGCGACCTCGAGGGCATGGCGCTGATTCTCGCCGACCGTCAGCAGTTCATCGACGAAGAGAACCTGCGCATCGCGATCGGGCTGCTGTTCCTCTCCTTCGGCACCCTCCAGGGAAAAGAGCCCGCGCCCGAGCTCGCCGAAGTGTTCATGAACGCCCTGCAGTTCGCGCCGGAGGCGAGCCCGAAGCGGTACACCGCCGGTGGTGTGACCATCAAGGCCCAGCGCATCGACTTCCACGGCGTCGACAGCGTCAAGCTGTGGATCGGAGCCTGGCCTGGAGAGCTCGACACCCACCTCGACAGCCCCCACCCGCTGTGGTGGGCGCGGCCTCTCGCAGGCAACTGAGCCCGCCCGTTGCCACCTTTCTCCTCCCGCGCGTAAGAGCCTGCAGACGTCGCGCAACGTCCCGGGTGCCGTACGCCCGGCCGAGGAGGGAGGATGCGCCGCTTGCAGATCCGCGTAGTGCGCACGGGGGGAGCCCGCCGGATGCGGCTGCCCGCCCGGGCTCTCGGAGAGCTCTTCGCCGCCGGCGGCATCGGACTGCACTTCCGCTACGTCGGCGCGCATCCGGAGCCGTTGCGCAGCCGGCGCGAGTACGAGAGCTTCGCCGCGCGGCTGCGCCGGCGCCTGGCGGAAGAGCTCGGCCGCGCGCCGCGGGCCGGTGACCCCGCCTTCCTGCTCATCGGCGGACGCTGGATGGGTGAGGGACGGCAGGGCTGCGACAGCGCGATGATCCTACGGGAAGATCGCGGCTGTGCGGCGGTCTTCACCCAGTCGAAACGCATCGCACGCATCGACCTGCCCGCCTTCCAGCAGGCCTGCGCCCACGAGCTCGGGCATCTCCTCGGGCTGAGCCACGCCCTCGGCCACAGCGTGCCCTATCCGGCGACGATGGCGGTCGCGCGCCGACGCACCATCCGCCGCAAGGCCATCCGCGAGGCCTGGCGCGCGTCCGGGCTGGAGGCGCCGGCCGGCTCGAGCTTCCTGCTGCCCCTGGCCGAGGGCTCGCGGAACCTGCTCCGGGCGGCCGACGACGCCCGGGTGCTGCCCTGGGGAAGCGCCTGATCAGGCGGTCGGCACGCTGAGCAGCGAGCACGGGCAGAGGCGGTCGATCTCCTCGGTGACGCTGCCCATCATCGTGCGGCTCATGCCCGTCCGCCGGTGGCCCGCGGTGATCAGCAGCCCGTAGTCCCCCGAGCCGGCGACCTCGACGACCTTGCGCACCCGGTCGCCGGCTTCGACCAGCTTGCGGGCCTGCAGCTTCTCCGCCGCGAGCAGGGCGTCGAGCGCCTCGCGCGCCTTCTCCCGCTCGGCGAGGAAGGCGGCGTCGTCCGGCCCTTCCTTGCGCACCCCCAGCCGCGGCAGCACGTGCAGCACGTCGAGCTCGCGCTCCAGGCTGCGCGCCAGGAAGCCAGCCAGACGCAACGCCGGCACGCTGTCCGGGCTCGCGTCGCTGGCGACGAGGATCTTCCCCGCCAGCTCGCCGCGCACGACCAGCACCGGCAGGGGAGCCTTGCCGAGCAGCTTGCTCGACACGCTGCCGAGCAGTGAGCGGCCGACGTGGTGGTCGTCGTGGCTGCCGCAGACGAGCAGGGCGGGCTTGTGCTCGGCGATCCAGGCGAGGGTGATGTCGATGGCGGAGGGCCGGACGCTGTGCAGCTCGACCGCGAGGTCGGGATGCGCCCAGGTGCGGTAGAAGTCCTCGAGGGGGCCGCGGGCGTCCTCGAGCTGAGCGGGCAGCTGCACGTGCAGCACCGACAGCTTCGCGCCGAGCGCGCCGCTCAGCTCGCTCGCGACGCGCAGGGCGCGCCCGGAGTGGTCGGTGAAGTCGACGGCCGCGAGGATGGATGGGATCATGGTCTGCCTCCTTGGGGGTTCTCCTATGCTGGCGACGGCGTGCCTGCAAGCTCTTCGAGGGTCTCGCGCGCGCCGGGCTCGGCGACGTACACCAGCCGCATGCCTGCGCGCAGCGCTTCGTGGTCCTTGGGGCTGTGGCGCCAGGCCCCGTCGGGGTCCTGCAGGGCGAGCAGGAGGATGTCGGGGATGTGGGGCTGGCGCAGCTCGGCGACGGTCAGGCCGTCGAGCGCCGAGCCGGGCTCGAGGGCGAGGGACTCGACGCGCAGGTTGCGCTGCTTGTCGCGCAGCATCATGTCGAGGAAGTTGACCGCGACCGGCCGGACCAGCTCGGAGATCATGCGCAGGCCGCCGATGCGGTTCGGCGACACGACCGCGTCCGCCCCGGCGCGCAGGATCTTCGGCTCGACGCTCGGGTTGATGCAGCGGCACACGATGCGCAGCTTCGGGTTGAGCAGGCGCGCCGACAGGGTGAGCATCAGGTTGTCCTTGTCGTTCTGGATGCAGGCCACCAGGCCGGTCGCGCGCTCGATCCCGGCCGCCTCGAGCGAGGCGTCCTCGGTCGCGTCCCCGATCACGACCGGAAACTCGGTCTGCAGCTCGAGGAACAGCGCCTCGACCCGCGGC
>JAUIEM010000241.1 GCA_030428695.1 bacterium
AGTGCCACAACTGCGGCGTCGACGGCGAGCACCGCTGCGGAAGCTGCAACGGGCGCGGCTACCTCGTCACCGTCGACCTCGGCCGCGAGGGCGGCGGCGGCCAGGGCGCCCGGCCGCCCTGCCCGACCTGCGGGGGCGACGGCCAGGCCGACTGCGCGGAGTGCGAGGCGGGCGTCAACACCGAGAAGCTGCTCGACCTCGAGGAGGAGTTCGGGATGCGCGACAGCCTCCTGAAGTCCTACCGCAAGTCGAGCATCCGCGTCGAGCTGGCCGCGGACGGGCAACGCGGGACCGTGATCTGCGAGACCCGCGCCTACGGGGCGGAGGAGATGGCGCTCGAGGAGAGCTTCTGGCAGCACGGTCCCGACGGCTGGCGGCGCGTCTCCCGGCCCTGACCCCGCGCGATCCGGGTTGATCCGGGCCCTCCCGCCGCGTACCCTGGGCGCACCGGGAGACTGCGATGCGACTGATCGTGATGCGCCACGCCCACAGCCCCCACGGCAGCGACGACCACCGGCGTCCGCTCAGCCCGCACGGGCAGGCCCAGGCCCGCGCCCGGGGCGAGGCCCTGCGGGCGGCCGGGTGGCTGCCGGACGCGGTCCTGAGCAGCGATGCGCAGCGCACCCGCGACACCTGGGAGCAGGTCCGCGCGGCCCTCGGCAGCGCACCGTCCGCGCGCTTCCTCCCGGAGCTGTACCTCGCACGGGTCGGCGGCGTGATGAAGCTGCTCGCCGGCGTGCCCGACGGCACGGACACCCTGCTGCTCCTCGGCCACAACCCGACGGTCTCCCAGCTGATCGGCGACCTGTGCGGCGAGACCCTGCCGCTCTCCCCGTCCGCCGCCGCGCTGCTCGAGGTCGAGGCCGCCAGCTGGCGCGAGGCCGCGGCGCTCGAGGGGCTGTGGAAACTGCACGAGCACCTGCAACCGGGCCCCGGCGGCGCGTGATGGCCGCACGTGGCTCGAGCCTGCGAGGGGTGCTGCTCCTGCTGATCCCGTTCGCCTTCGGCTTCGGCTTCCTGTTCGCCCACCTGCGGGCGCGGCGCATCGCCGCCGACGAGGCCCACTTCGACGGCCGCCGGCGCTGCATCGAGTGGCTGCGGCTGGCGCAGCGGGGGGAAGAGGACGAGCGCATCCGCCTGTGCCGGAACATCCTCGCGACCTGGCAGCAGCTCGACGGCTCCGAGCTCGACCTCGCCGCCCTCGACGTGGCCCTGCCCCTGCCCCTGCGCTGGACCGGGACGGTCACCGTCTCGAACCCGGCCAGCCTGCGCGCGGAGACCGGGCGCCAGCTGGAGAGCGCCCTCGAGACCATCAGCGGGGAGGTCTTCCGCGAGCGGGCGGCCTGGGAGGCGTGGCTGGCGCAGCACCCCTGACACGACGCTTCCCGATGCGACACAAGAGTTTCGGCCCCTTTACGTCGCATCTTTGGAACGTACGAGAGCCCCGATCTCCCCACACCCCGCATCCGGCCAACCCCAGCACAAATGGCACAGCACTTGCTACAGCTTCTCCCGTCGGAACCCCAGGAGCGCCCTCCGTGCTGTCAGACCAGGATCTCGCCTTCGCGCGCCTCGCCCGCAACCTGATCTCGCCTTCGCAGGTCGATGAGTGCCTGCGCGAGCTGCACGTGTCCGACTCCTGCCTCAAGGCGCTGCTGGTCGGGAAGGGCTACCTCGCCGCCGAGGACATCGCGCAGCTCGAGCAGCTCGCCCTCGCCGACAAGGGCCCGACGGTGCGCCGCACGGTCGCGCTGAACACCGAGGAGCCCGAGGCCCTCGCCGGCCAGTGGGTCGCCGGCTACAAGCTCCTGCGGGTGCTCGGCTCGGGCGGCAAGGGCGTGGTCTACGGGGCGCGTGACGAGCAGCGCACGGTGCGGGCGGTCAAGATCCTGCGCCCCGAGGCCGCCGCGAACACCGACTCGATCCTGCGCTTCACCCGCGAGTCCCAGGCGATGCACCGCCTGCGGCACCGCAACATCGTCGAGGTGTACGAGACCGGCTTCGACCGCGGCCTGCACTACATCACGATGGAGTACGTCCCGGGCGCCTCGCTGTGGCAGGTGCTGAAGACCCACGGCCGCATGTCGGTCAAGGCGACGCTCAAGCTCGCCTACGAGATCCTGCGCGCCCTGCGCCACGCCCACTCGCGCGGCATCGTGCACCGCGACATCAAGCCCCAGAACGTGCTGATCCAGCCGGGCACCAAGGTCAAGCTGACCGACTTCGGCGTCGCGTCGATCCCGGACGCCGAGCGCTACTTCCGGCGGGACGTCGCGGTCGGCACCGCGGTCTTCATGCCGCCCGAGCAGAGCCGCGGCGAGGCCGTCGACGGCCGGGCCGACCTGTACAGCCTCGGCGTCCTGCTGTTCCACTGCCTGACCGGCGCCTGGCCCTTCGTCGCCTCGACCCGGCGGGCCCTCGTCCGCCAGCACCAGACCGTGCAGGCCCCGTGCCCGAAGAGCTTCCGCGAGGATCTGCGCGACGATGTCGCCGCCCTGGTGCTGCGCTGTCTGCAGAAGGATCCCGCCGACCGCTTCGCCTCGGCCGACGCGATGCTCGACGCCGTGCGCCAGGCCTGGAAGGGTCCCCGGAAGCGCGCGGCCCGCTCGCAGCGCTCGGCGCGCAAGCGCCCGGTCGCTCCCCGCCGGGCCTCGGGCAAGCTGCGCCGCCCGACCCGCCGGCGCCGGCTGCTGCGCCGGCGGCGCTGAGGCGCGGATCCGCCGAAACAACGCACGGCGGGGCTTCCCCCGCCGTTTCGCCTCCAACGGATCACCGGCCCCTACCCGAAGCGGCCCTTGATGTAGTCCTCGGTCTGCTCGAGCAGCGGCGCGGAGAAGATCTTCTTCGTCGGCCCGTACTCGACCAGGCGGCCGAGCACCATGAAGGCGCAGGTGTCGCTGACCCGCGCCGCCTGCTGCATGTTGTGGGTGACGATCAGCACGGTGTACTTGCCGCGCAGCCCGTCGATCAGCTCTTCGATGCGCAGGGTCGCGATCGGGTCGAGGGCCGAGCAGGGCTCGTCCATCAGCAGCACCTCGGGCTCCGCCGCGATCGCCCGGGCGATGCACAGGCGCTGCTGCTGCCCGCCGGACAGGCGCAGGGCGCTGGTGTGCAGGCGGTCGTGGACCTCGTCCCAGAGCGCCGCGCCCCGCAGGCAGCGCTCGCAGGTCTCGTCGAGGATGCTCTTCTTGCGCACGCCGTCGATGCGCAGGGCGTAGATCACGTTCTCGTAGATGCTCATCGGGAAGGGGTTCGACTTCTGGAACACCATGCCCATCCGCTTGCGCAGCTCGATGACGTCGACGCCCGCGTCGTAGATCGACTCGCCGTTCAGGCGCATGTCGCCCTGCATGCGCACGGTCTCGATCAGGTCGTTGAGCCGGTTGACGCTGCGCAGCAGCGTCGACTTGCCGCAGCCCGAGGGCCCGATCAGCGCGGTGACCTGGCCCTTGGGGACCTGCATCGAGATGTCGAACAGCGCGTGCTTCGGCCCGTACCAGAGGTTGAACTTGTCGACCTCCAGCACGGCGTCCATGTCGCTGATCTCGTCGTGGATCGCGCTCGGCGGGGTCTCCCCCCGTTGCAGCGCTGCCCAGCGTTGGGTCGATTCGGCAGACGTCATCACTTCTCCTCTCCGAGCTGTCTTCACCGGACTACTCGAACCGCTTGCGCAGACGCGCCCGCAACCAGACCGCGGTCAGGTTGAGGATCGCGATCACCAGCACCAGCAGCAGGGTCGACGTGAAGACCATCGGCCGCGCCGCCTCGCTGTTCTGGCTCTGGAAACCCAGGTCGTAGATGTGGAAACCGAGGTGCATGAAGCTCCGCTCGGGGTGGATGTAGGGGAACAGGCCGTCGATCGGCAGCTCCGGCGCGAGCTTGACCGCGCCGACGATCATCAGCGGCGCGACCTCGCCGGCGCCGCGCGCCATCGCGAGGATGGTCCCGGTCAGGATGCCCGGCGTCGCCTTCGGCAACACGACCCGCCAGATCGTCTGCCACTTGCTCGCGCCGCAGGCGTACGAGGCCTCGCGCAGCCCCTGGGGCACCGCCGCGAGCGCCTCGTCGGTCGCGACGATCACGACCGGCAGGGTCAGCAGGGCGAGGGTGAGCGAGGCCCACATCAGGCCGGGGGAGCCGAAGGTCGGCGTGTTGTTGAGCAGCTCCGCCCGGAAGAAGCCCTCGAAGAAGGGCGTGTAGATGATCAGGCCGATCAGCAGCCCCCCGGAGCCGAGCCACAGCATCCAGCTGATGCGCGCGAGGTTGCGCTTGAGCTCGGGCCGGTGCATCCCGCCGCGGGCGGTGCCGCACAGGACGGCGGCGACGACCAGCAGGATCAGGATCGCGAGGCCGAGGATCCACCAGCTCGTCGCCCACGGCGTCACCCCGATGTTGCCGGGGCCGCCATCGACGTACTTTCCGACCGTGTAGCAGAAGAAGCCGAGCCCGAAGACCCCGTACACGATGCTCGGCACCCCGGCGAGGTTGTGGATCGCGATGCGCAGGGTGCTGATCCAGAAGCCCGAGCGCGCGTACTCGCGCAGATAGATCGCCGCGAGGACGCCGAAGGGGACGACGACCAGCGCCATCAGCAGGGTCATCACGACCGTCCCGAAGATCGCCGGGAAGACGCCGCCCTCGCTGTTCGCCTCGCGCGGATCGTCGCTGAGGAACTCCCACCAGCGGCTGAGATAGACGGAGACCTTGCCGCCGAGGCCGAGCTGGTTGGCGGGATAGGCCCGCACGATGTTGCCGATCAGGACCAGCTTGGTCGGCCCCTCGGCGGTCTGCAGGAACAGGCCGGAGGTGCGGTTCTTGTGCTCGAGCGCGCGGATCTCGACCAGGATGCTGTCGGTCTCGGCCTCGACCTCGTGCAGCAGGGCCTGGAAGTCCTGCTCGGCCGCGACGTGCTCCTCGCTGCCCGCCCCGTGGTCGAGCGCGGCGAGGGCGACGCGCTGGCTGGCGAGCTTCTCTTCCCAGTGCAGGGCGCCGAGGGCGTGCTTCTCGAGGTAGACGCGCCGGTTGTGGACCTCGAGGGCCTCGTCGTGGGCGGCCTCGAAGCCCTGCCAGGCGGCTTCGGGTCCTTCGGCGGCGCCCGTGACCACGAAGGCGACGACGTCGCGCGGCGTGCGGTCGGCGAGCGCGATCCGCGCGTGCCCGAGGCCATTGTTCCGCTCGACCAGCACCTCGGTCTCCGGGGGCAGGGCGGCGAGGTCGCGGAGGTCGTCGCTGACCTGGAGATAAGCGAGGGGCGTGCCGTAGAAGCGCCCGTTCAGCCGGCGCTCGACCAGCACCGCCCAGTCGGGCGTCGCTTCGCCGCTGACCTTGCGGTCGCGGATCCAGAGGAAGTGCTCGTTGGTCAGCTCGTAGTTTCCGCTGCGGACGTGGCGCCGCGTCCAGGTCCCGCTGGTGTCGGTGACGCTCTCGCTGCCGCGGATCTCCCCCATCACGCTGCCGCCGTCGGCGAGGCTGAGCTCGACGACCGGCTCCGGCCAGAAGCTCGCGGTGCCGCCGACGACGATCAGGAACAGGAGGCCGATCACCATCGCGAGGCACAGCACCAGCGCCCCGCCGCTGAGCCAGACCCAGGGCTGGCCCTGGGCGAAGACGCTCGAGGCGCCGGCCGAGGCCTTCTTGCGCGGGAGCAGCGGTGCGCTCATTGTCCGACCTTCCTGCGGTGGCGTTGGCGCAGGCTCTCGGCCAACGTGTTGAGGATGAACGTCAGCGCGAACAACAGGAGCGCCGAGAGGAACAGCGTCCGGTAGTGGGTGCTGCCCTGGACGGCCTCGGGCAGCTCGGTCGCGATGTTCGCGGAGAGCGTGCGGAAGCCGTCGAAGATGTTCCAGCTCATGATCGGCGTGTTCCCCGCCGCCATCAGCACGATCATCGTCTCGCCGAGGGCGCGCCCCATGCCGACCATCACCGCGCTGAACACCCCGCCGGTCGCCGCCGGCACGACGATGCGGATCGCCCCCTGCCAGGGCGTCGCGCCCGCGGCCAGCGAGGCCCAGCGCAGGTCGTCGGGTACGGCGCTGAGGGCGTCCTCGGCGAGGGTGTAGATGATCGGGATGATCGCGAAGCCCATCACGCAGCTGACGATCAGGGCGTTGCGCTGGATGTAGGTGTCGAGCACGCTCTGCTCCCCACGAAGATCACCGAACTGCGCGCAGATCGACGCGAACAGGAGGGCGAGGCCGGCGACCGCGACGGTGTTGAGCAGGAAGCGGCCGAGCTCCCAGACCGCGGCCTTCCGCCGGCTCCAGCTGCCCGCGATCTCCCGCACCCGGCCCGACAGCTGCGCGTTGAGGAAGGCGACGAGCAGCAGCGCGGTCGGCGCGCACAGGAACAGCCAGCCGCCGAGCCGCTCGCCCCGGGTCGGCAGGAGGCGGTGGCCGTTCAGGTAGGACTTGATGTCCCCGAGGAAGAGCCAGCCCTCGAGCAGCGGCCCGACGACGGAGAAGGCGAGCAGGAAGGCGAGCGGCATCATCGCGGTGATGAAGACAAAACGGAAGCGGACGAGCGTGCGGGTCAGGGAGGTCGGCAGCAGCTGCCACAGGCAGCCGCCGAGCATCAACATGAAGGGGATGCACATCAGGCAGGCGAGCACCCCCGACACCCGGTCCGCCGCCCAGGGCGCGATCACCTGGGCGGCGATGAAGCCGAGCACCACGCTCGGCAGGCTCGCCATCATCTCGATGGTCGTCTTGATCTTGCCGCGCTGCTTGCGGTCGAGCAGCTCGCTCGTGAACAGGGCCGCGAACAGCGCCAGCGGCACGCCGAACAGCAGCGAGTAGGCGGTGACCTTCAGGGTGCCGAAGACCAGCGGCATCAGGCCGAGCTTCGGCTCGCTCGCGTCGTCGGCCGAGCTCGATTGCCAGACGTGCAGGGGCTCGGCGTAGCCCTCGTACTGGATCGGCGCGAACAGCGTCGAGAAGCCCGCTTCGGGGAAGCCGACGTCGACCTTGAACAGCGTCGCCTGCTCGTCGCTGATCGCGAGCAGGCCGTCGTCGCGCGGCGCGATCGACAGGCTCGCGACGTCCCGGCCGCTGCCGACCTTGGCGCGCAGGATCTCGCCCGCGGAGGTGACCTGGAAGACGGCGACCTCGCCGTGGGTGAAGCCGGCGGCGACCAGCCGCGTGCGCTCCGACAGGGCGAGGGCGGTCACGCCGTTGCCGGTCGGCTCCTGCATCTTCTTGGCGTGGACGAGCACGAAGTCGTCGGCGCCGACGCTCTCCTTGTAGGCGTCGATGACGCCCTCGTCCGGGGCGACCAGCTCGAGGCCGGTGCGCTCCATCGTCTCCTTGACCGGCTGCTCGACCTCGGCGCTGCGGCGGAACCGCTCGAGCGCGGCGGAGCCCGGCGCGAACAGGTAGATCGCGCCGCGGTAGGGGACGCGGACGTAGCCCTCGCTCTCCTCGGGGGAGGGCGCGACGAACCAGCCGTCGACGCGGCCGGTGTTCGTGCCGGAGATCAGCGTCTCGCCGCCGAGGATGAAGTCGACGGCGGTCAGCTTCTCGTGCTCCGGCGCGAGATCGATGCGCTCGGCGATGTAGACGTCGGGCTTCGTGTAGCGGTAGCGCAAGCCCGCGCCGTCTTCCCACAGCACGTAGATCTGCGCGCCGTTGACGCCGACCCGCGCGAACTTCGGAAGGCCCGCGCCCCGCGCTTCCCAGTCGAGGTTCTTGGCGCGGAGGAAGCGCAGCTCCTCGTCGCCGGTCATCATGTTCGTCGACTTCCGCGTCGGGATCAGCTGGATCCGCGAGGCCTCGTCGGCGACGTCGAGCACCGCGCAGACGACGGGTGCGCCGTCGGAGGTGATGCCCTGGCCGACGGTGACGACGGGGCCGGCGCCGAGGGTCTTCGCTTTGTGGCTGGTCACCCGCAGGGACAGGCCGCGGTAGTCGCCCTGGACGAGGTTCTCGACCAGGCCGGCGCGCTCCTTGCCGCCGGGCATCTTCCAGCTCGTCGCCTTGCGGGCGCCGGGCTGAAGAGCCGCGAGCTCCGGGTTCTCGTCGAGCTGGGGGTAGCTGATCGCGAAGTCGATCGCGAACAGCTGGACCGCGCCGTCCTCGAAGCCGACGCAGAGGAGCTCGGCGCGGTTCGACCAGTTCGCGGCGCTGACCTTCTTGCCGGGCGCCAGGGGGATCGTGTCGAGCAGCTCGCCGTTGTCGCAGCGCCGCAGCTCGACCTCGGCGTCGTCGTTCAGGGTCCAGAACAGCCGCTGGTAGTCGTCGACCACCAGCTGGCCGGAGCGGCCGGTGAAGCCGTAGCTGTCACTCTGGGCGATGTCGCCCGGCAGGAACAGCGGCGCCGCGACCCCGACCAGGAAGCCGCAGACCGTGATCACCGCGATCACGGTCCCGAGCCCGCCGAGGCTGATGAAGAAACGAGCGATCCGGTCTCCCCACAGCACGGAGCTGCGGGTGCGGAAGGCTCGTCCCGTGCGGGCTTTGGACTCGGGCGTCGGTGTCATCGTTGCCTGCCTGGCCCCGTCCGCCCCGGAGAACGCGTAGAAGGGCCCGTGGAGTTGCAGTTCGACGCGGCGCGGTCGGGGCCGTCGGCTCCCCGGGGAGTGGGTCCGGGGAGCCGGGCCCTCAGTCGAGGCCGAGAGTCTCGCGATCCTGGCTGGCGATGCCGCTGCTGACGGGCAGGTAGCCGTCGCGGATCACGGCGCGCTGGCCGTCGGCGCTCAGCATGTACTTGACGAACTCGGCACGCAGCGGGTCGAGGGCGGAGCCGGGACGCTTGTTGACGTAGACCAGCAGGAAACGCGCGAGGGGATACTCGCCCGCCATGTCGGCCTCGGCCGGGATGAAGTCGCTCTCGCCGTCGACGGCCAGGGGCACGACCGCGACGCCGGCGGTGCGGTAGCCGATGCCCGAGTAGCCGATGCCGTACCTGTCGTTCTCGACGCCGGAGACGACCGACGAGCTGCCGGGCTGCTCCTTGACCGAGCTCTTGTAGTCGCCGCCGAACAGGGCGTGCTTCTTGAAGTAGCCGTAGGTGCCCGAGGCGCTGTTACGGCCATAGAGGCTGATCGGGGCGTCGGCCCACTCCCCGTCGAGACCGAGCTGGCCCCAGGTGGTGATGTCCTGGCTGGCGCCGCCCTTGCGGGTCGCGGAGAAGATCGCGTCGACCTGCTGCAGGGTCAGGCCGGTCTGCGCGATCGGGTTGTCGCGGTGCACGTAGACGGCGAGCATGTCGATCGCGGTGCGGATCGGGGTGGCGGGGTAGCCGTAGGCCGCCTCGAAGCCATCCTGCTCGGCCGCCTTCATCGCGCGGCTCATCGGACCGAAGGTCGAGGTCCCGGCGATCAGGGCCGGCGGGGCGGTCGAGGAGCCCTTGCCTTCGATCTCGATGCGGACGTTCGGGTACATGGTGCGGAAGCCTTCGCCCCACAGCGCCATCAGGTTGTTCATCGTGTCGGAGCCAACACTCTTGATCGAGCCCGCGACGCCGGAGGCGCTGCGCTCGTAAGCGGGGAGCTCGGGGTCGACGGTGAGCTGCGCGAACGCGCTTCCCGCGAGGGCAAAGACCAGGCACGACGGCAGAATCAGGCGATGCATGAAGAAACCTCTCGTTTGAAGTGCGGGGAGTGTAGGCCCGCTCTTTAAATCCTGCGTGAACAGGCCGTGAAACAGCTGTTCATGCGGGACTTGAGCGGGCACACCGGCCGTTCTCGTCAACGAGTGGTCTGTCCCCTCAACGATCTTCGGGTGGCGCCTGGTGCACCACTCTCTGCGGGAAGGGATCTCGATGCCGTCTTCGGCGAAGGCCTCGAAGATGCGCTTGCGGGCGCAGCGGGCGAGGGCGAGCTGCTTCCCTGGACACACCTTGATCGCGACGCGGTAGCGCCGCTTCCCGATGGTCCACCCGGGGTCCGCAGGCGAGCCGGGTGTCGACTTCCTCCTCGTCACCGCCTATGTTCGAGTGGACCCCTGCCGCCGGACGGGTATGAAGCTCCACTACTATCGACCCCCGGGCGGCGGCACGAACTTCGGCGATGCCCTCAACCTCTGGCTCTGGCCGAAGCTGCTGCCGCTCGACGACGACCCCGGTGTGCGCCTGCTCGCGATCGGGAGCCAGCTGAACCGGCGCGTCGCCTCGCGCTTCGCCGACGCCCGCCGCATCCACGTGCTCGGCACCGGCGTCGGCTACGGCTTCCCCCCCCGCCTCGATCCACGCTGGCGGGTGCACTGCGTGCGCGGCCCCTGGACCGCGTGGATGCTCGGGCTCCCGCAACGCGCCGCCGTCGCCGACGGCGCGCTGCTGGTGCGGCGCTACGTGCGGGCCCGCCGCGACGGGTCGGTCGCCTACATGCCCCACTTCTCCGAGGGGCATCCCGATGTCTGGGCGCGGGTCGCGCCGGCCGCGGGCATCGAGTGCATCGACCCGCGGCTGCCGGTGCCGCAGGTGCTCGAGGCGTTGTGCCATGCGCGGCTGGTGCTCAGCGAGTCGCTGCACGGGGCGATCGTCGCCGACGCCCTGCGGGTGCCGTGGATCGCGGTGCGCACCAGCGAGCGCATCCCGCCGCTCAAGTGGCGCGACTGGTGCGCCTCCCTCGGCCTGGTCTACCGCCCCCACGAGCTGCGGCTGCCCTCCTGGCTGTGGAGCTCGCGGCTGGTCGAGCCGGCGCTCGCCTGCTGGCTGCGGCGGGTGGCGCGCCACGGCCGCCCCTGCCTGAGCAGCGACGAGCGCCTCGAGCGGCGCTGCGCGGAGCTGTCGGCCTGCGTGGCGCGGCTGGCGGAAGCGGCGGGCTGAGGCGCCGTCAGCCAGCCGGGGGCGACGGAGGCGCGAGGTCAGCCCGTTTCCCGGGGTCCGAGCTCTTCTCGCAGCCGCGCGTACAGCCACAGCCGCTCGTCGTCGTCCGCGGGTGTCCCGATCCGCACCTTGCCGGCGGCGGTCTTCAGGTGCAACTCGCTCTCTGCGTTGTCGAGCTGCAGGCCGACGATGTCCCCCCGCTCGAGCCGCGCGGAGATGCGCGAGAACAGGAAGAAGCCCTCGACCTCGAGGGCCGCATCGCTCAGGCGCAGCGTCTCCCGACCCGTCACCGAGAAGAACAGCACGAGCAGGCCGAGCACCCCGCCCAGGCCGAAGGAGAGCGCCAGGCCGACGACGGGATCGCCGAGCAGGACGAGGGGGATGCCGAACACCACCCCGATCAACAGCCCGCCCCAGAACAGGCTGACGAGCCCCTCCCCCCAGCCCTTCGGCGGGAGCTCCCAGCGCATCCCGGCGGCGGTGCGCTCCTCTCGCACGCGGCTCGCGAGCGGCGGCCCGACCGGGTCGGGCGGCGGCCCCCCGTTCAGCTTGAGCTTCTCGAGCTGCTGCCGTTTGTTCGCCACGTGCGCCTTGTCGAACACGGGCAGGCCGAGCTCCTCGGCCGCGCCCCTGCCAGCGGGGAGCGTCTTCCAGGCCTGGCCGACCAGGGCGTGGATGCCCGCGTCCACCTGCAGCCCGCGCACGCGCTCCGCCGCGATCGCGGACTGCCACGGCTCGAGCCCGAACAGGCGCAGGCAGCGGAGCCAGCGCCCGTCCTCGAAGCGCGTCTCGAGCTTCCCGAACAGGCACAGCAGCAGCCCCGCGGTGCCGTCCACCAGGGCGAACAGGTGGAGCATCTCGTAGCCGAAGAGCTCCCCCAGGGTCGGCAGGACCCGCTCGTAGACGGCGACGTGCAGCACCCCGACCCCGCACAGGAAGGCCGCGGCCAGCAGCAGCGTTGCGCCGCGCCAGAAGCCGAGGGAGGGGAGGAAGGCACAGCGGTACGATGCGCGCATCGCGATCCCGGGTTGGAGTTGCGCGCAGTATAGCGGAGGCGGACGTCCGCGGTCAGCGCAGCCGGCCCTCGACCCGCTCGCGCAGACGCGCCTCGGCCTCCGCCGAGAGCCCGAGCCGGGGCAGCTCCGCGGCGAGCTGCTCGGCGCTGCCGTGGCCGGCGAGCCAGGCGTTGATGCGGGTGACGGTCGGGGAGGCGACGAAGTCCTCGAGCTTCGGGAAGCGCGCGGTCAGCTCGGCTTCCAGCAGCGCGTCCTGGCGCAGGCGGTACTTCTGGTGATAGTCCTCGGCGAGGGTGAACTCCGTCGCCGGCAGGACGGCGGTCTGGATCGCGCGGGTCTCGTCGGCGAACAGCGCGTCGCGGACCTCTTCCGCGGCCTGCCGCTGCGCCTCGGAGTGATAGAACACACAGTTCTGGTACTGGCGGCTCCAGGCCGAGGAGCAGGGGTTGTGCGAGCTCCAGAAGATCTCGACCAGCGCGCGGTAGCTCAGCACCGCCGGGTCGAAGTCGATCTGGATGGTCTCGGTGTGGTCGCCGAGGGCGCGGTAGGTCGGGTGCTTCTTCGTCCCGCCGCAGTAGCCGACGCGGGTGCGGACGACGCCGGGGAGGCTCCCGAACCGGGAGTCGGGTCCCCAGAATCAGCCGAGCCCGAAGCTGGCCGTCTCGATCACCGCGGGGACTGCGTCGTCGAGCAACGTCACGCCGTCGCTGAGGTTCTGCTGCGCGGGGGCCGCCTCTGGAGCGCGCCGGGCGTGGGCGCGCTGGACGACGAACAGGAAGACGATCAGGGGCAGCGCGATCGCGATGCTCCACAGGGCGATGCGGACGGTCATGGCTCCTCCCGGGCACCGGTGGCGCCCTTCCAGTCTGGCCGCCGCGCCGCCGGGTGTCCAGCGGCGGCGACCTCAAAGGAGTGAACGAGGCCCGCGGGCCGGCGGTTCCAGCCGCGCTCTCAGCGGCCGCTGATCAGCGCCCGGAACATCGCGATGCGCAGGCGCTGGTAGGCGGCCTCGTCCTCGGTCGTCAGCTGGAAGAAGCCGATGCACATCTCGTCGGTGGTCTCTTCCCCCCAGGTCACCCGCTGGGGCGGATGGCTCGGGTTGTCGGGGTTGCTGTCCGAGTTGTCGTAGACGGCGCGCAGGTGCAGCACCGTCCCGGCCGGCAGGCGGAAGGGCTCGGCGTACAGGTACTGGCCCTGCCAGCGGAAGTCCCAGTCGTCGACGTGGACCAGCGGCACCTCGCCGCCGCCGTCGGGCAACTCGGCCCAGATCTTCATCTCCCGGCCGAGGTAGTGCATGTGCGGCGTGGTGCCGATCAACTCGACCTCGGTCGGCAGCTCGAGGCTGAGCTCGCGGACGTACTCCGCCTCGCCGGCCGGGATGTCGATCTTGCGCGTGCCGAGGATCAGCCCGCGCAGGTGCTTCTCGACCGGGGCGTCGGCGAAGTGGATGCCGAGGCTGCCGCGGTCACTCTCCGCCTTGCCGCTCGGATGGTAGTGCACCTGCATCGCGATCCGCGCTCCGGCCGGCAGCTGGCGGGCGAGGCCGTCCGGCAAGCGGTGGGCGGTCGCGCCCGGGGCGTAGCCGCCGAGGCTGCCGGCGGGCAGGAAGCCCGGGCCGCCGAAGGAGGTGTAACCCGGCCCCTCGTCCGCGGCGTCGAGGCGCTCGGCCGCCCCGCTGGTGTCGAGGAAGAACAGGGCGTGGTGGACCACCCGGGGCGCGCCCGGCCGGTACTCGACCGCGACGACGTCACGGTCTTCGGGGAAGTCGGTCGGCAACACGAAGACCCGGTAGATGTCCGGACCGTCGGCGGGCACGTCGAAGCTCTCTTCCATCTCGAGCACCAGGTCCGGCTCGCCGAGGGTCCAGCCGTCGTGCAGGCTGAGGGCCGGCGGCTCTTCCTCCGCCGGGCCGCGCGGCGCGCCCGCTCCCGCCCAGGCGACCAGGCGCGCGATCTCCTCGTCGCGCAGCCCGCGCTCGTCGCGGAAGTGGCCGAAGCCTTCGGCCGGGGGCCACGGCGGCATCGCCTTGTCCTCGGCCAGCCAGGCGAGCATCCGGGCGCGGCGCGCGGCGTCCTCGTAGCTGAGCAGGGGAAACGGCGCCGCGGCGTCCGGCTGGTGGCACTCGACACAGTGCGCCCGCAGCAGGGGCGCGATGTCACGGGTGTAGCTCGGGGGCGGCGTCAGGTCGGGCTTCCAGGCCTCGAAGATGCAGCCGACGGGCTCGGTCTGCCGGACCTCGGGAAGCCCCCCCGCGGCGACCGCGGCGAGGGCATCGGCGAGCTCGTGGGAGGTCGCCGCCGCGCGGTTCTGGCCGGGAGCCGCGAAGCTGTCGTCGACGCGCCCGCGGTAGACGATCTCCCCGGGCAGCAGCACGAAGGCCTCGGGGACGTGGGTCGGCGCGAGCGCCCGGGCGAGGTCGCCGGAGGCGTCGAACAATAGCGGGAAGTCCAGGCCGTACTCCGCGCCGAAGGCCTCCGCCGCCGTCCGCGTGACGAGGGGATCGGACACCACGCCGTAGAAGGCGATGCCCCCAGCCTCCGCCTCGGCCGCCAGCTCGCCCAGCCGCGGCAGCAGGCGCAGGCTGATCGGGCACTCGGTGCCGAGGAAGACGACGGCGCAGGGCGCGCGCCCCGAGGCGCCGCCGAGCACGTGCAGCTCGCCGCCGACGTCGAGCAGGCGGTAGCGGAGCGGGTCGTCGGCGAAGCCGGCGCTCGCGAGCAGGGCGAGCAGGATGAGGCGCAGGCGCATGGGTTCCTCCTTAGTGGTCCGTGACATCGAGCACGGGGCGGTCCGATGTCGTGTGGGAAAGATGTCCGTACCAGGCGGCCGATCGGGCCTCCCGGTCGACGAGTCGGAAGCTGATGCTGCGCAGGCCGAGGGGCCCGACGCCCGCCTCCGGGCGGTTCCAATGCAGTCGCAGACGGTGGATCTCGCCGCCCGCGTCCGCCTCGAGCAGCACCTCCCGGGGGCCGATGCCCGGGCTCTCGAGCCGCGCGCGCAGGCGGCGCAGGCCGTCGGGGGCGTCCGGCTGCCGCTCGAGCCGGTAGCGCTCGAGCTTGGCGAGCAGGCGGTCGACGGTGAGGAAGTCGACGGGCAGGCCGCTGCGCTCGACCCAGCCGTCGATCAGCCGCGGGCTGCGGTTGAGCAGCACCGGGCCGAGGGGCGGCACGAACCAGGCGTTGCGGCCGTCCCAGCCGAGGCTGAGCCGGGGGGTGCGCAGCACCGCCGCCTCCTGGCCGCGCACCCACAGCTCGACCGCGAGGGTGTCGCCGCGCACGACCTCGACCGCGTAGCGCCGGTCGCGGGCCTCGGCGGCCGTCGCCCGGGCCCGCAGCAGCAGCTCTTCGGGGGCCTCGCTGCGCGGCCAGGCGGCCCAGGCCGACGACAGGGCGAGCAGCACCACCGCCGCCTGCCCGAGCACGGCGGCCCACCGGAGCTGCACGAGCCAGCGCAGGTCGAACGCGAACCGGTCGCCGCCCTCCGGCACCTCAGCCTCCCGAGAAG
>JAUIEM010000242.1 GCA_030428695.1 bacterium
GTTCCGCCCGCCCCCCGGCTGGGAGAACGTCTCCTTCGACTTCGGAGGCGGCGGCGCGGGCGGTGGCGGCGGCTTCAGCGACTTCTTCAGCTCGCTGTTCGGCGGGATGCGCGGGGGCCCGGGCGGCTTCTCGACCTCGTTCGACTTCGGGGGCATCCGGCAGGGCCAGCGCGCCGGCCGGTCCCACGAGGTCGAGCTCGAGATCAGCTTCGACGAGGCCTTCCACGGCACCCGCAAGAGCTTCTCGCTCGCGATCAGCGACCCGCGCACCGGCCAGAGCCAGACGAAGAGCTACGAGGTCGGCATCCCCCCCGGCACGACCCCGGGCAGCACCATCCGCCTGGCGGGCCAGGGGGAGAAGGGCCAGCGCGGCGGCGCGGACGGCGACCTGCTGCTCAAGGTCAAGGTCGCGCCGCATCCGCGCTTCTCCATCGACGGCAAGGACCTGCACACCGAGCTCCGCATCACGCCCTGGGAAGCGGCGCTCGGCGGCGCCGTCGGGGTCGTCACCCCGGACGGAGAGCTCGAGCTCAGCCTGCCCGCCGGCAGCCAGAGCGGCGCGAAGCTGCGCCTGCGAGGCCGCGGCCTGCCCGCCCGCAAGGGCCCCCGGGGCGACCTGATCGTCACGCTGATGATCGCCGTCCCGAAGACGCTCAGCGCCCGTGAGCGCGAGCTGTTCGAGCAACTGTCACGCGCTTCGACCTTCCACCCGCGCGCCTGAACCGGGCGCCCTACGGGAGAAACAGACATGGATTTCAACAAGCTGACCGAGAAGAGCCGCGAAGCCGTGCACGCCGCCCAGGCCCTCGCCCTTCGCTGCCAACACACCGAAGTCGACGTCGAGCACCTGCTGGTCGCGCTGCTCGAACAGCCGGAGGGGCTGATCCCGCGGCTGCTGTCGAAGATGGACCTCAACCTGAACGGGCTGAAGGCCGAAGTCCTGCGCGAGCTCGACAAGAAGCCCCAGGTCAAGGGCGCCCAGACCGAGGTCGGCAAGGTCTATCTGACCCAGCGCCTGAACAACGTGCTGCTACGCGCCCTCGATGAGGCCCAGAAGCTCAAGGACGCCTACATCACCGCCGAGCACCTGCTGCTCGGGATGCTCGCCACGGAGAGCTCCGGGGCGATCGCCGACGCCTTCAAGACCTTCCACCTGACCCGGGCCCGCGTGCTCGAGACGATGGAGGAGGTGCGCGGCGGCCAGCGGGTCGAGAGCCCGAACCCCGAGGACAAGTACGAGGCCCTCGAGCGCTACGGGCGGAACCTGGTCGACGACGCCCGCTCGGGCAAGCTCGACCCGGTGATCGGCCGCGACACCGAGATCCGGCGGGTGGTGCGCATCCTGTCGCGGAAGACGAAGAACAACCCGGTGCTGATCGGCGAGCCGGGCGTCGGCAAGACCGCGATCGTCGAGGGCCTCGCCCAGCGCATCGTGCGCGGCGACGTGCCCGAAGGGCTCAAGGACCGCACCATCGTCGCCCTCGACATGGGCTCGCTGATCGCGGGCACGAAGTTCCGCGGCGAGTTCGAGGACCGGCTGAAGGCGGTGCTCGCCGAGATCAAGAAGTCCGAGGGGCGGGTGCTGCTGTTCATCGACGAGATGCACACCATCGTCGGCGCCGGCAAGGCCGAGGGCTCGATGGACGCGGGCAACATGCTCAAGCCGATGCTCGCCCGCGGAGAGCTCCACTGCATCGGCGCGACCACCCTCGACGAGTACCGCAAGCACGTCGAGAAGGACGCCGCCCTCGAGCGCCGCTTCCAGCCGGTGCTGGTCGACCAGCCGACGGTCGAGGACACGATCTCGATCCTGCGCGGCGTCAAGGAGCGCTTCGAGCTGCACCACGGCGTCGGCATCCACGACGCGGCCCTGGTCTCGGCGGCGGTGCTTTCCAATCGCTACATCACCGACCGCTTCCTGCCCGACAAGGCGATCGACCTGATCGACGAGGCCTGTGCGATGATCCGCACCGAGATCGACAGCCTGCCGGCCGAGCTCGACGAGGTCACCCGCCGCGTGATGCAGCTCGAGATCGAAGAGGCGGCGCTGAAGAAGGAGAAGGACAAGGCGAGCAAGGAGCGCATGGTCGCCCTGCAGAAAGAGCTCGCCGACCTGCGCGAGCAGGCCGACTCGATGCGGACCCAGTGGGAAGCGGAGAAGTCGGCGATCTCGAACATCCAGACCCTGCGCGAGGCGATCGAGCACACCCGGCTCGACATCGAGAAGGCCCAGCGGGAGTACAACCTCAACCGCGCCGCCGAGCTGATGCACGGGCGCCTGCCGGGGCTGGAGAAGCAGCTCAAGGAGGAGGAAGCGCGCCAGGCCGGCAAGAAGGAGACCGGCCGCCTGCTGCGCGAGGAGGTGACCGAGGACGAGGTCGCCGAGATCGTCAGCAAGTGGACCGGCATCCCGGTCACGCGCCTGGTCGAGGGCGAGCGGGAGAAGCTGCTCAAGCTCGACGAGATCCTGCACCGCCGGGTCGTCGGTCAGGAAGAGGCCGTGCAGCGCGTCGCCGACGCGGTGCTGCGGGCCCGCTCGGGCATCAAGGACCCGCGCCGGCCGATCGGCTCGTTCATCTTCCTCGGCCCGACCGGGGTCGGCAAGACCGAGCTCGCCCGCACCCTGGCCGAGTCGCTGTTCGACAGCGAGGACAACATCGTCCGCATCGACATGAGCGAGTACATGGAGAAGCACTCCGTCTCGCGCCTGATCGGAGCGCCTCCGGGCTACATCGGCCACGATGAGGGCGGCCAGCTGACCGAAGCGGTGCGGCGCAAGCCCTACGCGGTCGTGCTGTTCGACGAGATCGAGAAGGCCCACCGCGACGTCTTCAACGTGCTGCTGCAGATCCTCGACGACGGCCGCGCGACCGACTCGAAGGGGCGCACCGTCGACTTCAAGAACACGGTGATCATCATGACCTCGAACCTCGGCTCGCAGTACCTGCTCGAGGGCCTGCGCGCCGACGGCACGATCGCCGAGGCGGCGCAGCAGGCGGTCGAGGGGGAGCTGCGGCGGGCCTTCCGGCCGGAGTTCCTCAACCGCGTCGACGAGACGATCTTGTTCAAGCCGCTGCGCAAGAGCGAGATCGAGAAGATCGTGCGGCTGCAGCTGAACGACCTCAAGAAGCGCCTCGCCGACCGCGACATCGCGATCGAGCTGAGCGACGAGGCCGTCCGCCACGTCGCGGACACCGCCTACGACGTCACCTTCGGCGCCCGGCCCCTCAAGCGCTACCTGCAGCGTGAGCTCGAGACCCGCCTGGGACGCGCGATCATCGCCGGCGAGATCGCGGACGGCAGCCGCGTGCGGGTCGGCGTGAAGGACGGAGCCCTCTCCGTCGAGCCGGCCGGTCAGGCCGACTGAGCCCCCATCTCCGCCAGGCGCAGGACGCGCAGCCCGCCCTCGGCCGCCACCCAGCCGAGGGCGGCGCCGTCCGCGCTGAAGGCGACCGCCGAGGTCACGACATCGGCGCGCAGCTCGAGGCTGCCGGTGTCGAGCCGCCACACGCACAGCTCCGACTCCGGACCGAAGGCGGCGACACGCTGTCCGTCCGGGGAGAAGGTGAGGAAGCGCGGCGCCCGGCGTTTGCTCGGCAGGCGCGCGACCCACAGGGTGCGGACGGTGCGCTCCCTCAGCCGGTAGGCGCCGACCACGGCGCCCGTCCCGGGCTCCCGCCCCTCGCCCGCCACGACCAGCCGTTGCCCGCAGAAGCCGGCGACGGACGGGAGCAGGAAGGAGCCGACCGGGTAGCGGAAGGTCAGGGCGTCGTTCTGCACGTGCAGGTAGCCGAGGTCGAGGTCGAGGTAGAGCTCGCGGCCCTCGTGCCAGGCGAGGACGCGCTGCTCGAGCTTGCGCTGCCCGCCCTCGGCGACCGCGATCCGCGTCCAGCCGGCCTTCTGGCGGACGAACAGCCAGCGCCCCCGGTCGGAGAAGAAGGCCGCGCGGATCCGATCGCGCAGCGCGAGCGGCCGGCGCACCTCCCCGAGCAGCCACGGCCCGTCGCGCCCCTCGACCAGCGCTCCCCGCGGCCCGACGGCGAGCAGCCGGCGGGCGTCGTGCGCCGGCCCGGGCAGAGGACGCGTCCCCCCGTCGGCGAACAGCCAGCGCTGGCTGCGCCCGAGCAGCTCCCAGCCCTCCTCCCGCCCCCACAGCGCCAGACAGGGCTCGGGGAGGGGATATGCGGTCTGCCAGGAGGTCGCCCGCACCCGCAGCACGGTGCTTCCCTGGCCGCCGCGCTCCTCGAACCGGAACAGCTCTCCTTCACGGGGCAGCAGCACGCCGCTGCCGACCGGCTGCAGGCGGTGGCGGTCGACGTTCGCCGGGCTGACCTCGCGGTCCTCGCCGGCCAGGCTGCGCACCAGCTGCTTCCCTCCGCTCAGCGCGTAGACCAACCGGCCCTGGAAGGCGACCAGCACGGCGATGCCCTCCTGGTAGGGCAGGCTCTCGACGTGCAACAGCTCGGCGACGCACATCCGGCGCAGCTCCTCGCTGTGGGCGCACTCCCCGAGACGCTTCGCGACGCGGGCGGCGATCAGCTCGGCGTGGCGGGGGGCCGTCTCGTCGAAGGCCGCGCGGAAGCGCTCGGTCGAGAGCCCGCGGCGGATCGCGACGCACACCGGCGGCACCGTGCGGACAAGCGACGAGGGGCAGACCTGCACCAGCTCGAGGTCCAGGCCGGGGACGCGCAGCAGGAGCCGCGCGCGGTCGAAGTCCGCGGGCAGGGTGGTCGCCGCGTCGACGTTCACCCAGGCCAGCGCCGCGTCGTCGAGCCCGGCCTCGGCGAGCTGCGCGCCTTCCAGCCGGGCGCCGGCGAGGTCGGCCCCGCGCAGGTCCGCCCCCGCCAGCGTGGCCCCGCGCAGGTCGGCCCCCCGCAGCACGGCGCCCGGCAGGCGCGCGCCGGACAGGTCCGCCCCCTCGAGCACCGCCCCCGCCAGCCACGCGTCCTGCAGGCAGGCCCCGCTCAGGTCGGCCCCCGCCAGCGAGGCCCCGGGCAGGAACAGCCCCGGCATGTCGTTCCCCCGCAGCAGCGCCGGGTCGACCTCCCAGGTCCGCGCGTCCCAGCCGGCGAAGGCCTCGGGGCAGCTCTCCCGCAGCCGTCCGAGGGCGCACAGCCGGTCGAGGGCGGCGGCGTCGCAGGGTCCGCGGAGCAGCGCGGCGAGCTGGTCGCGCAGGGCCGCCTCGAGCCCGCCGAGCTCGTCGCCGAAGGCGAGCACGCGCTCGATGCGGTTGCGCTTGCGGTACTCGCTGAAGGTGTACAGGAGGTTCCCGCGCACCGCGTCGACCAGCCCCGTCGGGTGGAAGACCCGCGCCTGTCCCGGCTGCTCGAGCTCGCGCAGGGAGCGGCGCAGCTCGCGGGTCCCGGGCCGGGTCCGGGGGTCCTTGCGCAGGCAACGCATGATCAGGGAGGCGAGCTCGGCGTGCTCCCGGGTCGGCTTCTGCAGCGGGGGCGGCCGGGTCGACAGGTGCAGCTCGCGCAGCTCCCCGGCGCTGCCGTGGAAGGGCGGCGCCCCCGCGAGCATCGCGTACAGCACCAGGCCGAGGGAGTAGGTGTCGGTGCGCGCGTCGAGCTCCCCCTGCTCCCACTGCTCGGGGGCCATGTAGGTCGGGGTTCCGCCGCGGCTGTCCGGGGAAGCGGCGGTGCGGGCGAGGCCGAAGTCGGTCACCTTGACCCGGCCGTCGAGGACGAGCAGGTTCGACGGCTTGAGGTCCCCGTGGACGAAGCCGGGCGCGCGCTTGTCGGCGTGCAGGAGGGCGTTGCAGATCTGCAGCCCGGCCTCGACGACATCCGCGGGGGCCAGCGGCCCCTCCTCCTCGAGCAGCTCGCTGACCGTCAGGCCGGGGATCAGCTCGAGGAACAGGTAGGGCAGGTCGCCGATCTTGCGCGCCCCGTAGGCCCGCACGATGTTCGGATGCTGGCCGAGGGAGGTCCAGACCGCGATCTCGTCGAGGAAGCGGGGCAGGATCTCGGCGCGATCGAGGAACAGGTCCTGGCGAAAGGTCTTGACCACGAAGGGGAAGCCGTACTCCTCGTCGTAGCAGACATACAGGCTGCCCATCCCCCCGCACTCGGTGTGCAGCACCTCGAAGCCTTCGCACATCGGCAGGGGCGCGGCCTCGGCCGGCACCGTCGCGGCCGTGCGCCCGGCGTCGGTCAGCGAGGGCGCCAGCCCCGTGCTGGCCGGCTCGGCGGCGACGGCGGTGGTCGGCACCCGGGGACGCGAGCTGCGGGCCAGGCTCTGCAGGGTGTGCAGGGCGGTCAGCGCCGTGCTCCCGCCGCTCGGCAGGCTGGGTTCCAGGCCGGTCGCGCGGGGGGCGCGGGCGCGGCGGCGCTCGCACCAGGCGTCGATCTCCGTCCTTCGCATCGTCTGCCCTCGCTCTGCCCTCTCTACTATAGGTGCGGAAGCGGGGCGCTGCATCGGGCGTCGCGATGCCCGACCTCTACCGCGCCCGCCCTTCCGGCAGCAGCGCCGTCACCCGTTCCCGCAGGCCCTCCGGCAGCGCGGCGATGGCGTCGAGGATCTGGCCGCGGCTGTAGCGCAGGCTGAAGTGCTTCAGCACGATGTGCGGGCTGGCGAGGGCTTCGGGGAGCGCGTCGAACAGCGCGACCAGCTCGTCGAGGTGAGTGTGTCCGTAGGCCGCCGCCTTCTGCAGGGCGGTCCTGCCGAGGTAGGTCGCCTCGACGCACAGCACCTCGCTGCGCCCGACCTCCGGATGACGGCGCAGGGTCTCGACGGTGCTGTCGCCGATGTAGGTGAAGCGCACCCGCTCCCGATGCTCGTGGACCTCGACGCCGCGCCTCCGCGCCGCCGCGATCTCCGGGCCGGACAGCGCCGCGTAGGCAGGGCGCAGCTTGCGCCGCGTCTCGATCAGCGTGAAGCCGCGGGAGGCGATGCGGTGGACGACGTCGAACACCTCGACCCGCAGGCCTCCCCGCAGCCGCACGACGTCCCCGGGCTCCAGCGGCCGCAGCATGCGCTCGAGGTCGGGGGCCTCGCCGCCCTCGAGGCGATGGTGGGCGCGAAAGACCTCGCGCATCGCCTCGAGGCTCTCGGCGGGCAGGTGGATGCGCGCCGGGCGCTGGCCCTGCATCGCGCGCAGGGACGCGTGGCGGAAGATCGCGCCGGCGTGGTCCTGGTGCACGTGGGAGAGGAAGATGTCGTCGTAGCGCACGGCCTCGTGTGGGCAGTGGCCGAGGTCGAAGACCAGCCGCTGCGCGGGCAGGATCACGTAGCTCGCCAGCCCCGACATCGCGAAGCCGACCAGCTCGAGGGAGCCGAGCCGCAAGCGCGCGGGCTGGCCGGGGTTGCGCAGCGGGTCGAAGGGCAGCATCGGAACCTCGGGGCGACGCCAGGAGGGCGCCGCTGGAAGGTAGCGGGCCGGGCGCGGCGCATCAAGCGTGTCCGCGCCCGGGCTCCGCGCGAGCGCCGGGCCCAGCCGGCAACCACGCCCCGCGCTACCCTTCCCGCCGGGGGCGTGGTAGGCTGGGGGAAACCCGACCTCTAGAGACAACGCATGGCCCCCGCCCCCGCGGACTCCCCGGCCCTGGTGTTCCGTTCCCTGTCCGCGAGCTTCGCGCCCGGCGCGGGCGAGGTCTGTTTCCGGGCCCACGTCGCCCCGCCGGTCGGCAGCCCCCAGGTCGCGCTCGACCTCTTCGCCGATCCCGGAGCCGCGATCTGCCGGGGGCCGGGGCCGCTCACCGCGATCATCGTCGGCTTCGGGAACACCGGTCCGACCCTCGACGACATGCTCGCGACCACCCTGCTCCGCCTGCACCTGCGCGGCGAGGCGCCGCCGCCGGGGCTCGAGGCCTTCGCGCGCTTCGCGGCGCGGCTGCGCAAGGGCTTCCGCGGCGCGAGCCGGGAGATCCGCCTCGACCGCTCCCTCGACGGCCTCTACCTCGAGACCTGCCGGGTGTGGGACGCCGACCGCCCGCCGGCGGAGCCCGAGGCCAAGCAGCGGGCCTTCCTCGCCAGCTGGGCGGCGATCGAGCGCGCGATCCTCGCCGAGGCTCGCGCCGGCGCGGACCCGGCGACCTGGACCTTCGCCGCGGACGACTTCCCCGAGCAGGTGCGGCGGCTCGATGAGGACGCCCTCCTGTACGGCCTCGACAAGGACAAGGGAGAGCGCTTCTGGGTCACGCTGCCCGGCCGGGCCGAGCGGGTCGCGGGGCTGCTCCTGCGGACACCGCGCTCGAGCCTGTTCAAGCACTGGGCGCGGGAAGATCCGGAGTCCGGCTCCGCGGAAGGCTACGGCTTCCTCGCCGTGCGGCACGTCGCCGGCAACTGGGTGTTCACGACCGCCCCGGCCTGGAAGGCCTCGCTCTTGTTCCTCGCCGAGCGCCTGCAGCACGAGGAGGACGCGGCGGAGGAGGGATCGTCCGGCCGCCCCGACAACCCGTGGTTCTGCGGCGCCCGCTTCGACCACACCCTGGTCGCGGCGCCCCACGGCGGCAGCGCGCTCTCCGAGGAGCACGTGCTGCGCACGATGCGCGACGCCCTGCGGGCCGAGCCGCGCCACTCGCTGCAGAGCAGCTACGTCACCGACCAGCTGCTCGCCCAGTGGCCGCTGCCCGCCTTCGCCCACCCGAAGCTGCTCGGCGCGGGCGGGCAGGAGGCGCCGGTGTTCCGCGCCGAGCGCGAGGGGCGCCTGTACGCGCTCAAGATCTTCGGCCTCGAGGGGCCGGGCAACTGGCAGCGCAACCAGCGCGAGCTGCGCACGGTCGTCGGCCTCGAGCGCGAGACGCGCGGCGACCCGGCCGCGCGCTTCCTCGCCCTGCCGAGCGAGGTGCTGCGCGTCGGCTTCTGCCGCGGCCGCGAGCTGGCGGTGCTGGTCGCTCCCTACTTCGGCCGCGGCAACCTGTGGAACTGGCGCGAGCGCAAGGGCCGCACGATCGCTCTCCCGGCGCTGCTGCGCGTGGTCGAGACCGCGGGCCGCGGGCTCGCCCTGCTGCACCGGCGCGGCCTGGTCCACTTCGACATCAAGCCGCAGAACATCCTGGTCTCGGACACGGAGGAGGCGGCCCTGACCGACTTCGGCTGCGCGATGCGCGCCGGCTCGAACACCTCCTTCCGCGACCCCCTGTTCGCGCCGCCGTGCGGCGAGACGAGCCGCAAGGCCGACGTCGTCTCCTTCGCCTACGTGCTGACCTGGCTGATCGCCCGGCGCCGGGACTTCTGCCTGGCCGGGCACTCCTCCGTGCGCACGACGGTGCTCGACCAGGCCCGCCGCGAGGCCGCGGTCGAGGGGGTCGGCGACGACTGGTACGACACGGTGACCGAGCTGCTGCTCGAGGCGACCCAGGCCGATCCCCGCGCACGTCCGGAGATCGACGAGCTGCTCGAGCGGCTCGGGGCGATCCCTCCGGGTTCGTGACCGAGCTGCCGGAGGTTTTTTCCGCCTTTTCCGGCGCCGCTGTAGCTCCCCCTGAACGACGAAGAGCCGTGAAGGGCCGCGCCCTCCGAGAACCGGGAGACCGCCGATGGAAGCCGACCTGCCGCCCCCGCCCCGTGGCGAAGACGCGTCCGTCTGGCCGCTGACGAGCGACGCGCTGCTGCACAACACCGACCTCCACGGGGGGCCTTCGAAGTGGCTGGCCTACGCGCATCCGACCCGGATGATCCTGCGCCGGCTGCGCGTCCCCGCGTCGGACATCGAGGACCTGACGATGGACGCCCTCGAGCGTCTCAGCGCGAAGGCGGCGCTGTACGACCCCGCGCGCGGCCGCTTCCGCAGCTACTACGCGACGCTCGTGCGGAACGTCTTCATCGACTACTACAACCGCCTGAAGAAGGAGTGGGAGCTGCGCGAGAAGCTCCGCCACGTCGCCGACACGATGACGCTGCCCGCGACCGGGACGGAAGCCGAGGGCGAGCTGCGCTTCGGCGGCGCCGACATCGAGATCCTGATCGCCCGGGGCCGCGAGCTGTTCGAGGAGTTCATCGCGGCGCAGCCCCCGACCCTCAAGGCCCGGCGCAACGCGGAGACCCTGCACCAGTGGGTCGTCGACGGGGTGAGCCAGAAGGAGCTCGCCGCCACGCTCGGCAAGACCGAGCGCACGGTGCGCAACGTCGTGCGGCGCGGCGTCGAGGCCTTCGCCGACTGGGCGCGCGAGCGCTTCCACCCCGACGACGTCGCCCTGCTGGCGAAGACGGCGCGGGTCCTCGACGACCGGGGCGACGACGACCCGAGCGAAGAGGACCTGCAGCAGCTGTTCCGCTACATGTCGGAGGAAAAGCGCCGCGTGACCCTCGCGGTGCTCGGCCGTCTGCGCACCCGCGACTGAGCCCCGCGAACGGGCCCCGCCGCGGCGCGAACCACTTGCAGCGCGCGCCCGGTCTGTCACACTGGAGGGGACGAGGGAGGCCCCTTTCCACGAAAGGTAGCGGTTTGGACAGAAGAGACGTCGGCGAGCTCCTGCAGCATCTCGGCTTTCGTAGCGCTGGGGACGGCAAGCGGTACCGCGCGGACCTCGGGGGCGAGGGCCGCAAGCACGCGGTCTCCGCGAAGGTCTCGAGCACCTTCACCCACCTGCGCGTCAAGTCGGTCTTCCGGCTCGGAGAGGCTCCGGCGGACAGCGAGCTGCTGGTCCGGCTGATGCAGCTCAACCAGGAGATGCCGGTCGCGAAGTTCTGCCTGGACAAGAACTTCAACGTGCACGCCATCATGACCCTCCCCAACTCCGGGCTCGGGGACGAGCTGATCAACTCGGCCCTGTCGCTGTTGCAGTACTACGTGCGCCGGGTCGAGCGGAAGCTCGGCTCCCTGGTGCGGAACGTCCCCTCCCCCGCGCCGGCAGAGACGGCCCGGCCCCGGCCCGAGCCCGCCCCCGAGCCCAGCCCCGAGCCCGCCGCCGAGCCCAGCCCCGCGGCACGCCCGGGACCCGAAGCGCAGCCCGAGCCCTTCCGCCGACCCCGGCGGGCTTTCGAGCTGGGTGGAACCGCGCCGCGCAAGGGCAGCGGCCGGAGCACCCTGGTGCTGCGGGTCAGCGACCTGAGCCGCGAGGAGCAGCTGCGCAAGGTCGTGCTGCAGAGCAACGCGCCGCGCATGCAGGAGATGTGGCGGTTCGACTTCGACGACAGCCTGATCGGCGTGCCGGCGGTCTACACCGACCGCGCGCTGTTCGCCTCGAACGAGGGGGCGATCTACGCCCTGAGCCTGCGCGACGGCGGCCCGATCTGGCGCTTCGACTGCGAGGGGACGCCGTCGTCGCCGGTCGGCCAGAAGCGGCAGTTCTTCTGCGTCGTGGCCTCGACCCTGATCGCAGCCGATGTCCGCACCGGGCGCCGGCACTGGAGCGCCCAGCAGAAGGCGAGCGCGCATTTCTCCACGCCGACCCTCGACGCCGGGCGGGTGCTGGTCGGCTCGGTCGACGGCAAGCTGCAGTGCTACGACGCCCAGGCGGGCAACCTGCTCTGGGCGTACCAGTGCCAGGCCTCGGTGCTCAGCCCTCCGGTGGTGCAGGATGAGCTGGTGTACGCGGTCGCGAGCGACGGCCACATCTACATCCTGCAGCTCGAGAACGGCAAGGAGCGGGCGCGCTTCATGATCCCCGGCGGCATCGAGTCGGTCGGCTTCTTCTCCCCGTGGATCTTCGCGGGCGCCGAGGGCAAGCGGCTGGTCGCCTGCGATCTCGGCAGCCGCAAGCCGATGTGGGAGGTCGAGGTCGGCTGCGACGTCAAGTCTCCTCTGCCGCCCCACGTCGACGAGCACCGCGTCTACTTCGGCACCGCCCTGCCCGACGACAACCGCCTGTTCGTGCTCGACGCCGCGACCGGCAAGGGCCTGTACGAGATCAGCACCGGCAGCTGGTCGGGGACGCCGCTCGGCGCGGGCAAGTCGCTGCTGCTCGCCTCGGACCGCGCGGTCTACCAGGTCGCGGCGGACAACGGCGCCTCGCGGGCGGTGTACACGGCCCGCGGCAAGATCACGACCGGCCTCGCCCTGTGCCGCGGACGGCTGATGTTCGGCACCGAGGGCGGCCACGCCTACTGCCTCCAGGTCGAGAGTTGAGCCGCCCGGGTTGACACGGCCCGCGCATCTCCCTACCCTCACCGATGGCTCACATCGACGCGGGATCCTCCCCAAAACGCCGCGCTGCACCGCGGCTGTTCGCACGTGGCAACTCCACGAGGGAAGGATCGATGGAAACACTCTCACACCTGGGGAAGGTCTCGGCGCTGTGCCTGACCTTCGCTCTGGCGGCACCGCTCTGCGCGCAGGACCAGCACTGGTCGCGCCAGTTCAAGAAGCCCCAGAGCAACACGAAGATGCTGCCCGGCACGGGCATGTCCGATGGCGGCGGTCGTCCGCGCTTCAAGAAGGTCAAGTGGCATGACGGCAAGCTGTGGATGGCCGGCGCCTGGGAACCGGGCGTCGATGCCCGCGACCTGACCAAGCGCCGCCAGAACGACTACTGGTACCTCTGGACCTGGTCCCCCGAGGACGGCTACCAGGCGGTCTGCCACCGCCACACCGCCCAGGGCGGACAGGGCCCGGACGGGGTGATCAACGACTTCGTCTTCCTGCCGGACGGGCGGATGATCGTCGCGGGCGAGTTCACCCGCCTCGACAATCCCGGCGGCAACCGCTACCACAACGTCAACGCGCTCGCGGTCTTCGACCCGAACGAGCCGACGGCCGACCGCTGGCAGCCGCTCGGCACTGTCCAGGCCAACGGCACGGTCAGCCCGGGCGGCAGCATCATGGCGCTCGCCTACGACGAGGTCGGCAACGACCTCTACATCGGCGGCACCTTCGGCGGCATCCGCCTGCCGAAGTCCGGCCCCCAGAGCGCCAAGATCCACCGCTACGACTTCGACACCGGCCACTACCAGCCGCTGTTGCCGGGCGTCGGCGGCGCGAAGCCCCAGATCAACAAGATCGTGGTCGACAACGCGACCACCCCCGCGACGATCTACATCGGCGGGAAGTTCCACTACACCGCCGGCAACGGCCTGAACCCCGAGAACAGCGCCTCGACCGCGCGCTACTCGACCGGCTTCGCCATCTGGCAGGAGGGCAACGGCTGGCGCACCTTCCCCGCCAACTTCCCGACCGACGGCTCGGGCGGCAAGGAGGCGGGCATCCTCGACCGGGCCGGCGACTACGCGCGCTTCGACTCGGTGCACGTCCTCGACTTCCTGGTCGACGGTGAGGACATCTGGATCGTCGGCGCCTTCAGCCAGGGCCAGGCGAGCGGCGAGACCCTGCGCGGCATCGCGAAGTGGGACGCCGAGCGCGAGGTGTGGATGGACCCGACCGGGCGCGGCGGCGTCGGCCGCGACGTCTACTCCATCGGCAAGGCCGACAACGGCAAGATCTACTTCGCCGGGGCCTTTGGCGGGCGGGTGAACAAGGACTTCTACCCCGGCTTCGTCAACGGCGACCCCGCGCACATGGCGCTGAGCTACGATCCCGCCAGCGACACCTGGGCCCAGCTCGGCTCGGGCCTGTCGGGGAACTCCCAGCCCGAGTGCCGGCTGACGGTCGCCGGCAACGACGTCTGGTTCGTCGGCGACTTCGAGTACATCAACCCGGCGCACTCCGAGATCGACCGCACCGGCAAGAAAGAGTTCGAGTCCTGGTACGTCGCGCGCTGGAACGAGACGATCGACTTCGTCGCGAACCCTCCGGCCGTCGCCGATGCGAACGCTCCGTTCGAGCCCTGGGGCCCCGGCGCCAGCGCCCCGACCACCCCCCAGGCACGCGGCAACGAGCAGTGGTCGCGCGCCTTCCCCAAGCCGCCGCGGGCGACCGGGCGCAACTCGAACATGTCCGCAACGACCGGCATGGACGACGGCACCGGCACCCCGGACATCTCGGGCATCGCCTGGATCGGCGACGTGCTCTACTTCTGCGGCAGCTGGCAGCCCGAGCGCAACAACCGCTGGTACGTGTGGAGCTACGACGCGACGAACGGCTGGACCTGCCTCGGCTCCGACCAGGGCGGCCTGAACAGCCCCCCCGAGGGCCTGCAGGCCCACGACGGCAAGCTGTACTGCTACGGCGCGATCGCCGATTTCTCCGGGATCGGCATCTACGACCCCGCCGACGGCAGCTGGTCGAAGCTGACCGGGACCTACCAGGGCCGCGAGGTGGTCGGCAACGGCTCTCCGCAGGGCACCGGCGTGATCAACGACATCGCCTGGGACAAGAACGGCGACATGTACCTGGTCGGAAACTGGGCGCCGGGCCTCGAGAACCCGGAGTACGAGTACCCGACCGACGTCGCCGCCGTGCTGCGCGTAGACAGCTCCGGCGCGTACCACACGATGGGCCACTCGCTGAAGCCCGAGGATCCCGGCAAGCCGGTCAAGGGTATCTACACCGTCCTGGTCGATGACTCGCAGACGCCGACCGACGTCTACATCGGCGGGACCTTCAACTACTACGGCCCGGTCCCGACCCACCAGTCGCGCATGGCCTTCAACGTGCTGAAGTGGAACCATGAGGAGGCCGACTGGCGGCCGCTCGGCAGCGGGGTCACCCGCAAGCTCAGCGAGGTCACCGCGCAGTACTACCCCGACGGCTTCCCCGGTCTGCCGGCGCACACCGAGGACTTCTCCGGCTTCCTCGCGGCGATCTTCCCCCGGGTCGAGGACCTGGTGATCGACGCCGCGGGCAACCTCTACGCCGGCGGCAGCATCGCGGTCCTCGACGACTCCCTGCCGATCGAGAGCCGCCAGGAGACCTTCGGGCTGGTCAAGTACGACAAGGCCGCGGACCGCTGGGTCAGCTGCACGACGGCCGGCGGCGTGTCCCGCGACATCCTGCAGATGACCTGGCTCGACGACACCCGCATGCTGCTCAGCGGCGGCTTCGTCTACGACAACGCCTGGAACCAGCTGCACAACGCGGCGATCTTCGACACCGCCAGCGGCACCCTCTCGCCGCTCGGCGGCGGGCTGTTGCGCTCGGGCCTCGAGCACGTGATCTCCTCGGGGGTCGTCCACACGGTCCGGGACGGGGAGTACTGGTTCGCGGGGCTGTTCGACTTCGTCGGCGCGAACGCGAACTCGGTCCTCGAGGGGCCGATCTCCTCGAACTACGTCGCCCACTTCGCGCCGGGGCGGAACCTCGACCCGAACCGCGGGCTGAACGTCGCGGCGGTCAAGACCCTGACCGCGCCGAACAGCTTCTCCTCGCAGTCGTTCAAGGTGACCCTGCAGGCCGAGCTGATCAAGCTGCAGGACTGGGTCGAGGCCACCGGCGAAAAGATCGTGGTCGTCTTCGAGGGTCGCGACAGCGCCGGCAAGGGCGGCGTGATCA
>JAUIEM010000646.1 GCA_030428695.1 bacterium
TCCCCGGTGTCCAATGGCGCCCATCGTCGATATCAGTGCACGCACCGCGCGCCAGAGGAGACTCCAAGCGATGAACACCATCACCAGTCACGGGAAGGATGTTCCGGACATCCAGGTGCTGATGGCTGCCGTCATCCGCCTGATGTCGCGTTGTCTCGCCGCGCCGGGCGGCGCAGAGACGCGGACGCTCGTCACCCTCATCGCGCGCCTGCGAGAGCATCCCGACCTGCAGCGCGAGCCGGCGGTCTTGCGGCTGGTCGATCTGCCCGCCGGGGACTACCTGCTCACCCTGAAGATCCTCGACGCGACCGTCGACGTGCGGATCAGCGCGGGGCGCGAGCGGGCGGGCTGGCTGGTCACCCGCCGGCGGCTGCTCGAGCGGCCGCGGCGCCGGCCCCTGAGCATCGCCGCGGCGACCGCGACGGACGAGGCGCTGACGATCGCGTTGCGCAACCCCGACGAGGCGACCCGGGTCCATGTGATCGGGACCCGCTTCCAGCCCAGGCTCCCCCTGTTCGAGAACCTCTCCCGCGCCCCCGGCAGGCCCGCCCGGGTCGAGCTGCGCGCGCCGCGCTCGAGCTACGTGTCCGGCCGCGACCTCGGCGATGAGGTGCGCTACATCCTCGAGCGGCGCGAGGCCCGGAGCTTCCCCGGCAACCTCCTCGCCCGCCCGGGGTTGCTGCTCAACCCCTGGGCCGTGCGCGAGGCGCAGACGGGCCGCGACACCGCCAAGGGGGGCGGCGCCTACGGCAGCGCCGGCGGCACCGGCGGCCGCTCCCACTCCCGCGGGGACACCGACGACGAGGAGAGCGTGTTCACCGAGGACGCGGACTGCACGGTCGACTTCCTCGCCGCCGGGGCGACCCTGTGCCTGAACCAGCGCCCGGACGAGAGCGGCCGGGTGGTCGTCCCGCGGGCCGAGCTCGGGGCCGCCGTGCGGCTCGAGGTCGTCGCGGCCAACCGCGAGCAGACGGTCGCGACCGCGGTGCTGCTTCCCGAGACCCCGCTCGACACCCGTGACCTGCGCCTCGAGCTCGCCCTGGACGCGGACGCGCACTGCACAGAGAAGCAGGAGGTCAGCCCGCTGCAGGCCGGCGACGCGCTCGAGGTCGCGGACATCACGACCAGCCGCGTCGAGAGCTACGACAGCCTGAAGAAGGTGTTCGGGCTGTTCCAGACCCTCAGCGATGACGCGACGTTGCGGAAGTTCGACTTCGTGATCGGCTGGCCGGAGAAGAGCGACGAGGACAAGCGCGCCCTGTACAGCGAGCACGCCTGCCACGAGCTGAGCTTTTTCCTGTGGAAGAAGGACCCGGACTTCTTCGCCGCGGTGATCCGGCCCTACCTCGCCTGCAAGAAGGACAAGACCTTCCTCGACCGCTTCCTGCTCGAGGAAGACCTGTCCGCCTTCCTCGAGCCCTGGCGGCACGCCCGGCTCAACGTCGTCGAGCGCATCCTGCTCGCCCGCCGCCTCGACGGGGAGAGGCCCGACACCGCGCGCCACCTCGCGGACCTGCTCGAGACCCTGACCCCCGACCTCGAGGACGACCACCGCCGTTTCCGCACCGCCCTCGGCGGCAGCGACCTGAGCGGGGAGGACGCGCTCGGCTTCGAGGACGCGAAGAAGGAGGCGGTCGAGGCCGAGGTCGTGTCGCGGAGGATGAAGAAGAAGCGCGCGGCTCGCGAGGAGGCCGAGCATTCGGGCAGGCGGCCCCGCAAGCGCAGCAGGGGGGGGCCGAGCCCGAAGCGCTCGGCCCCGCCGCCCCCACCGAGCGCACCGGGCGGCGGGGGCAGGCGCAGCGCGCCCGACCTGGAGCGGAAGCTCCGCAGCATGCGCGAGGACTTCGAGGAAGAGGAGATGGCCGACGAGGACGGCTTCGCCTTCGACGAGCGGGCCGATCAGCGCAAACGCGACCTCGCCGCCCGGACGAGCGTGCGGCCCTTCTTCCGCAAGCTCGGCGCGACCAGGGAGTGGGCCGAGAACAACTACTACCGCCGCCGCATCACCGAGCAGGGGCCCGAGCTGGTCAGCGTCAACGCCTTCTGGCTCGACTACGCCCGCCACGACGGCCGCACGCCCTTCCTCAGCGCGCACGTCGCGCGGCCGACCGGCAACTTCACCGAGATGATGCTCGCCCTCGCCGTCCTCGACGTCCCCTTCCGCGCCCGCCAGGCCCGGACGAGCTTCGACGGCGCCGCGATGCGCCTGGTCGCCGACAGCCCGGCCATCGTCTTCCACCAGGAGATCAAGCCCGCCGCGGCCCCGCCGCAGACCCCCGGGCTGCTCGTCCGGCAGAGCTACGCCCTGGCCCGCGACCGCTACCGCTACGAAGGCGGCGAGCGCGTCGCGAAGACCGTCAGCGGCGAGCTGCTCGCCCGCGAGGTGTACGTCTGCGAGGTCGTGCTGACCAACCCGAGCGCGCGGGCGCTCAAGCTGACGCTGCTGCGCCAGATCCCGCGCGGGGCGTTGCCGGTGAAGGGCGGCTTCCTGACCCGCGGCGCGCCCCTGCGCCTCGAGCCCTACGGCACCACGGCCCTCGAGTACGCTTTCTACTTCCCGGAGGCCGGCAGCT
>JAUIEM010000243.1 GCA_030428695.1 bacterium
CCCAGGTCGAGGGCCGCATCCAGTCCGAGGTCAGCGTCACCGTCGAGGGCATGCTCGAGCCGGCGGTCGGACGCCTGCTCTCCCTGCCGCCCGGCGGAGGCAGGCTGAACCGGCTGCACGTCCGCCGCGGCCGCCTGCCGGAGCCCGGCCGCGACGAGGCGGTGGTCGCCGAGCCGTTCGCCGATGCCCACGGGCTCGAGCCGGGCGACGCGGTGCGCGCGACGATCAACGGCCGCCAGCGCACATTGGTGCTCAGCGGCATCGTGCTGTCGCCGGAGTACCTGATCCAGCTGCGCGGCACCGAGCTGGTCCCCGACGACCGACGCTTCGGTGTGTTCTGGCTGCCCGAGCGCGAGCTCGCGGCCGCGACCGACATGGAGGGCGCCTTCAACGCCCTGAGCGCGACGCTGCTGCGGGGGGCTCAGGAGGCGGAGGTGATCCGCCGCCTCGACCGGCTGCTCGCGGAGTACGGCGCGATCGGCGCCTACGGCCGCGCCCGCCACCTCTCCCACACCTACATCAGCGACGAGATCCGCCAGCTGCGCGGGATGGGCCTGATCGCGCCGATCATCTTCCTCGCCGTCGCCGCCTTCCTGCTCAACGTCGTGATGTCGCGGCTGATCGCGACCCAGCGCGAGCAGATGGCGGCGCTGAAGGCCTTCGGCTACACCTCCCGCGAGATCGCTGGCCATTACCTGAAGCTCGTGCTCGCGATCGCCCTGCTCGGCGCCCTGGTCGGGGTCGCGCTGGGCACCTGGTTCGGGCGGAACCTGACCGCGATGTACACGCTGTTCTACCGCTTCCCGGTGCTCGGCTACCGGCTGCGTCCGGCGATCCCCCTCGCCGCCTGCGCGATCAGCGCGGGGGCCGGCGTGCTCGGCACCCTCGCCGCGGTGCTGCGGGCGGTGTCGGTGCCGCCGGCGGAGGCGATGCGGCCGGAGCCGCCGGCGCGCTTCTCGGCGACCCTGGTCGAGCGCCTCGGCCTCGGGCGCTTCCTGCCCCACGTGCCGCGCATGATCCTGCGCCAGCTCGAGCGCCGGCCGCTGCGGGCGGGGCTGTCCTGCCTCGGGATCGCGACCGGGGTGGCGGTGATCGTGCTCGGGAACTTCTCGCTCGACTCGGTCGACTTCATCATGCGCTTCCAGTTCGAGATCGCCCAGCGCCAGGACATGAGCGTCACCTTCTTCGAGCCGGTGCCCGAGCCGGCGCTGCACGCGGTCGCCCAGCTACCGGGCGTGCGGCGCTGCGAAGGCTTCCGGGCGCTGCCCTGTAAGCTGGTGCACGGCTCCCGCTCGCGGCGGATCGGGATCCTCGGGCTCGAGACCGACGCCGAGCTGTTCCGCCTGATCGACACCGCCGAGCGCCCGGTCACCGTCAGCGGCGAGGGGCTTCTGCTCAACACCAAGCTCGCCGAGCTGCTCGGGCTCGGCGTCGGTGACGCGGTCCGGGTCGAGGTGCTCGAGGGGGCGCGGGAGGTGCTGTCGATCCCGGTCAGCGGGCTGATCACCGAGTACGGCGGGCTCAACGCCTACATGGAGCGCGGCGCCCTGTCGCGGCTGGTCGGCGAGGCCCCGCTGGTCAACGGCGCCCACCTCGCGGTCGATCCGGCGGCGCAAGAGCAGCTCAACCTGCGCCTGCGCGAGCTGCCGGTGGTGGCGAGCGTCGGCTTCCAGAGCGCCGCGTGGGAGAGCTTCCAGAAGACGATCGCGGAGAACCTGAGCGTGATGCAGTCCTTCAACCTCGGCTTCGCGTTGATCATCGCCCTCGGGGTCGTGTACAACACCGTGCGCATTTCGCTGGCCGAGCGCTCCCGCGAGCTCGCGACCCTGCGCGTGATCGGCTTCACCCGGAGGGAGGTCGCGGCGGTGGTCTCCGGCGAGCTGATGTTGTTGACGGCGCTGGCGATCCCGATCGGCTGGGCGCTCGGCACCTTCTTCGCGTGGGGGGCCAGCCTCGGCCTCGACACCGAGCTCTATCGCATTCCCCTGGTGGTCTCGCGCTCGACCTACGGCCTCGCCGGCCTGGTCGTCGCCGCCGGCGCGCTCGCTTCGAGCTGGCTGGTCGGGCGGCGGGTCGGACGCCTCGACCTGATCGCCGTGCTCAAGACGAAGGAGTAGTGATGCGGAAATGGACGCTGCGGATCGTCGTCGGGCTCGCCCTCGCGGGGCTCGTCGTCGTCGCCTTCCTGCCCGAGGCCCAGGCCGTCGACCTCGGAACCGTCGTGCGCGGGCCGCTCGCCGTCGCTGTCGAAGAGGATGGGAAGACCCGCATCCGCGAGCGCTACACGGTCTCCGCGCCGCTGACGGGGAGGCTCCTGCGGGTCACCCTCCAGGCCGGGGACAGCGTCCGCGCCGGGACGACCACCCTCGCGACCATCGAGCCGGTCGACCCGACCCTGCTCAACGCCCGCGAGCGCGCCGTCGCCGAGGCCCGCGCCGCCGCCGCCGAGGTCCAGCTCTCGCGGGCCGGACCGGAGCTCGAGCGGGCGACGGCGGCGCTGGCCCACGCCGAGCGCGAGCTCGAGCGCGTCCTCGCCCTGCCCGAGCCGCAGCGTACCTCCCGCCAGCTCGACGCGGCCCGGCTCGACTGCCAGCTGCGCGGCGAAGAGCTGCGCAGCGCGCGCTTCGCCGCGGAGATCGCCGCCTTCGAGCGCGACGTCGCCGAGGCGGCGCTGCTGCACAGCCTGCCGGAGAGCGACGGGGAGCCCGGCGTGCGGCTGCGCATCCGCTCGCCGATCGACGGCCTGGTGCTGCGCCGCTACCAGGAGAGCGCCGCGGTGATCCAGGCCGGAACACCGCTGCTCGAGGTCGGCGATCCGGCGGACCTCGAGGTCGAGGTCGACGTGCTCTCCCGCGACGCGGTCCGCATCGAGCCGGGCGCGCGGGTCGCGATCGTCCACTGGGGCGGCGGGGAGGCGCTGCAGGGCCGGGTGCGGCGTGTCGAGCCGGCCGCCTTCACCAAGGTGTCGGCGCTCGGGGTCGAGGAGCAGCGGGTCAACGTGCTCGTCGACCTGCTCGACGCCCCCGACCGGCGGGCGACCCTCGGGGACGCCTTCCGGGTCGAGGCGCAGATCGTGATCTGGGCCGCGGAGGACGTGCTGAAGGTGCCGATCGGCGCGGCCTTCCGGGTCGGGGAGCAGTGGGCGGTGTTCGTCGTCGAGAACGGGGTCGCCGCGCTGCGCACGGTCGAGCTCGGCCACAGCAACGGCCACGAAGCCGAGGTGCTCGCCGGGCTCGAGGAAGGCGAGCAGGTCGTCCTGCACCCGGCCGACGCCCTGGAGGACGGCACCTACGTCGAGCGCCGAGCCGGGCGCTGAAGCGGGCCTCAGGTCTCGCCGTCCTCCCCCGGGCGCTTCTTCCGCGACGGGCGGAGGTGCGTGCCAGGTCGGGTGCCGGGCTGCCGCGGCGGCCGCCCCTTGGCGACCGGACGCATGAAGCCCGCGCGTTTCTTGTCCTCGACGGGCCGGGCCGGCCGCATGTAGCTCGGGCCGTCGGGATTCCGCTGTCGGGCGGCGGGCCGCATGTAGGTCGGACCTCGCTCCTCCGGGGCCCGCTCTTCGGCAGCCCGCTCGTCCCCGGGCTCCTTTCCCGCCGGCCGCAATGGCTCGTCGGCGAGCGACGGCTCGGCTTCCGCCGACGGCACGGCGGCCCCCTGCCGCCCGTCCGGCAGCGGGAAGGGGCTGCGCCGGGTGGTCGGACGCTCGCTCGGGGCCGTGATCTGCAGGCGCGCGGTGCTCTTCGCGCCGGGCCGGGTCAAGTGCTTCGTAGCGTCGCGCCCGGGCGTGGGATCGGCCGGTCGCATCAGGCGACCGGTCTCGCGGGCCGCGCGCGTCGTGCGTTGCAGGTGCCCTGTTTCGGTGTGGGTCGGCGAGGTGATGTCGGCGAGGACGACGCGGGCGGACTCGTCGTGTTTCTCGAGCAGTCGGCCGATGTTCGCGACGGCGCTGCCGAGCGACGAGGCGGCGACCGGCTTCGCCGGCGCCCTCTTCGCGGGGGCCGCGGCCTTTCGCCTGCGGCGCAGCTCGGCGGGCACGCGCACACACATCAGGATCGACAAGCCGCACAGCACCAGGCTCGCCAGCGCCATCACCGGCGCCGGTGATTCCTCGCGCGTCGCGGCGGCCGCCGGAGCCTCGGAGGCGGGCGGCACGACATCGAGGCGCTCGGTGAGGAACACGCGTCCGTCGAGCAGCAGGCAGGAGAAGGCGACCTCGAGCTCGTCGGCGACGCGGACGACGACGGTCTCGCGGTCGGGCATCCAGGTCTCGAAGAGCACGCCGGGCCGGTACCACTCGGCGAGGTCGTTGAAGGCCGTGCCGAGCTCGATGGCCGCGGCGCACCAACGGGCGGCGAAGGGCGGACGCCCGCGCGGCGCCTCGCGCTCGAGGTACAACCCCAGGCTGTCGGCGAAGGCCCCGGCGGCGACGGCTCGCTCGGCCTGCAGGTCAGGCACCGTGGGCGGAGGCGGCTCGGCCCGCAGACCGACCCGCGACATGCCCGCCCCGGCCAGGGCGACCGGCACGAGCAGCAGGGCCGCGCGCCGCGCGCCGAACACCCCGCATAGCAGGCTCGCCCCGCCGAGACCGAGCGCGGCGAGCGCCCACAGGAAGCCGTCCGGGCCGGCCGGTTCGTCCACCGTGGCCGCCAGCGGCTGCGTCTGGAGCGTCGCGAGCGCCCGCGCGACGGCCCCTCGCAGCTGCGGGGCCCCGGGGTCCCCCAACGACGCGAGGCGTTTCTCCAGCGTCAGCAGCCCGTCCCTCCCCCGCAGGCCCATGCGCCCGAAGGTGAGCACCCCGAGCTGGCGCAACATCAGTGGCCGTGCCGGATCGGCGATCAGCTCGATCAGCGCGTCGATCCGGTAGCCGACGAAGACGCCGCTCCGGCTGCGTCGGAGGGCGGTCTCGAGCAGCACGTCGTCCCGCACCTCGAACGCGACATCGAGGACCGCCCCCGCCAGGCCGTCCCCGTAGCGCAGCACGAAGGCCAGCCCCGCCTCCGCGAAGCGCGAGGGGGTCAGCACCTCCTGGGTGACGGCGCGCTGGTAGCTGGCGTCCGCTTCGAAGCGCTGGAGCATCACCAGCGCTGCCGCCCGCAAGGTCGCGTCGAGCTCGGCGCGCCCTTTGCCGAGCTGGGCGGCGAGGGAGAACATCATCCCGACGGTCTCCCCGTGCTCTGCGACCTCGGGCGCGAGGTCCTGGCGGACCCGGGCCGGCAGCTTGTGGAAGTTGCGCGCCAGCAGCACCTCACCGAGCGGCAGCCCCTCGAGGTTGGTCTCGCGGCTCAGGAGCAGCGCGCGGCCGACCGCGACCAGGTCCGGCCCTTCCCTGTCCGCGCGCGGGTCGATCGCGGCCTGGAAAGCCTCCTCGAGCTCGTCGATCCGGGCGTAGCGCAGGTCTTGCGCCTGCACCTGCACGAGGAACAGCGCCATCCACAGCCCGAGCAGCAGCCCGGTGCCTCCGCGCGGCGTCCTTCGCCGCGCCGGTTGCCCGTCTCCGCGGGTGCTGCTACGCTGCGGTCGGAACCCGCATCGAGGCATCGCATGCTCCCGTATCCGCTCCGCGCGCTGCTCGTCCTGCTGACAGCGGTCGCCCTCGCCGACACCGACAACGGCCGCTGGACGCTCAGCGCGTTCGAGCACGAGCTCGCCCGGCCCGCGGTCTGGGCCGACACGGTGCTCAGCGCGAGCGCGGACGGCGCCGGGCTCGCCCTCGGCGGACCCCAGCTCGAGGCCGCGCGCCGTGGGCGGCTGTGTGGGTGGAGCCCGCCGGCAGACAGCGTGGCCGTGCTCGAGCTCGGCTTTCCGCGCAGCGAGACCCGCCAGGTGTGGGTCGTCGAGGACCAGAACCCCGGCGCGATCGTCGAGATCAGCGCGGTCTTCGACGACGGCGAGCTCTTGCTCTACCGCCGCGGCCCGCGCGCGCAGCGCTTCCTCAGCGCCCGGGTGCTGTGGCTGGAGCTCGCCGTGACCGTGTCGATCGACCGCCTGCGGATCCGGGTCGACCCGCGCCGGGGCGGCAGGACGAGCATCGACGCGGTCGCCCTGGTCGAGGACGAAGAGCGCGCCCGCTGGGAGTGGAACCTCGCCCGCTCGTCGGTGTTGCCGGGCGACACCGTCGAGCTGCTGCTGCCCCGCCCGCACGCACAGCGGCCGGGACAGGACTTCGTCGTGTCGCTGACCGGCGACGGGGGCCCGCCTCTCGCCTGGTGCCGGTTGACGCCGGGGCAACGGGTCGCGAGGCTGGTCGCTCCCGCGGATCCGGGCTCGTACCACGTCGAGCGGCGAGACCTGCTCAGCGAGGATGTGCTCCGACTCCCGCTGACCGTCGTCGAGGCCGCGGATCTCGCGCTCGGCTTTCGGCTGGCGCAGACCAGGCTGCGCGCCGGACAACCCTTCGCTGTCGAGCTGAGCGCCGCCGCCGCGCCGCGCGACGGCGAGAGCTACCAGCTGGTCATCGTCGCCGAAGGCGGGGCGGAGCAGGCGCGCGTCGCGGTCCCGTCCGGCGCGCGCACGGTCTCGCTCACCGCCCCTTCCGGGCCTGGGCGCTACGTGTTGCGGCTGCTCGCGAGAGGTGCCCCCGAGGGGGGGAGCGTCATCCATGAGGTCCAACTCACCATCGATACGTGAAGGGCGCTTGCCCACAGACTACGCCATCCGGCAGCGCATGACAGCTCAGAAGTCTGTGACGATCGTCGAGAGCTGGTAGGTCTCGTTGTTGCCGATCACCGAGGTCCAGGTCACCCGGACGGTGATGGTGGGGCGCTCGGCGATCGCCGCGTCGACCAGGACCAGGCCCGCAGAGTCGGAGGGCGCCCGGTCGAGGGGCGGCACGCGGAACTTCGTGTTGTGGTACAGATCGACCATGTCGACCACCGATGAGGAGCGCACCTCCTCGAGCTTCTCCCGCACCGCGTGCACCGCCCTCGACCGCTCGTCGGAGACGGTGCTGAGGGTGATGCAGCTGGTCAGGGCGGCGAGAGTGCCGAGCATGCCGAACACGAGCAGAGCGAGGCCGATGGTGACCTCGACGAGCGTCATGCCGCGCTGTTTCTTGCGACGTCTCACGTTACTGATCCCCATCCAGATGTTCGCTCAAGGCGCGTTCGACCGCACCGAGCCCGTCCCAGCCCCGGCCGATGCCGAGCAGCTTGCCCTCCTCGTCGATCGCGTACAGGCAGGGACGCCGTCCGAGGGTGAAGTAGCTCTCGAGCACCGCGCCGGTCGGGTCATCGAGCAGGGGCCAGCCGATCGGGTGCTCGTCCAGGAAGGCGGTCTGGTCCGCGCGGGTCTCGGACTCGCCGTCGGCGTGGCTGAGGCCGACCGCGACGAGCCGGCCGGCGAAGCGGTCGAGCTGGGCGGGCACCCAGTTCTCGAGCAGGACCGCCGCATGGGGATCGGCCGCCGACCACACCACCAGCAGCACGCTCAGGCCCGCGAAGTCGGCGAGCGCGACCGGCTCGCCGCCGTTGAGGGGCGTCAGCTTCCAGCCCGGCACCTCTGCCCCCGGCCGCAGCCGCCGGCGCCGGTACTCCCAGCTGACGCGCTCCGCGAGCTCTGCGTCGATCGCCTCCCAGGCCAGGACAGCCTCGAGGGTGGCGTCGAGCTCCTCGGCGGGCATGCCTCGGGTGTCGTGGATCGAGAACAGCAACCTGAACCACTCGACCAGCTCCCCGGCCTCGCCCGCCCACGGCCCGGCGCGCAGCGCCGCGGTCAAGCGCTCGTAGATCACGTCCTGGAGCAGCCTGCGGCGCGACTCCTGCTCGAGCTCCTCGAGCTCGGCGCGCAGCTCGTTGAGCTCGGCCCAGCGGTCGCGCTCCGCGTCCTGGGCGAGGCCGGCGACGCAGAGACCGAGCAGCAACCCGACAATCGCGCGTCTCAGTTGAGCTCCCTCCAGCTGGTGATCGCCCAGCCCTCGGCGTTGTCGCGGCCCTGCTGGCCCGGCACGCCCGGCAGGATCATGCCCTCGGCGACGCGCGGGTCGTAGTTGACGATCATCTGCGCGTGCCGGATCACGGTCTCGTAGTGTCCGGGCACCCAGGTGCCGCCGACGATCTGGTCGTTGACCCAGTAGCGGCTGTGGGTGCCGTTGTAGCGGTCACGCACCCAACTGTTGTAGTAGTCGCTCCAACGATACCGGCCCCAGTAGTCCTCGTAGTACACGTAGTGTCCAGGCACCAGGGTGCCGCCCTCGTAGTGGCCCTCGACCCAGTTCTCGTACTCGAAGTCGCGGCGGATGTTCAGCTGGTCACCGGCGGTCATGATGCCCGTGACCTCGAAGTCCTGGGGCGTCGAGTCGCGGTCGAGGGCCCAGTCGTCGAACGAGTTCTGGGCGTACATGAAGCCGTTGACGTGGCCGAGGGGGCCGGTGTTCGGGTCGCCGAAGTAGATGTTCCCGCTGCCCTCGGCCGGGCCCTCGTACACCCCGTCGCCGTCGTCGTGCAGGATCGGGTCGCTGTGCGGCTCGCCCGCGTCGTGCACGCCGTTCTCGTTCAGGTCGGTGAAGGTGAACACGTGGTCCTCGTCGAGGTCCTGGTAGCTCTCGCCGTCCGTGACGGCGACCAGCGCGAGGCCGCTGTTCTCGTTGGAAGTCGAGATCTCGTCGGCGAGATAGATGTTTCCCCGGGCGATGATCGTCACCCGCACGGTCGAGCCGTCCGGGCCGTAGATCGTCGGGCCGTAGCCATTGGTCTCGATCCAGACGTTGCCCTCGACGAAGTAGACCTTCTCGTTGCCCGCCGCGTCGATCGTGATCCGCTCGCCGTTGCGGCGGTTGCCGTCGAGGGCGTACCAGTCGCCGAAGAAGTAGTTCGGGTTGTCGGTGTCGCCGGCCGCGCCGAGGTCGTCCGTCACACCGAGCGCGAAGACGTGGGCGGGGTCGTCCTCGCTGTCGACCACCGTCACCGTGCTGTTCATGCCGCTCTCGATGCCGGAGTTGGTCTTGGTGGTCGTGCCGTCCGCGAAGGCCGCCGCGACGTCGATGACCAGGTCGGCGTACTCCTCCTGGAGGTTCTCGGGGAAGATCGTCTCCCACTCCGGCGGATCGATGCGGACGTTGCCGCCGCCCGCCGCGTCCTCGGTGTCCGGCAGGAAGATGTCACCGGTCGCGGACATCACGCCCTCGACGACCGCGTTGCCCTCGAGCACGATGTCTCCGTTGGAGTGGACATCGCCGCCGTTGCCGATGATGTCGGGATCGCTGCTCTCGACGAGGTTCTCGAGCTCCCAGGTGCTGCGCCAGCCGCGCCAGCGCGAGTAGTGCACCGTGCGCACCCAGACCGGCTCGCCGTCGGTCTCGCCGCCGCCGCCGAAGCGCATCGCGTAGCTCGGGTCCTCCGAGGCGTTGCCGGCGTAGAGCGCGTGGAAGAAGACCTCGTGGGCGAGGCCGGTCTTCGCGATCGCCTCGATCGAGCGCGACTCACCGTTCAGCGTGCCGGTCGCGACGATGCGTCGCAGCCGGTTGGTGTCGTCGTCCTCGATCGTCGAGATCGTCACGGAGTAGCTTCCTCCGTTGATCGAGCCCGTGATCGGATTCTCGCCGGTCACCCCCTCCTCGCCGAGCTCCTCGGACTTCAGCGCGTAGAAGCCCGCGGCGATCGCCGACTCGGCGATCTCCAGCGTCGCCTCGCGCGCCTCGGTGAAGTCGACGGTCCGCGCCTGCATGGTCGTCACGCCGAGGAAGGCGGCGCTCAGAGCCAGCAGGACGGTCATGATCACCAGGGTGCCGAGGATGACGTTCCCGCGCCTCCCCGTCGTTCTCTGCCTTACCATCATGGTGGGTCCTCCGGCTAGAACTGCCGCGACGTGATCGCCGTCTCGAGCAGGTGCTTGACTGTGGTGGCTCCCGAGCGGCGGACGCGGAGGATCTTGACCACCAGCGTGCGGCCCTCGGGGTCGATCTCGCCGAGAAAGTTCGTGCGGACGAAGATCGGATCGCCGACGCCATCGCCGTCGATGTCTCCGCCCACGATCGGTTGCGTCGTGACGACGTCGCGCAGGATCACCTCGCTGGCCACGTTGATGCCCGGGATGTCGTCGGTGATCGTGTTGCGCTCGATGGTCGCTATGCCGAGGCTGTCCTGGAGATCCCCGTCGCCGTTCAGATCGTAGCCGCGCTCGGCCTCGACAAAGGTCTCGTTGACGACGATGTTGTACAGCGTCCGGTAGCCGAGGATGCCTCCGGCGCCGAGCTCGGCCTGGCCGCTCGGGTCGACGATGTCGCCGTCGCCGTCGTGGTCGATCGGGACCTGGAACTCGAGGAAGTTCGTGCCGAAGGACAGCACGCGGGCCTCGCGCATGGTCCGCTCGAGCTGCTGGGCGAAGAGGTCGGTCTCCTGCTCGAGGATCGACTGGTTCAGGCCGACGTTGTAGACCTGCACCGACTCGACCACGATCTGGGCGATCGCGACCGCCGCCACGGAGACGATGAGAATGGAGACGGTCAGCTCAAGAAGCGAGAATCCCCTGCTGTTTGTAGGTCTGCGTCCGTGTTTCATGGTCCGACACCGTGTACCCATCCTTTGATTCCACCTCCAGGATAGCTCCCCCCGGAGCACCTCTCCAGCGCCGCGCCCGCGAGACCATCGCCCCCCAGACCTGCCGGCATGCCACAAGCACAGCCACGCCAGGGCTTTGCCTCACCCGAAGAAAAATAAAAAATACTTCACCGTTGTGCTCTCGGGGAAGCCGGTGGACCTCGTCAGCCCGGTTCCGGATCGCTCCGCGGGATCAGGAAGACCGGACAGGTCGCCTGCCGCAGGACCTTCAACGCGACGCTGCCGAGCAGCCAGCGGCGCGCGCCGCTTCCCCCGTGCCGCGCCATCACGATCAGGTCGACATCGTGCTCGGCGCGGTGCAGGATCTCGGTCGCCGCGCGCCCGAACACGACCTCGGCCCCCGCCTCGACGCCCTCGAGCTCGGCAGCGACCAGCTTCCCGAGCCGCTCCTCCGCCGCCGTCCGCACCTGGCGCTCCAGCACGTCCTCGAGGCCGCCGAAGTCGAAAGGCCCGGTCCACACCGGCTCGCACACGTGCAGACAGGTCACCTTCGCCTCGAGCCGGTTCGCGAGCAGGCGCAGGTCCGGCAGGGCCGCGAGGGACTCCGGCGAGAAGTCGGTCGGATACAGCACCGAGCCGAGCCGCGCGGATCCCGCCGGCGGCGCGCTCGCGACCCGCTTCGGGACCGGCACGAGCACGACCGGGCAGCGCGCCTGGCGCAGGACCTTCTCGGAGGTGCTGCCGAGGAAGAAGCGCTTGAACCCGGTGCGGCCGTGGGTCGCCATCACGATCCAGGTCGGCCTGTTCGCCGCCGCGCGCTCGACGATGTCGGCGGACACGTCGTCCGCCGGCTCGACCACCACCGCGTGGGGAACCGCGCCGAGCAGGCTGTCGAGGCGCTCGCGCAGGTTGGGCTCGAGGGAGGCGTCGCGCCGGGCGAGCAGCGCACGCACCTCGTCGCTGTCCCAGTCATCCTCCCCCTCCAGGGGCGGCGGCAGCGCGCCCTCGACGACGTGCAGAGCGACGATGGGCACGTCGAAGGCCCGCGCCAGCGCCGCCGCCGCGGGCACGGCCCGCTCGGCGTCGGCGGAGAAGTCCAGGGGCAGCAGGAGAGAGGTCGGCAGCAGCATGCGGCACTCCTTGAGCGATCTCCCCACTGTAGGCCAGCGGGTCGGGAGACGCCAGCCCTGCGGGACCGGGTCCCCCACGCGACGATTGACAACTCCCGTCGGATCCATGACGATAGAGGTCCCGCTTTCCCGGAGTCGTGCGCCTTGTCCGCACCCCCTCGCGACGAGCTCGCGCGTCTGCGCGCACGGATCGAAGAGCTCGAACGCGGTCTGCTCCACGCCGGCCCCGTGCTCCAAGCGCTCGGCGAGGACATCCCGGACAACATCATGCTGCTCGACCGCGAGAGCCGGGTCCAGTACGTCAACTGGACCGTGCCGGGGCTCAGCCGCGAGCAGGTCATCGGCACGCCGGTCTTCCTCTTCGCGGCCGAGGAGTACCACGAGAGCATCCGGCGCTGCCACCGTCGCGTCCTCGAGACCGGCGAGCCCGACCGCTTCGCGTCGGAGTACCGCGGCCCGGAGGGCGTCTCCTACTGGGAGTCGCGGGTGCGCCCGATCGAGCGCGAGGGCGAGATCATCGGCCTCGCCCAGGTCTCGACCAATGTCAGCGCGCAGCGCGCCGCCGCCGCCGCCGCACGGGACCGCCTGTTCGAGATGTCCCCGGACCTGATGGCGGTCTGTACGCGAGACGGCCGCCTCGTGCGCGTCAACCCGGCCTTCGAGCGCGCGCTCGGCTTCCCCTCCGACGAGCTGCTCGGACGCACGCCGGCGGCCTTCACCCACCGCGACGATCGGGACGCGATGCGCACGGCCCTGCGCCAGATCGCTGGCGATGTCGAGCTCGACGACTTCGAGAGCCGCTGCGTGCGGAAGGACGGGACGGAGCTGTGGTTGTCTTGGAGCATCCGTCCCGACCCGGACGCCGACCGGCTCCACTGCGTCGCCCGCGACGTCTCCGAGCAGAAACGCCTCGAGCAGGAGCTGCGGCAGGCCCAGAAGATGGAGGCGATCGGGCAGCTCGCCGGAGGCCTCGCGCACGACTTCAACAACATCCTGCTCGTCATCCGCGCCAACCTCGACCTCGCCGGCCTCGGCGGCGTCCAGAACGAGCGCATCCGCGCCGCCCGGGACGCTGTCGGCCGCGCCGCGGACCTGACCCGCCAGCTGCTCACCCTGGCCCGCCGCGAGCGGGCGCAGCTCGGCTCCGTCGACCTCAACGAGCTGACCCGGAACCTGCTCGCGATGCTGAGCCGCCTGATCCCGGAGAGCATCGTCGTCACCACCCGCCTCGACCCGAGCCTCGAGCCCGTCCACGCCGACCCCGGCCAGCTCGAGCAGGTCCTCGTCAACTTCTGCGTCAACGCCCGCGACGCGATGCAGGGCGGCGGACGGATGTCGATCGTGACCGCCCGCGACAGCCTCAGCGCGGCCGACTGCAAGGGCCACCCCCTGCTCGAGCCCGGGCCCTGCGCGCGGCTGAGCGTCAGCGACACCGGCGAGGGGATGGCGCAGGAGGTCTGCGAGCGCGTGTTCGAGCCGTTCTTCACGACCAAGGGCCCCCGCGGCGGCACCGGCCTCGGGCTGTCGACCGTGTACGGGATCATCGAGCAGCACCGCGGGCTGGTGAAGGCGACCAGCGAGCCCGGCAGCGGCAGCACCTTCTCGATCTGGCTGCCGTTCGCGCCCGGCACGATCCGTCGCCACGCCCCGCCGGCGGTCCACGGGGAAGGGACGATCCTGCTCGTCGAGGACGACGCCCAGGTCCGGGCGGTCGTCCTCGCCATCCTCGAACGGTCCGGCTTCGAGGTGCTCGCCGCCGGCGACGGTCGCGCCGGGCTGGCGCTGTTCGAAGACCATCGGGAGCGGGTCTCGATGCTCGTCCTCGACATCGTCATGCCGCACCTCAGCGGCCCGGCGCTGCGCCAGAAGATCGAGCAGCTCCGGCCGGGCCTGCCCTTCGTGTTCATCTCCGGCTACAGCGACCAGGCGACGCTGACCGCGGCGGCGATCGATCCCGCCACCGTGCTCACCAAGCCCTTCTCCTCCGACGCGCTCGTCGCGCGCGTGCGTCACGCGATCGCGGCGCCGGCCGCCAAAAAAGTCCCCGGCCCCTGAAAGTCGTCCGCAGCTCTTCCCAATAGCGGGGTGTAGACCGTACCCCCCCCTGCGAATGTGAGGAGTGTCATGATCCGCCGATTGTTCAAGTTCTTCCTGGTCAGCTCCGTGGTCCTGGTCGGAGCGGGCTTCGTCTTCGGGCCCCGCAACCTCGTCCGCGGTATGCGTGACTTCGGCGCCGAGCTCAAGGACATGAGCCACGAGCTGCGGTCCGAGCTGCGCTGCCAGCGCGACGCCGAGCGCGCGCAGCAGGACCCCGAGGGCGCTCTCGCGGCCCGGCTCGACGCCCTGTGCGGGGAGTACGCCGAGCGCATCGCCGCGATCGAGGCCCAGCACGCCGCCGTCGCCGCCGAGCAGCACAAGATCGCGCAGGACGTCCAGCTGTGCGAGCAGGTGATCGCCCTCTGCGACGCCGACCTGCTCGAGTTGGAAGACAGCGCCCTCAGCCCGGCCCAGAAAGCCGCGCGCCTCGAGGAGATCAACACCGTCCGGACCCGCTATGCCGACCGCCTGGCGGACAACGAGCTGCGCAGCGCCGCCCTCGGTGAGGAGCTCGCCCTGCTGGAGAAGGGCGCCTCCGCCCTGCGCTCCGACCACGACCAGGTCGAGGCCGAGCGCGACCGGCTCGCCAGCGAGCTGGCGGCCCTCGAGCGCAACGAAGAGCTCGCCGCCCTGCTCGGCGCGACCGACGAGACCCCGCTCAGCGCACGCCTCGCCGAGATCGAGACCGAGCTCGTCGAGCTGCGCCGCGCCCAGCACGAGCACTACGAGAACGTGCGGCACCAGCGCCTGCAGCGCCAGTACGAGGCCCGCGCTGCCCTCGAACGCGTCGCGGAGATGCTCACGCAGTAGGGTCAGCTGTTATCGGTGGACAGGGCGGGGCGGGTCCCCGCCCTGTGTGCATCATCGGGGGTGGCAACCTCGTCCCGGAGGATGGCTGAGGCGACCCCAGCCCTACTCCAACCCCGTGAACGTGATCGTCCCCCGCCCCGCGACGGTGACGCTGCCCGCCCCTGGACCGGTCGAGGTGGCGGCCAGAGAGGCCGCGCTTCCCCCTTCCAGGACCAGCCGGTCACCGCTGGTGTGGGAGCCCCCGGCGAAGCGCACAGGCAGCGGGAACGCCCCCAGGCCGAAGTCGACCGTGACGGTGTCGTCGCCGTCGAGGGTGTCGAGCACGATCTCCCCGCTGAACGCGCTGAACGGCACGGTCACCGTCGCCGTGCCGTCGCCGGTCGCGCCCGCGACGGCGGTCGACAGCAGGCCGGCGGGGAACGCGATCGTCAGATGCGTGCCGTCGGAGGAGAGGGTCCAGTCGTCGGCCACGCCGCCGGACGCCACGTCGCTGACGACGAGATCGCCCTGGTCGAGCGCGACCAGGGTCGTCGCGCTGCGGAAGCCGAAGTCCGCGGCGAGGAAGTCCTCCCCCGCCGCCAGGTTGACCGCCACCGGGTCGCTCCCCCCGGTCAGCACCAGTCCTGCCGGGAGGCTGCTCGCGTCGATCTCCACGCTGTAGCTCCCGGCCGCCAGGTCCGTGAACAGGTAGCCCCCGTTCACGTCGCTCACGGCCGAGGGCTCCCCGGCATCCAAC
>JAUIEM010000244.1 GCA_030428695.1 bacterium
GCGAAGACCGAGGAATACCTCGCCTCGCGGCCGCCGGACGCCGACGCGTGGGACGTGCTGGCGACCCTCTGCGCGCGGGTGCGCCCGGCCGGACTCGAGGCGCTGCTCCAACGCTTCCTCGAGCACCCGCCCCCCGGCTCAGCGGCGGCGGAGTACGCTCTCGACGCGCTCGCGCGCGGGACGGAGTGAGCGGGGTGGACGACGGCCTGCACCAGCCGCCAGGAGAACCTTCCCTGCAGCCCTGGACCCGCACCGCCTGGACCGCATACCAGCTCGCCCACGGCGCCTCGGAGCCCTGGCTCGAGCGCGGGCTCGGGATCCGCGCTCTACAGAAGCTGCGCCTGCGGCGGATCGTCGCCCACGCCGTGCGCCACGTCGCCCACTACCGGGATTTCGGGCTCGCCCCGCGAACAGTCGAACAGCTCGCCGACCTGCCGCTGATCCGCGGCGAGGCGCTGGCCGCGCACCCGGAGCGCTTCTACTCCGAGGCCTTCCCTCGCGAGGCCGTGCTCGAGCTCGACACCTCCGGCACCCTCGGCCGCCTCAAGCGCATCCGCTACGACGCGCGCGCCCTGTTCTGCGCCCGTGCGGCCGGCTACCGCGTGCTCGCGGCGCAGGCGCGGCTGCTCGGCGGCTGGAAGATCCGGAGCCTGCACTTCCACCCCCCGCGCGGCACCCGCGACGCGATCCTGCGCTTCCACGCCGCCCGCTCCTGGCTGCCCGCCGCGTGGCTGGCGGACGACGAGGAGGGCTCGGTCGGCGACCCCTTCCCCGTCGCGATCGCGCGGATCAACCGTCACCGGCCGGACAAGGTCACCGGTTTCGGGGCGTACGTCGGGGCGCTGCTGCGCTGGGGCCTCGAGACCCGCAACCTCCGCCACCGGCCGCGGCTGGTCGGCTACGGCGGCGAGCACATCGGCGCGGCCGACCGGCGCGCGATCGTCACGGCGGGGATCCCGATCGTGTCGAGCTACCAGTGCTGCGAGGCGCTGCGCATCGCCTACCAGTGCGAGCACCAGGTGCGCCACGGCGGCGGCTTCCACATCTTCGATGACCTGGCCGCGCTGCGGGTGGTCGACGAGGACGGCCGCACCCTGCCGCCGGGGCACAGCGGGCGCCTGGTGCTGAGCAACCTCAGCAACCGCGCGACGGTCCTGCTCAACTACGTGACGGGTGACCGCGGCCAGCTCGCGCCGGAGCCCTGCCCCTGCGGCCGGCCCGGCACGGTGCTCGCACGCCTCGAGGGCCGCGACGACGCGATGCTGCGGCGCAAGGACGGCCACGTCGTGCACGAGTCCCTGGTGCTGCGCGGCCTGTTCTCGGTGGCCGGTGTGCGCTCGCTGCAGGTCGAGCAGACCGCCCTCGACAGCGTGATCGTGCGGGTGTTGGCGGACCAGCCGGTCGAAGAGGGGCTGCGCGCGACCCTGCGCGGGCTGCTGGACGACCCCGCGCTGCGCGTCACCGTGGTCCCGGTCGACGCCCTGCCGCTGGAGCCGAGCGGGAAGCTGCGCTCGATCATCGGCCTCGGGGCGGCTCACTCGGCCCCGAACGCGCCCTCGCAGTAGTCGATGGCGTGGGCGGCCGGCGTGCCGTGGACGCCGACGCAGTCGAAGCGGCACGGCGGAAGCTCGGAAAGCGTCGCGAGGTAGCGGGCGGCGGCCGCGAGCAGCCGACGACGCTTGGCGGGGGTGATGCTGGCGAGGGGTCCGCCGTAGTCGCGGCGCCGGCGGGCGCGGACCTCGACGAACAGGAGCAGCTCGCCCTGGCGGGCCACGATGTCGAGCTCGCCCTCGCGACAGCGCCAGTTGCGGGCGAGGATGTCGGCCCCGGATGCGATCAGCCGGGCCGCGACGAGGTCTTCGGCCCAGCTGCCAGAGGAGGGAGAAGCCACAGGGGAAGAATCAGGCCTTCTTCTTCTTGCCCTTGCCCTTCTTCTTCTTCTTCTTGACGCGCTTCTTCTTGTTCTCGGACTCGATGGTCGGCGGCGGATCCTTGTAGATCGGCGCGAAGCGACCCTTGAATTCCTTGGTCTTGGTCTCTTTGCCGACCCGGTCGCGCAGGTAGTACAGCTTGGCGCGACGCACCTTGCCGTAGCGCCGGATGCGCACGTCACGCACCAGCGGACCGTGCAGCGGGAAGGTCCGCTCGACGCCCTCGTCCATCACGATACGGCGCACCGTGAAGGTCTCCTGGATCCCGCCGTGCTTCCGCGCGATCACGGTTCCGTTGAAGACCTGGATGCGGCGCTTGGCGCCTTCCTTGACTTCGCAGTAGACATCGACCGTGTCGCCGATGCCGAACTCCGGCAGCTTCTTCTTCAGCTGCTTCTTGGTCACTTCTTCGAGAAGATTCATGCCTCGTGGCTCCCGTCCTCTACTACTCGTTTCCCCGGCCCCTCCGTGCGGGACCGCCTCTGTGCTTGGTCTCGTCGCCAGTGCGCCACCTTCTGATGGGCGCCCTCCAGCAGCACCTCCGGGACCTCGTGCCCCCGCCATGAGGGAGGCCGCGTGTACTGTGCGAAGCCGAGCCGGCCGGCGCTGAGGGCGTCGCGGCGCGCGCTGTCGGGTCGGCTCAAGGCCCCCGGCAGCCAGCGCGTGACCGCCTCGATCAACACCAGCGCGGGCAACTCACCCCCCGCCAGCACATAGTCCCCGATCGACACCTCCTCGAACTGCCACGCGTCCAGGACGCGCCGGTCGACTCCTTCGTAGCGGCCGCACAAGAGCACCAGGCGCGGCTCGGCGGCCAGCTTGCGGATCCCCTCGTCGGCCAGCAGCCGCCCCTGCGGAGAGAGGAAGATCCGCCGCCCGGGGTCTTGCTCCCCCCAGGCCGCGTCGGCCGCCTCCAGCGCTGCGGCGATCGGCTCGCAGCGCAGCACCATGCCCGGCCCGCCACCGTACGGACGCGCGTCGACCTTGCCCTGCGGGTGCTCCGAGAAGGCGCGGATGTCGAAGAGCTCGAGCTCGAGCACCCGGCGCCGCAGCGCACGGGCGAGCAGAGCGTCTCCGAAGTAGCCGCGCACCAGCTCCGGGAACAGCGACAGGACCTGGAAGCGCAACGCCGTCCGCTACTTCTTCTTCGCCTTCGCCGCGTTCCGGGCCTTGCGGGCCTTGTTCTTCGCGCGGCGCTTCAGACGCCGGGCGTGGGCGCGGGCCGCGTTCGACTCGATGCCGTGCTTCTGGAAGATCGAGTCGACGGTCTCGGACACGACACCGCCGACCGAGATCCAGTGCTTGGCGCGCTCGACGTCGACCTTGTGCTTCTTGTCCGCATCGACGACGTGCGGATCGTACCAGCCGAGGTTCTCGAGAATGCGCCCGTCACGGCGCTGGGTTCCCTCGATGGCGACGATGCGGAAGGTCGCGTGATTGGTACGACCCATCCTCTTCAGGCGAATGCGAACGGACATCGCAGGTCTGCTCCTCGTCCCGCCCCGGGGCTCACGCCCGGGAGGGGCTACTTCTTTCTCCGACGAAACTTCTTCTTTTTGCGGGCCTTCTCTTTGCGACGCCGCTCCAAAATTGCTTGACGACTCGGCCCCGGCTGGCCTTTCGCGGCCTTGGGGACCTTGAGCTTGGGGAGCTGGCCCGTCGACATGACGTGCTGGGCCATCTGCCCCATGCCCCCGCCTTTGAATAGACTTCCGAGCCCTCCGGGCCCCATGCGCGAAAAGTCGCGCATCATCTTCCGCATCTGCTGGAACTGCTTGAGCAGGCCCTGGACATCGGCCGGATTGTGGCCCGATCCCGCCGCGATCCGGCGGCGCCGCGAGAAATCGATGATGTCGGGCTTCTTCCGCTCTTCTTTGGTCATCGAGCAGATCATCGCCTCGACCTGGCCGATCTCTCCGTCGTCGATCTCCTGTCCCTTGAGCATCGACCCCACTCCAGGGATCATGCCCAGCAGACTTTTAAGGGACCCCATTTTCTTGATGGACCGTAGCTGCGTCAAGAAATCATCGAGGTTCCATTTGTCCTCGAGCATCTTTTTCTGCAGGCTCATCGCCTCGGTGGCGTCCATCGCCTCCTGGGCTCTTTCGACCAGGCCGACGACATCGCCCATGCCGAGGATGCGCGAGGCGAGACGATCGGGGTGGAACTCCTCGATCATCTCGATCTTTTCGCCCGTCCCGAGGTACTTGATCGGCTTGCCGGTCACCGCCTTGATCGAGAGCGCCGCGCCGCCGCGCGTGTCGCCGTCGATCTTGGTCAGGATCAAGCCGTCGAGCTCGAGCATGTCGTTGAACTCTTTCGCCGAATTGACCGCGTCCTGACCGGTCATCGAGTCGCAGACCAGGAAGATGTTCTGCGGCTTGCACTTCTTGACGATGCGCTTCAGCTCGGCCATCAGCTCTTCGTCGACGTGCAGGCGGCCCGCCGTGTCGAGGATGACGACGTCGTGGCCGTCCTTTTTCGCCAGCTTGACGCCGTTCTGGCAGACCTTGACCGGGTTGCTCGGCTCGTTGTAGACCGGCACGTCGATCTGCTCGCCGAGGATCTTCAGCTGGTCGACCGCGGCGGGACGCTGGAGGTCGGCGGCGACCAGCAGCGGGTTCATCTTCTTCTTGGTGCGCAGGAAGTGGGCGAGCTTGGCGCAGGTCGTCGTCTTCCCCGCCCCCTGCAGACCGGCCATCATCACGATGGTCGGACCGCTGGCCGGCGCCTCGAGCTCGTGCTCGACCGGCCCCATCAGCGAGACGAGCTCGTCGTGCACGATCTTGACGACCTGCTGGCCGGGGCGGACGTCCTTGATCAGCTCCTCACCGACCGCCTTCTCCTTGACGGTCTTGATGAAGCCCTTGACCACCTTGAGGTTGACGTCGGCCTCGAGCAGGGCCTTGCGCACGTCCCGCAGGCCGTCCTCGATGTTCTGGTCGGTCAGCCGCCGCTTGCCGGTCAGCTTCCGGAACGCGGTGGCCATCCCCTCGGTCAAGGACTCAAACATGCTTCGCGCTCCTCCCTCTCGACGGGCTGCCGCCCGGACACGACCCGCTCGATCCCCGCCAGATCGCGGTGGACGGCCATCTCCCCGAGCCCGAGCCGGCCGGCGAGCTCGCACACCGCCGCGGCCCGCCCCGCGCCGACCTCGACCAGCACCGCTCCGCCGGGCGCGAGCAGCGCGCGCGCCGTGCGCAGCACCCCACGGGTCGCGTCGAGAGCGAGGGGTCCGCTGCTGAACAGCGCCGCGGCGGGCTCGTGCTCGCGCACGCCCGGCCCGAGCTCGTCGTCCCGGGCGACGTACGGCGGGTTGCTGACCACCAGGTCGAAGCCCGTCTCGAGCCGGCCCGCGAGATCGCCTTCCCAGCTCGCCTCGACCCACTCGACCGCCACCCCGTGCCGCGCGCCGTTGCGGCGGGCGACCTCGAGCGCCGCGGGGCTGTTGTCGAGGCCGACCACCTGCGCCCCGTGCAGCTCGGCCGCCAGCGCGATCGCGAGGGCTCCGCTGCCGGTGCCGAGGTCGAGGACGCGGCGCGGCGCCGGCTCGCGGCCGAGGGCGAGCTCGACGAGCAGCTCGCTGTCCGGCCGCGGCACGAGCACGGCCGGGCTGACCTCGAAGCGCAGGCCGTGGAAGTCGCGGTGGCCGACGATGTAGGCGACCGGCTCGGCCCGTAGGCGGCGCTGGACGCAGGCCCGGTAGGCGGCGCGCTCGTCCGGTGTCAGGGGCCGCTCGATGTCGAGGTACAGGTCGAGGCGCTCACAGCCGAGCACGTGCGCGAGCAACAGCTCGGCGGACAGATCGGCCGCCTCGACCGCGCGCTCGCGGAAGCGTGTCCTGGTCCAGGCCAGGATGCTGCGCACCGTCCAGATCTCAGCCACCTGCGTTCCCATTCATCCGTCCAGCCACCCGGGAGTGAAGCCCATCTCCTCGAGCTTGGTCTCGGCCTCCCAGGCGACGAGCTTGTGGACGACCGGGTCGAGGTCGCCGAGGATGATCTTGTCGAGGCTGTACAGCGTCAGCCCCATGCGGTGGTCGGTCAGACGGTTCTGCGGGAAGTTGTACGTGCGGATGCGCTCGGAGCGGTCGCCGCTGCCGATCATCGCCTTGCGCATGTCCCCGCGCTCTTTGCGCGACTCCTCTTCGTACCGCGCCTGCAGCCGCGAACGCAGCACCCGCATCGCCTTCTCCTTGTTGCGACGCTGGGACTTCTCGTCCTGGCACACCACGACGAGGTTGGTCGGCAGGTGGGTGATGCGCACGGCCGACTCGGTGCGGTTGACGTGCTGGCCGCCCGGCCCGCTGGAGCACATCGTGTCGATGCGCAGCTCGTCGGCGTGGATGTTGACGTCGACCTCTTCCTGCTCGGGCAGCACCGCGACCGTGCAGGCGGAGGTGTGGACGCGCCCCTGGGACTCGGTCTCCGGCACACGCTGCACGCGGTGGCCGCCGCCCTCGAACTTCATGTCGCGGAAGGCGTTCTCGCCCGACACGCAGAAGATCACCTCCTTGAAGCCGCCGACCTCGGAGGTGCTGGTCGAGATGACCTCGATCTTCCATCTGCGCTTGTCGGCGTAACGCGTGTACATGCGGTACAGGTCGTTCGCGAACAGGCTCGCCTCGTCACCGCCCGTGCCGGCCCGGATCTCGACGATCGCGTTCTTGCTGTCGTCGTCGCTGACCGAGACCAGCTCGTTCTGCAGGTCGTCGGTCAGCTTCTCGACCTGCGCGCGGAGCTCGGGCAGCTCGGCCTTCGCGAGCTCGGCGAGCTCGGGGTCGGCCTCCATCAGCTCCTGGTTGTCCGCGATCTGCTGACGGACCGCCTTGACCTGTTCGTAGATGTCGACGATGCGCTTCAGCGCCCCGCGTTCCCGCGCGAGGACGCCGTAGCGCTGGCCGTCCTTCATCACCTCCGGATCGGAGAGCAGCAGGCCGAGCTCGTGGAACCGAGCGGCCTTGCCTTCCAGGAGGGAGCGGAGATTCATTGCCACGGAGACCTCGTGTTCGTCAGGGAGACGACGGAACCGGAATCACAAGCGGTTGGAACCTGCCGAGGCAAGTCCCAACCGAAGTCGAGAGACCGAGCGGGCACGATTCCCGGGACGGCGGCCGGAGCTGCGCAATCGCAGGCTCGAATCGTGTCCGGCGGGAGAGCTAGGAGTCGGCAGGCCGCTTCTCGCGCGCCTTCGAGGCCGCCTTGCGGGTCTCGGCCTGCTTCTGGGCCTGCTTCTCTTCCTCTTCGCGCTCCGCGCGGGCGGCCGCTTCGGCCTGGTCGAGGCGCTGGTTGCGCAGGGCCTCGGCTTCCTTCTCTTTGCGGACCTGGGCCCGGATCTGGCGCTTGGTCAACCCGGCCACCTGCTTGGCGGAGGCCTTGGCCTTGACCTTGTTCTCGGTCCACCCGAACTTCTTGACGAACTTGTCCACCTGGCCCGCGGCGTCGACGAACTTCGACTTGCCGGTGTAGAACGGGTGGCATTCAGAGCAGATCGCCAGGGTCAGGCTCTTCAGGGTGCTGCGCGTGGTGAACTTGTTGCCGCAGCGGCAGCTGACCTCGCATTCGTACAGCTTGGGGTGGATTTTCGTCTTCATGATGACTCCGCTCGGTTGATTCGCGCCTCAACGAACGTCGCATCATAGGCACAGCGGGCCGTCGTGCAAGGAAATTCTCGATCGGGCGTGTCGCGCCACGCTCACGAGCGCGGGTCGAGCACGATCTTGCCGTGGTGGGCGCGGTCCTGGAAGCGTCCGTGCGCGGCGGCGACCTCCTCGAGGGGATAGATCCGGTCGACCCGCGGCCGCAGCGCCCCTCCGACGAGGTCCTCCCGCAGGGCCGCGTAGGCCCGCTGGATCAGGTCGGGCCGGGCGAGCAGGCTGACGAAGGACAGGCCCATCACCGCGCGCCCCCGCTCCGCGAGCTCGAGCGCGCCGAAGCGGGGCATCGTCGCGACCTTGTAGAGCGCGCGCAGGAAGCTGCGGTGCCGATCGAGCAGGCTGCGGAACCCGACGTACACGATCCGGCCGAGCAGCCCGACCGCCTCGACCAGCTCGGCGTCCGCGTCGCCGCCCTCGGTGTCGAACAGCGCGGCGACCCCCCGCCCCCCCGTCAGCTCCCCGAGCCGCGCGACCGCCTCTTCCCGCGCCAGCACCTCCGCGGCCCCGAGGGCGCGGAGCTCGTCGCCGCGCGCGCCGATCGCGTACACCGTGACCCCCGCCCGCGCCGCCAGCTCGACCAGGGCGCGGCCCGGCCCCTCGTCGGCGCCGACCACCAGAATCTGCTCGCCCGCCCGCACCCGCGCGAGCTCTTCGAGGCACAGCCAGGCGCCGACGTAGTCCTGCGGCAGCGACACCAACGTCGCGGGGTCGAGCTCGAGGGGCGCCTTGAAGGCCAGCTCGGCCTCGAGGTGGCACTGCTCGGCGTAGCCTCCGCTCGCCGCGAGGCCGCAGACCCGCTCGCCGACCGCGACCCCACGCACCCCATCGCCGATCGCGCGCACCCGGCCACACACCTCGCGGCCCGGAACCAGCGGCAGACTGGGCCCCGAGCGGTCGAGGCCCATGCGCAGGAAGACGTCGTCGATGCTGACGCCCGCGGCGTCGACCTCGACGAGCAGCCGCCCGGGCCCGGGCACGCCGAGATCGGGGCGCTTCTTCACGCGCAGCGCGGACGGGGGCCCGAAGTGCTCGAGCAGCGCGACGCGCATCAGCCGCTCGGTGCCTCGGCCGGCAGATCGAGGCAGAACATGATGCCGTCGTCCCTCCCGGGCATCGGCGAGACCGCTTCGAGGCTTCCCCCGTGGGCCTCGGCGACCATCTTGCAGAATGGCAGCCCGAGCCCGGAGCCCTGGCGTTTCCCCTGCTCGCTGAGCTCGGCCTGGGCGAATTTGTCGAAGATGCGGACCAGCTCGGGGGCCGAGAGCGCCTCGCAGACGTTGGCGACCGTCAGCGCGACGCGCCCGTCGGAGCGGCTCGCGGTCAGGTCGATCGGGTGGTTCGAGCGCCCGTAGCGCAGGGCGTTGTCGAGCAGGTTCTGGATCAGCCGCGCGACGAGCACCGGATCGACCACCGCGGTCAGCTCCTCGTCGACCTGTGCCTGGATCGGGGCGTTCTTGCGCTCGGACAAGGAGTCGAGCTCGGCGACGACCTTGTGCACGACCTCGTCGAGGCGCACCGGCTGGCGATGGACCTGCAGCGCGCCCGACTCCATCTTGTACAGGTCGAGCATCGAGTCGATCAGCAGCATCAGCCGGTTGGCGGAGTTCAGGGCGATGTCGGTGTACTTGTGCAGGGTCTCGTCGGTCGCGAGCCGGTCGAGGATCGCGAGCGCGCCCTTGAGCGCGGTGACCGGGCTGCGCATGTCGTGGACAACGAAGTGCAGCAGGTTCTTGCGCTCGTCGTTGATCTGCTTCATCCGCACGAAGGCCTTGGCGTAGGCCTCGACCAGCACCTTGTTGAGGGGCTTCATCAGGAAGCCCTCGGCGCCGCATTCCAGCGCCCGCTCGTTCGCGTCGATGCTGGTCAGCCCGGTCGTGCACAGCACCGGGATGTCGGTGGTCTCCGGCGAGCTCTTCAAGCGCTCGCAGACCTCGAAGCCGTCCATCTCCGGCAGCACCACATCGAGGATGATCAGGTCGGGGGGATCGGCCTCGGCGGCGACCAGCGCCTCGGGACCGGAGGCGACACAGCGGATCTCGTACCCCAGCGGGGAGAGGAAGGCCGACAGCGTCTTGCGGTCGAGGATGTTGTCATCGACGACGAGGATCGATGCCCGAGATTTCACCGCGCGCTCCGCGGGTTGTAGCTTTGGGAAACGGGGTGCAGCGATGCGAGTATACGACGCCGGCCTGCGCTGTCAAACACCTTGCTGCGCGCGACCGGGGCCCCTTCCCTCCCATCAATCGAACTCCGGGAAGGTGTCCTCTTCGAACGGGTCCTCGCCCCGGAAGCAGCGGGCGACCTGCGCGAAGAGGCGGGTCTCTTCGGGGTGGATCTCGCCGTCGATGCGCATCGTCAGGTCGAGGATGTCGAGGATCGCGCGCCGCATCGCGGGATCCTCGACCTTGAGCACCTCGGCGATCAGCTCCTCGCGCGACGCGTCGAGCATGCGCTTGATGTAGTTCCACTCCTTATCATCGAGCGTCGGCCGCAGCGTCTGCATGCACTGCCGGAAGACCTGGTTCTCCTTCGGGTCGACGGCGCCGTCCGCCTTCGCCATCGCGAACACCAGCGGCAGGATGATCTTCTCCTCGGCGTGGTCGGGCGCCGGGATCCCGCCGCCGACGAGGTTCTGGATCTCGTCCTGGCGCTCGAAGTAGTCCGCCGCCACCTGCCCGACCTTCCGCGTACGGTAGTAGTTCAGCCCGCCGGAGATCGCGACGCAGACGACCGGCAGCGCGAACTTCATCGCGCCGCGCTGGACGACCGCCATCCCGAGCTTGGTCGCGAACTGCGAGGCGATCAGCCGCGACTGCGAGTGGATGCGCCGCTTGGGCAGGAGCTCGACCGGCCCCTGCACACCGAGCGCCGCGCCGAGCACCAGCAGCAGGTCGGCGGGGTCGTCGGGGTCGATGGTCACGCCGTTGAGGAGGGCGATGTCGTAGGACAGCCCGAGCTGCAGCCGGAAGGTGTAGATCAGCTCGGCGAGGAAGGCTGCGGAGCCGGCCGCCAGCCCGGCGCCGAGGGTGAGGAAGCCGAGGATGCTGCTCGCGTTGACCAGGCCCCCGGTCACCCCGCCGACCACGCCGGCCCGCCGCGCGCGCTGACCGATCAGCTTGCGGCTCGCGGCCCGCCGCTTCAGCTTCGGGAACTTCTTGTCGAGGGCGGCCCGATGCGCCGCGGGGTCCTGCTTCGCCAGGTACCCCTTGACCGTGTTGAGAAGCCAGGTCCCGTCGCGGTAGGCGCGCAGCCCGGTGCTCTCGACCTCCTTCTCGAGCTGCTCGAGCTCGGCGCGGGCCTCCGCCTGTTCCGTCTTGCGCTTCCCTCCGAACACCTCTGTCTCCCGTGCGAGAGCGAGGTCCCATGGTAGCACAGCCAGCGGGCTCGCAGTACGCCCGGGGCGTGCATTTCTGCAGGAAGCTTGCGCATCCCCACGAGAGCACTACAATGGCGGGTCGATCTCGCGAGTCAAAGCCCGGAGCCACCGCACATGAAGAACAAGCTTCTCGAGCAGGCCATCGAGAAGGCCGGCGGGCGCTACCCGCTGACCGTCCTGGTCCAGAAACGGATGCAGGAGATGGTCCACCAGAAGAAGATGCACGGCCGCCCGCTGCCGAAGAACGTGCTCGAGCACGTCTTGCACGAAGTCTGCGACGACCTGATCTACCTCGAGGGCATGGGAAGCAGCGCCGAGCGCCGCGCCCAGGTGCTGCTCGAGAACGCCCGCCAGGGCAACCTCCCCGACCCCTCCGAGATTCCCGAGAAGCGCCCCGTCCCCGAGCGCGAGGACGACGGCTTCGGCTACGACAGATTCTGAGACCGTTCGCTGCGCCGGAACTCCGTCGCCGGGGCCCGTGGGCCGCCGGGGAAGGTATGCTTCGGGGTCGGCGAGCAGCGGAGCCCACGCCGTGGCCAGTCAGCAGCGCAGCAGGAAGGCCGGTGCGAGCGGGCTGAAGGTCATCCGCGACGCCGTCCACGGCGACATCGAGGTCTCCACGCGGCTCGAGCTGCCCCTGATCGACACCCCGGAGTTCCAGCGCCTGCGGGGGATCAAGCAGCTCGGCACCGCGCATCTCGTCTACCCCTGCGCGCTGCACACCCGCTTCGAGCACTCCCTCGGCACCGCGCACCTCGCGCGCCGGCTGCTCGGATTGCTCGCCGCGCGGGGCCTGGCGATCGATCCCCAGGAGGCCGACGCGGTCGTCGTCGCGGCCCTGCTGCACGACATCACCCACATCCCCTACGGCCACACCTTCGAGGACGAGCGCAAGCTCTTCCCCCGCCACGACAACCCCGGCCGCACGCGCAGCTTCCTGCGCGCGGGCCAGCTCGGCGAGCGGCTGCGCGCGCTCGGCCTCGCCGGCGTGGTCGAGGAGCTGCTGACCGGCGCCGGTGACCAGCCCTGGCGCGTCGAGCTGACCGCCGCCCCGATCGGCGCCGACCTGCTCGACTACCTCAAGCGCGACGCCTACTTCTGCGGCCTGCGGCTCGCCTACGACGAGCGCCTGTTCCGTTACTTCGACGTCGCCGACGGCCGGCTCGTGCTGCGCCTGGCCGCGGGCGGGCGGGTGCGGCAGGACCTGCTGTCCGAGGTCGTGCACCTGTTGCGCACCCGCTACACGCTGACCGAGCGCGTCTTCTTCCACCACACCAAGGTCGTGTCCGGGGCGATGATCAGCAAGGCGGTCGAGCACGCGGTCGACCGCGGGCTCGAGGTCGAGCAGCTCTTCCCGCTGCGCGACGCCGAGCTCCCGGGCTTCCTCCGCGCGGCCTTTCCCGACGCGCGCCAGGGCCACGCCCTGCTCGAGCAGGTCGCCGCGCGCCGGCTGTACAAGCGCTGCTACCGGCTCGGCCGGCGCATCGGGGCCGAGGCGCAGCGCGCGCTGGTGACGCGCTTCCACGCCGACCGCGCCTCCCGCGCGGCCGAGGAGGCGACCCTCGCCGAGGCGGCCGGCCTGGCGGCAGAGGACGTGATCATCTACTGCCCGGGGCTCGGCATGGGGCAGAAGGATGCGGCGATCCCGGTGCTGCTCGACGACGGTCCTCCCCGGCTGCTGTCGGACTTGCAACTGCCGGAGATCGAGACCATCCTGGACAAACACCGCTCACTGTGGTGCTTCGACGTCTTCCTGCACCCCGACCGGCTCGACCGCCGCGACGCCCTGAGCGCCGCCTGCGCCGAGCGTTTCGGGCTGCCCAACCAGAGGCGCGCGCTCGATGGACACTCCTTCGCCGGCTGATCCCGAGGCGCGCGCCCACATCGACGCCTTCCGCGCGCTCCACGCCCGCCTCGCCGACGTCTACGCGGGCGCGGCCGCGCGCTCCGGCTGCTACGCCGAGCTGGTCAGCCTGTTCGAGGGCTGCGAGGCCTACCTGCGCGAGTACTTCCAGGAGGTGACCAAGCCGCAGATGACGCGGGTGGTCGAGCGCCTGCAGGCGGGGAAGGACCCGAGCGACGAGGAGCTCGAGATCCTGCGCCAGTGGATCATCGGCGACACGGTCAACTACGTCCGCGGCGAGCAGCAGTACGCCGACTGGCTCGCCGAGCTGCGTCGCATCATGGCGGCGCTCGAAGCGGAGGTCGCGGCGGCCTCCGGCCTCGAAGGCGACGCCACGGCCTCGGCCCTCACCACGATCGCGCGCTGCCGCGGCTTGCTGATGGACGGCGCGCGGCTGCTTCCCAACATCGTCTTCTACCTGCGCCAGAAGGAGCGGCTGCGGGCCTTCGAGAAGGCGGTCTCCGGTCCACTGCAGGCGCAGGACCGCGCCCTGCTGCTCGAGTTGATCGCGCGCTGCTGGTATTCCCCGGACCAATGACGCTTTTCTGTGGAACCTTCTTGGCGTAGGATGGGTCTCAGAGGGGCCACTCCGACCGAGGAGGACACGATGCACCGGATCAAGAAGACCGTCTCCCAGGCGCGACGGCGGATTTTGCTGGCGCGAGCGCTCAAGATCTTCAGCGCCCTGCTGCTGATCGGCCTGTCGGCCGTGGTGCTGGTGCGGCTCGTCGATGGCCTGGTCATCGGCACCGACCTGCAGCGCGCCGCGGTCGCGATCGCGGGCATCGGCCTGCTGACGGGCCTGGTGCTGCTCTCCCGGCGCCTGGTCAGCGTGCCGGCGGCGGCGGAAGAGGTCGACGCGCGCTTCGATCTGCAGGAGCAGCTGTCGACGGCCCTCGCCATCGGCACGCCGAGCAGTCCCGTCGAGGCGGCGGTGATCGAGGATGCCGAGAAGGCGGCCGCCGACGTCCAGGTCGGCCGCGGCTTCCGGCTCGCGATGCCGTCCACCCTGCCCTGGGCCGGGCTGCCCCTCGCCCTGCTCGCCGTCCTCTACCTGTTCCCCGTCGAGGCCGACCTGTTCGGGCTCAAGGCCGCGCAGACCGCCGAGGCGATCGAGCATCAGGAAGTGCGCGAGCTCGCCGAGCACCTCGAGCGCGTGATCGAGACCTACCGCGAGAGCGACCAGGGCCAGGGCGGCGAGGTCGGCGACCTGATGACCGAGCTCGAAGACCTCGCCGACGAGCTGCGCGACAACCCGACCAGCCGCGCGGACGCCCTGCGTCGCATCAACGCGGCGGTGTCGCGGCGCCAGAACGAGGTGCGCCAGCGCGTGACCGACCCGCGGGTGCTCGGCAACCGCCGCTCGAGCCACGCCGGCGTCGACCGGGTCAAGCGCTCGATGCAGCAGCGCGCCTTCGGCAACGCCGCGAGCGGCCTGCGCAACATGCAGCAGGGCATCTCCGGCGGGATGAACGCCGAGCGGCGCGGTGCCCTGGCCCGCGAGCTGAAGAAGTTCTCCCAGGAGATCGAGGGCGCGCGCACGGTCAAGGACGCGATCCAGCAGGCCGCGCAGTCCCTCGAGGGCGGCGACGAGCAGGACGCGATCGACAACCTCGAGATGGCGGCCGACGCGCTCGAGGACCTCGAGAACATGGCCGAGCAGCTCGAGCTGCTGCAGTACCTCGCCGACGACATCGAGATGTCCAAGGCCGGCGTCGACATGGCGCGCGAGGATCTCGAGGAGCGGCAGCGCGAAGAAGAGGAAGCCGAGCGCGAGCGGGAAGCCGAGGCGCGGGCCGAGTACGAGCGCAGCAACGAAGAGATCGCCGACACCCTCGCCGAGCTCGAGCGCCTCGAGAACATGCTCGCCGAAGGCGACGTGTCGACCGAGGATCTCGAAAGCGAGGTCGAGCGGCTCGAAGAGCAACTCAGCTCCCTTCCGCCGCTCGGTCCGACCGGAGCCGCCCCGCCCGGGACGGGCACGCCGAGCGGTCCCGGCGGGAATCCGCCCCCGGACAGCGGCACCCCGAGCGGTGCCTCGGGAAGCGCCGGCGACGCGGGCTCCAGCGGCGCCGACGCGGGCTCCACCGGCACCGACGCAGGCTCCAGTGGGCTCGAAGGCGGCACCGGCTCCGAGGGCGCCGGAACGGAGACGGGCTCCAGCGGGAGTGAAGGGACCGGCGCCGAGGGCACCGGGACCGAAGGCACTGGCGCCGAAGGCACCGGCAGCGAAGGCAGCGGGACGGGAACCGAGGGCACCGGCGCAGAAGGCAGCGGGACGGGAACCGAGGGAACCGGCGCCGAGGGCACTGGCTCTGAAGGC
>JAUIEM010000245.1 GCA_030428695.1 bacterium
GGGGTTTACCCCCGCCCGCCGCACGCGTTGGGGACGTGCGTCATCCCGTTCCGTGAGACAGCCTCGTAGACCCCGCCCCTATCCCGCACCCGTCGCCAGAGGCCCGCTCCGCGCCTCTGCTCCTCTGCGCCTCTGCGTTGCATTCCCCTCTTCCGCAGCGCCGGGTAGCACGGAGAGCCCTCGGAGGCGCGCGGAAGACCCCGCCTCACTCCTCGATCCCGAGCACCTCGACGGCGTTCTCGTAGAGGGCGTCGGGGTCGAAGGGCTTGGTCATGTACCGGTCGGCGCCGACCTCTTCGCCCTTCTTCTTGTCGACCTCCTGGCCCTTGGCGGTCAGCATCACGATCGTGATGCCCTCGAGCTTCCACTCCTTCTTGACCGTGCGGCAGACCTCGAAGCCGTTCATCTTCGGCATCATGATGTCGAGATACACCAGGTCGGGCTTCTCGCGCTCGATCGCGGCGAGGGCTTCCTCCCCGTTGCGCGCGACGAGCAGCTCGACCCCCTCGTCCTCGAGGTCCTCGAGGGTCTGCTCGATCAGCTCGGCGATGTGCACCTCGTCGTCGACGATCAGGATCTTCGGCATCGGTCGCTCCTCATGTTCCGTCGGTCTCACGCTCGGCGAGCAGGATCAGCGAGACGTTGCGCATCGTGTCGTCGGCGCGGATCCTGCGCACGAGCTCCTGGTGGCCGGGCACCTTGGCGTCGATGACGATCATGTCCGGCCGCAGCGCGTGCGCCCGGTCGAGGCAGCGCTCGCCGCTCGCGACCTCGACGGTCGCATCGCCCCCGGCCTCGAGGGAGCGGGCGAGGGCGCGGGTGCTCTCGGCATCGCGCTCGACGACCAGGATCTGCTTGCGCGTGCCCTGCTCGGTCGTCAGGCTCGCGACCTCGTTGAGCAGCACGTCGGTCTCGCTCGGCTTGGTCAGGTAGCGGTCGATGCCGATGCGGCAGCCGCGCTCGCGGTCCTCGACGATGCTGTGGATCATGATCGGGATGTGCAGCGTGGCCGGATCGTTCTTGAGCACGGCGGCCGCATCGAAGCCGTTCATCGTCGGCATCATCACGTCGAGGATGATCAGCTGCGGCTGCAACTCCTTGGCCTTGGCGACCGCCTCGAGCCCGTCGCCCGCCTCGTACACCGCGTAGCCCGCCGGCTCGAGCTCCTGGCGCAGGTACTCGCGGATGTGCGGCTCGTCGTCGACCACCAGCACGCTGCGCCCGGCCCCCTGGACCGAGACCTGCGAGCGCACGTGGGTCATCAGCCGCGCGGTGTCGATGCGCACCGCCGGCAGCTCTTCCTCGGCGGGCAGCTCGAAGGGCAGGGTGAAGCTGAAGGTCGCCCCCTCGCCGAGCTGGCTCTCGACCCAGATGTGGCCGCCGTGGGCCTCGACGATCTGGCGGCTGATCGGCAGGCCGAGGCCGGTTCCCTTCGGCTTGTCGGTCAGGGTGTCGCCGACCTGCTTGAACTTGTCGAACACGCTCATCAGGGCGTCCTCGGCGATGCCCGTGCCGGTGTCGCGGACGCTGAACAGCGCCTGCTCACCCTTGCGCAGCACCTGCACCGAGACCGCCCCGTCGTCGGTGAACTTGACCGCGTTCGAGATCAGGTTGATCAGCACCTGCATCAGCCGGTCGCGGTCGCCGCGCAAGGGCGGCAGGTCCGGCTCGACGGAGGACTCCAACCGGACCGTCGGCTTGGCGCTGAACAGGCCGGCGGTCGCGGCGAGGACGCGGTCGATCAGGTCGGTCACCGCGAGCGGCTCCATCTTCCACTCGACCTTGCCCGCTTCCATCTTCGCGACATCGAGCACGTCGTTGATCAGCTTCGTCAGGCGTTCGCCCTCGGCGATGATGATGTCGAGGTTGCCCTCGACCTGGCCGATGGCCTTCGCCAGCTTCTTCGGGCGCTCGGGGGGCACGGCGGGCAGCACGGTCTTCTTCATCTTGCGCTTGATGATCTTGGTGAAGCCGAGGATGGAGGTCAGCGGCGTGCGCAGCTCGTGGGAGACGTTCGAGATGAAGTCGGTCTTCATCCGGTCGATCTCCTTGGCCGCCGTGAAGTCGCGGATCAGGGTGACGTAGCCGATCTCCTCGCCGTCGACGCTGATCGGGTCGACCATCGCCATGCCGACCCGGCCCGCGGGCAGCGCGATCTCGAACTGCACGTTCTCGCGCCCGGCGCAGGTCCGGCCCTCCTCGAGCAGGTCGATGATCTCGCGCGGGAAGGTCTCGTCCACGGGCTTTCCGAGCACCGCCTCGGGGGCCAGGCCGTACAGGTGCAGGAGCGCGCGGTTGACCAGCTTGATCGTGCCCGCGCCGTCGGTGACGAGCAGGCAGTCGGAGATCGTGTCGATGATCGCGGTCAGGTAGCCGAGCGTCTCGCGCAGGGCGGTGCGGCGGCGCTCGAGGTCGTCGGCCATCGCCGACAGCTCGCGGTTGGTCTCGAACAGCTCGCGGGTCTTCGCCTCGGCGATCTTCTCCGCCGACTTCCGGGCGCGGCGTTCGCGCTCCAGTCGCCGCTGCCAGCGCTCCGCGTCGGCCACCGGCTCAGCCCTGCTCGCGCAGGGTGAAGCGGACGCAGGTCGTCTCCGGGGTGCTGCCAGCGTCCTCGCGGGCGAGCTCGATCTCCTCCTGGAAGTGCGCCATACAGCCGCGGATCAGGCCCTCGGCGAGGTCGGCGAAGGGCCGGCTGCTCGTGTAGGTCATCACCAGCTGGCCCGGGCTCTTCTCGTAGACGAAGCTCGGCAGCTCGGCATCGGGGTAGAGCTTCTTGACCTCGACGTGGATCGTGTCCTCGAGGCGGGAGAGGAACTTGAAGGTCGTGTCGTCCGCCTTGAAGAAGTGCGGGTAGCCCGCGACGAAGCGGGTGAAGAGGTGCTTCCCGAAGCTCTTGAGGAGCTCGGGGATCGGCGTCCCGGTCTGCTCGCTGAGCTGGACCACCAGCTGCACCATCTCGTCGTGGTCGTAGGTCCCGAGGCTGGTGTAGGCGCCGCCCGAGGACAGCTCGCAGGCGTCGATGATGTCGTCGACCATGTCCGCGGAGAACACATCCTCGACCATCTCGAGGAACTCGCTGAAGACCACGCCTTTCATCGGCAGCTCCAGATGTGGAAATAGCCGATTATACGTCTGTACCCCGCGCCGAGGTCAAGCATGACCTCAGTAATGGCCGCCTGACGGGCGCCGGGCGGGAAGCAGTATGGGCGTCGAGGCGCCCGGCGCGCTATACTGTCGGCACCAAGGGGGGAAGCGATGGCCGAGCCGGAGACGGGCGACTCCATTCTGATCGTCGACGACACTCCGACCAACCTCGAGGTGCTGGTCGACTACTTCATGGACAAGGGCTACGAGGTCTTCGTCGCCAGCGACGGCGAGGGGGCCCTCGAGCAGCTCGGCTACATCGACCCCGACCTCGTGCTGCTCGACGTGATGATGCCGGGCATGGACGGCTTCGAGACCTGCAAGCGGCTCAAGGCCGACCCGAAGCTCAAGGACGTGCCGGTCATCTTCATGACCGCCCTGACCGACACCTCCGACAAGCTCAAGGGCTTCCAGGCCGGCGCCGTCGACTACATCACCAAGCCCTTCCACTACGAGGAGGTCTCGGCGCGCGTCTCGACCCACATCCGCCTGCGCCGCCTGCAGCACGAGCTCGAGCGCGCCAACGCCTCCCTCGAGGAGCGCGTCCGGCAACGCACCGTCGAGCTCGAGACCGCCCTGGCCGACGTCGAGCGGCTCAAGGACCAGCTCGAGGCCGAGAACCTCTACCTGCGCGAAGAGCTCAAGCTCGACCACAACTTCGAGGAGATCGTCGGCAACAGCCGCCCGCTCAAGAAGGCGCTGCGCAAGGTCGAGCAGGTCGCCCCGACCGACTCGACCGTGCTGATCCTCGGCGAGACCGGCACCGGCAAGGAGCTCTTCGCCCGCGCGATCCACAGCCTCAGCCAGCGCAAGAACCGGCCGCTGGTCAAGGTCAACTGCGCCGCCCTGCCCGCCAACCTGATCGAGGGCGAGCTGTTCGGCCACGAAAAGGGCGCGTTCACCGGCGCTCTGACCCGCCGCATCGGCCGCTTCGAGCTCGCCGACGGCGGCACGATCTTACTCGACGAGCTCGGCGAGCTGCCGCTGGAGCTGCAGGCCAAGCTGCTGCGGGTCCTGCAGGAAGGAGAGTTCGAGCGGCTCGGCGATCCGCGCACGCGCACGGTCGACGTGCGGGTGATCGCCGCGACCAACCGCAACCTCGCGGAGTCGGTCGAGAAGGGGAAGTTCCGCTCCGACCTCTACTTCCGGCTCAACGTCTTCCCGATCGAGCTGCCCGCCCTGCGCGAGCGCCCCGGCGACCTGCCCGTCCTGGTCGAGCACTTCGTGCGCCGCCTCGGGCCGAAGCTCGGCCGCCGCGTCGAGCGCATCCCGAGCGCGGTCAGCGAGCGGCTCGCCGCCTACACCTGGCCGGGCAACGTGCGCGAGCTGATGCACTGCGTCGAGCGCGCCCTGATCGTCAGCACCGGGAAGAGCCTCGAGCTCGGGGACTGGAGCCCCAGCCTCGGGCTCAGCGCCGAGACCACCGGTCTGGTCAGCCTCGAGGAGGCCCAGCGCCAGCACATCATCAAGGCGCTGAAGCTGACCGCCGGGCGGGTCAGCGGGCCGCGCGGGGCGGCGAAGCTGCTCGCGATCAACGCGAAGACCCTCGAGTCGCGGATGAAGAAGCTCGGCATCGTGCGCAAGAACTTCCACACGACCGACTGAAGACGCGCCCCTGCCGCCGACCGCTTGCGCCCGCCGCGCCCACGCGACACACTGAAAGACACGCCGTGCACCAAGGGAGCCGCCGCATGCTCAAGATCCGCAAGGACCAGCTCGAGGCGCTGAGCGAGCCCGCGCTCGACGCCTACATCGAGCGCGTGAAGCCACACCTGAAGAAGAAGTTTCCCGACCGCTGCGACGCGCTTGGCGAGGAAGGCGTCGAGGCCGTCGTCCGCAAAGCGGCCCGGACCGGCCGCGACCACGGCCTCGAGGGCAGCCCGGACGTGACCGCGCTCGCCAGCCTGCTGCTCGTGTTCGGGGAGGATCTGCTCGACAAGCCGGACACGGCCTGGGCGAAGGACATCCTCGCCAGCAAGGTTATCGCGCCGAAGGAGAAGATCCCGATGATCCTCGACCGGCTCGCCGCCGAGTAGGCGGGATTGCCGTGCGCTCGCCACAGTCCGGGACCGCCTGGGACGGGGGCTCCCGTGGCGGCGGGAGGGGGTGAACCCTCCCCTTTCCTGGGTGGAGGGTGTTGTCCCGTGCATGGGACCCGCGCGACGCCCTCAGCACCGGCCCGGAACCGAACGACAAGGCTTCCCGGAGCACGGCCACGGTCACGGCGACGGTCACGACGCGACGGCCCACGGTACACGCCGATGTCCGCTTCCGATTCCGATTCCGATTCCGATTCGATGTCCGATGCCGCTCACTCCAGGAGCGCTGCCAGCTCCGCCGCAAGGCGATCGAGCGCGCCTTGCGGATCCATCTCCAGAGCTTCGATCGGCATGCCCGCGATGCCGACGTAGGATCCCGCTACCTGGCCGAAGATCGAGGCGATGGTATCGGTGTCACCACCGCACCGGACGAGATCGGAGATCGCGTCAGCGAATCGACCGCTGTCGGAACGTGTCGCATCCAGCTTCGACACGGCGAACAGAGAGAGGGGAACCGTATCGGCGGACCAGCCGGACGCGCCATACATCGAAGCGACCTCGAAGACAGAGCCCGGGTAGTGGGCCGCCATGGCCCTGAGCCTGTCACGTGTGACCGAGTCCGGCAGGCAGGCTGCCACACGGGCGAGGCCTTCCGGACCCACAACGAGCTCGGCGTGACGGCCCCGGTGGATCGCGATCGCAACGGCCAGGGCCGCCGCGTATGCCTCGTCGTGGTGGTGGGTGATTCTGCAGACCTCGCGGATCGCATGCCTGCCTTCCGGCGCGGTCGGGTCGACAAAGAACGCCAGGGGGGCCACCCGCGTCGCTGCTCCATTCCCGGCTGCTCGTTCGCCCTTCCGGCCACACAGCGCCCAATGCCCACCGGCATCGAGGTCCCGGAGGGCCTTCAGCGTGCTCGCCCCGAGTCCGGTCAGCTCCCGCTTCCTGAACCACTCGAGCAAGGTGCCCGCGATGGCCTCAGGCAGCACCTTGCCACGCGTCTTGAGGAGCGCCTCGCAGGTGGCGAGTGTGAGCTGGGTATCGTCCGACCAGGTGGGGTTGTGATAGTCGACGTACCGCAGGGGCTCCTCCGGGATCTTGTCTGGTGGCAGACCCTCGAAGCGCCCTCCCGCCTCGTCTCCGACCGCTCCACCGAGGAGCATCCCGCGCAGCCGGCACTTGTCGTCGAGCTCGAGAGACATGTGCGCTCCGCGCCTCCCCTCGGGATCGGAAACGACCCCGGCGTGAGTTACACAGCAGTGCTGCGCGAACATTCGATACTACGGTGTGTATCTCAATGTAGGGGCGGGGTTTACCCCCGCCCGCGGGAGGGGGTAAACCCCTCCCCTACAAGCAGAAACTGGCCTAGATCGACGCCACGTGATGCTGGCCGCCACCGCCAAGATCGGCCTGATTCAGAGGCTCTCACCGATCCGCCATACAACTCACGCTCAGGCAAGCCGCTCGAAGCCTGCTGCGCGTCCCGACCCCGCTTCCGATGTCCGATGCCCGATGCCCGATTCCGAGGCCCGGCGCTACACCGGCTCCATCACCCACATGTCCCACTCGCCGGCGCGCCACTTGCCGTAGCGTGTGACCCCCGGCGCGGACGGGTTGTACGGCTCGACCGTCAGCTTCTGGTACGGGTCGAAGAGCGACACGCCCGCCACCGGCTGCGTGTAGTACGAGTTCAGGTTCTCGATGTCGTAGCTCTCGGCGAACAGGAAGAGCTTGTCGCCGAACTTCAGCTCGGTCGTCTCGTTGCGGTCGTTGTGCAGCCACGGTACCCAGTGGCTCGGCTTGTCGCGCCCCATCCCGCCGGTGTAGAGGTAGATGGTCCCGCTCTTCGGATCGCTGGGGATCGCCAGCGAGTAGCCCTCCATGCTCTTCTGCTTCCGCACCGTCTTGCCCGTCGCCGCGATCAGCACCTTGTCGCCGTTCTTCACCGGCCCGGAGCCGCCCGTGAGCTTGAACTTGATCGCCTGGCGCTTGTCCCGGGTCACCGTCGGATACCAGTAGCCCGCCCAGGTCGCCGGGTCGCCGAGGTAGTCCTGGGCATCCGGCGGGCTGTCGCCGTAGATGTTGCCGACGTACCGGAGGTAGAAGGTGTCGTCGTAGTTGATCACCGTGCCGGACTTCCGGCTCTCGTCGAAGGCGACCATGCCGGTCGCCTGCTTGCGGCGCTCGGCCTCTTCCTCCCCCTCACTCTGCAGCATCTTGTCGAAGGTCGGCGCGTTCGCGACCCGCTCGCCGAGCCGCCACTCGCTCTTGTCGATCGCCAGCCAGCGCAGGATGGTCGAGATGCACGAGGTGTGGTCGAAGGGCACCGCGGTCGGCGAACGGAAGATCGTCCCCGGCTTGACGTACTTCGAGATCACGAGCGTCGGCACCCGCACCCCGTAGCTGTCGAACTCGTAGCCGTACTCGCACCCCTTGGGCAGATTCTCCTCGCGGTCGGGGCGCTCGGCATCCCACGGCGGGAAGTGGTCGTAGGTGCCCCCGTTCTCGTCGAAGGTGATCAGCAGCAGGGTCGTATCGGGCTTCCCCCCGGTGCGGAACAGGGCGTCGTAGACCTTCTTGACGAAGAACTCGCCGCAGAACATGTCCTGCACCGGGTGGAACTCGTTGCCGACGGCCCGGTCGGAGGGGCTGGTCGCCTCCCACTTCTTGCCGCCGCCCCACCACGGCTCGATGTACGACACCGCCGGCAGGGAACCGGCCTGCGCATCGCGATAGAAGTCCTCGATGCTGACGAAGTTCGGCGACTTCTTGAACTGCGGGAACATGCTCTCGAAGTAGTAGTAGTTCCGCTTCTTCCAGGCGTCCTTGTTCAACCAGCCCTCTTCGTCGTTCGCCTTCTCGGTCAGCACCGGCGGGTACGGCACCGACCAGTAGTACTTCCAGGTCTTGCCGTGCTCGGTCAGCACGTCGAACAGGGAGCGGCGGAAGGGGATGTCGTTGCCGTCATTGCCCTCGGGCATCTTGTCGCTGGCGTAGCCGTACTTGATCGCCGGGCGGAAGTCGTTCTTCGCGATGCCGGCGGCGTGGCCCGCACACCAGAAGGCGCGGTTGGTGTTGGTCTGGCTCGGCACCGAGCAGAACCACAGGTCGGAGACCGAGTAGTGCCGCGCCAGGCCGTGCATCACCGGCAGCTGGTCGGGCAGATACATGTGCATGATCTCCTCGACCATCGCGTTGGTGATGACCGGGTGCGACTCGCCGTAGGCTTTGGCGGCGGCCTTCCGCGCCTTCGGGTAGTCGGCCAGGGTCGGGTCGTCCATCGGGTCGAGCACGTGCCGGTGGTGGGAGATCCCGTCGCAGTAGTTCTGCGCCCAGCCGTTCATCGGCGGGACCTTGTACTTCTCGCCGCTCTTGCAGAAGGCCTCGCGCTTCTCCTTGTCCTCCATGTCCTCCGGGTTGCAGTCGGGGCCGTACATGTCCTGGAAGATGTGGACGAAGTCCTCGTGCGGATTGGTCCGCGGGATGTTCGAGGCGATCGCCCCGCGCCGCATGTTCGCCACGCCGTGCACGCGCTGGTCGGTCTTCGTCGTCGTCTTCTTCCGGCACCAGTTGAAGGTGGTCTCGACCGACTGGTAGGTGTAGTCGTAGGCGCAGCTCGGGCTGAGCCCCTCGAGCCCCTCGAACAGGCGCAGGCCCGCGTGCTTCCCCTGCGCCTCACCGGGCGGGGGATAGCTGAACTTCGGCTTGTTCGCGCCCTCGTAGAGGAAGCCCATGAAGTGGTCGAAGCCGCGGTTCTCGAGCATCAGGCAGACGACATGCTCGATCAGGTGCCCGTTCATCAGGAACTCGGGGGGCTGCGACTTCAGGATGTAGAGCAGCGGCTCCTCGGCGCTGCCCGGCGGCACCTTCTCCTTCGACACGTCGATCTGCCGCACCAGCTCCTCGGCGCTGCCGTGGGGCTCGGGGAACTCCCAGTTGTCCGGCCGGCGCACCGGGATCCAGATGCCCTTGGGGAAGCTGTAGCCGACCTGCTGGGTCTCGGACTTCGCCTCCTTGTCCTCGAGGATCACGGTCGGCGAGCCCGCCGCGGAGTCCTTCTCCCAGGCGAGGAACTGCGGCTTGCCCGCGTCGGGGAACTGGTGCCAGACGCCGCTGTAGCGGAAGGGGACGCGCACCCCGGGCTTCTTGTCCTCGTCCTCGACCACCGTGCCGTCGGCCTGGACGGTCGCCGCGACCTTGTCCGGCCCGTCGTTGAAGACGAACTCGACCTTGAGGTCCTTCGGGAAGGGGCGCCGGACCTTCTCCTCCTTGTCCGCGTTCTCGACGTCGTCTTCGATGACGAACTTCGTGTACAGGCGGCGCGGCTCCTTCGGCTCGAAGCGGAGCACGATCTCCTTCTCGGTGCCGGGGGGCACCTCGAACTCCGGCTCCTCCTCGATCTCCTCGGTGAACTCCGGGGCCGGGTGGACCTTGGCCTTGACCGCGACCGTCACCGGCTCGGGCACCTTCAGGGTCGCGCGGGTCAGCCAGCGCTCGCTCTCGGAGTCGTAGCTGACCGGGCGGGTCAGCACGTCGGTGTTGATGGTGAAGGTCACGCTCCCGCCGTGGACGTCGTGCTTCTTCGGGTCCGCGGACTCGATGACGACCGTGATCGTCGATGGGTCGGCCTTGTCGCAGCCCTTGATGCTGCTGAGCACGATCGGGTCCTTGTTCTCCTCCTCGAGCTGCTTGTGGATCTCGCGCAGCACCTCCTGCCGGCGCTCGTGGTCGAGCTCGACGGACACGCCGGCGCTCGGCTTCGTGCGGGGCTTGAGGAACCAGCGGTCGAGGGCCGGGAGCATCTCGGCGACCAGCGGGACCAGCGCGAGCCGCATCGCGTTGCGGAACTCGTCGCACACCTGCGAGGTGATCGGCGTGATCTGCTCGCTGCCGGGCGCCGCGCCCAGGCCCATGATCAGGCGCGCGAACAGGACGACGAACATGCCGCAGTTGTAGCCGTCCTCCTGGCGGACGACATCGCCGTTGCTCGTGATCGCGAAGTCCCGCGACAGGAAGCCCCGCGCCCGCAGCTTGCGGACCAGCGCCTGGGCGGCCTCGTCGTTGGCCGGCTGGAGCGAGTCGTAGTGGACGAAGCGGCAGGTCTCGCTCGTCTCGCCCTTGTAGAACGCGAGCAGGCTCCAGTGGGTGTCGCCCTGGTTGACCGGGAACAGCACGACCGTGGCGTTGCGGAACCCGGGGCGCGGATCGTCGAGCGGCACCTTGGGGTTGTCGTCGCCGAGCCAGCCGATCGCCCGGCCCAGGGTGTCGTCGAAGGTCGCGTCGTCGCCGCCCGTGCCGGCCTTGACCAGCGCCGGGCGGATCCACAGCGCGTTGTTCTTCAGGTCGGTCAGGGGCGCGCTGACCGCGTCGCACTCCTCGACCCCGTAGTTGATCAGCGCGTCGGTCAACCAGCTCCGGTCACCGCACAGCTCGACCAGGTCGGCCCGGGTCAGCACCTGGCTCTTGCCCGGCGCGTCGTCGGTGCCGCGGATGTCGGTGTCGCTGGTGGCTATGGTCGTCCAACGCATGGGGGTCTCCTGACGGTCTGTTGTTCGCGGGCCGCTCGGCCGGACGGCTCACTCCAGCTCGATGCTGGTCTGGACGACCTTGTTCTCGAAGCGCAGCACCTCGGCGCCGTCCTCGCTCTCCATCACGTAGTCGACCACCGGGCCGAACACGATCGCGGCGTCCTCGCTGGTGCAGGTCGGCAGGTACAGCCGGAACACCCGCGGGTCGTAGTAGCGGAAGTAGATCTGCCGGCCGTCGTCCGTCTCGACCTCGAGGAAGCGCCGGAAGTGCTTGCGCAGCTCTTCGAGGGTCGCCTCCGAGCGGGCGAAGATGCCCCAGCTCTGGCCCCAGCCCTGCTCGAAGAAGGTGGCGAGGAAGGGGCTGTCCGGCTCGACCTGGGCGAGATGCGGGGCCGAGCGCTCGAGCTCTTCGCTCAGGGCGCCGGCGTACAGGCAGGTCTTCTGCGCCTCGAGCCCCTGCAGCGCCTCGTAGATCGCCGGATCGCGCGCACAGTCGACGACAGCGTACAGCTTCGAGGGTCTGTCGCCGCCTGTCAGGGCCTTCATCAGCTGCTCGGGGGTCGGTCGGGCCATCGTCGCTGTGCTCCGCGGGTCGGATCAATGCTTGCACTTCTCGCAGAAGGGCGTGCCGTTCTGCGCCGCGCCGAGAAGGACGCGGGTCTGGGCGGCCTGGGTCTTGAGCTTCGCCGGATCGCGGGGACGCACCGCCGGCGGCGCGGGGCTCGCCTTCGGCGTGGGGGCAGCGGCGGAGCGCGGGGACGCGGTGCCGGCCGCGCACTTCTCGCAGAAGGGGGTGCCGGCCTCGGCCGCCGCGGCCAGCGTCGCGGCCTGTTTCTTCTGGGCCGGATCGACGCGCTTGAGCGGCTTGCGCTTGAGCACGAGCCGGTACTTCTTGCCCGAGGCGTAGCGGTTCTTCGACGCCGTCTTCCCGCGCACGAACTTCGCGCGGATGGTCTTGCCCGTGGTCTCGTCCGCGGGTGACGAGCCTGCATCAGACATGGCAGCCCCTGCCGAAAGTAGTCTTTCTTTGAGTGTAGCCACGGGAGTCGATGCGCGCTGGCGAGTTTTTCCCCGTGCCCCGGAAGTCGCCCGCAGGGGCGGGCGCGCCCGGGTCGCATGGCGATCCGGGCGGCCGCATTCCGGGAGCGCGGCCGCACCTCTGCGCGTTCAGAGCAGGCGGTGGGGGAGCGCGGGGATGATCCCGCGGACGTATTGGATCAGCAGGAGCACGTCGACCCTCGTCACCACGCCGTCGCCGTCGATGTCCCCGTCGTAGACCGCGAACCCCGGGTAGGGAGCGCGCACGAAGAGCAGGAGCGGGATGACATCGCCCTGGTCGATCACGCCGTCGCGGTTGATGTCGGCGAGGCCGAAGGGCCCGTCGATGCTGCCGTCCCCGCTCAGGGCGAGGGCGAAGCCGTCGAGGATCCCGTCGCCGTTGCTGTCCGGGTTCTGCGGGGCGCTGTCGAAGGCGTCGGGGATGCCGTCCTCGTCGCTGTCCGGCAGGGTGTCGACGACCGTCGGGTCGGTGCCGATCACGCGCTCGACGCCGTCGCTGATGCCGTCGCCGTCGGTGTCGGGGTTGTCCGGGTCGGTCGGCGGGCTGCCCGCCAGCTCGACGCTGTTCGGGATGCCGTCGCGGTCGTCGTCGCGGTCGAGCTCGACCCCGAAGTCCTCGACCTCGCCGTCGCCGGTCAGGCCGGTCGGCGGCAGGTTGCCTGCGCTGCTCAGCCGCACCCGCATGTAGGTGCCGCCCGGCGTCAGGGCGACCGGGCTGACGAAGCGCAGCGTCTCCGCCCCCGCGCTGACCAGGCGGTTGGAGATCACCTTCTCCGCCGGCTCCCAGCTGCCGCTCCGGTCGAAGTCGATCCAGGCGTCGATGGCGCCCGCCCCGGTCGGCTCGACCTCGACGTAGCCGCTCGCGCCGGCGAGGAGGATCGCCTCGATGACGCGCGCGCCGTCCTCGTCGTCGAGGTCGAAGGTGTCGTCCCCGTCGGCGTCGGCCGACGGGTTGCCGACGAACTCGGCGTCGACGCTCGCGCCGAGGAACAGGCTGCTCAGCTGATGGCGGGCGCCGCCCACCCCCTCGAGGACCGGGAAGGAGGCCGGGGCGTCGCCGAAGTCCTCACGGCCGAGGCGCTCGACGTTCATGAACACGATGTCCTCGCCGACCAGCGGGTCGATCGTGCCCGCGCTCGCCGAGGTGAAGGCGACCAGCGCCGCCGCGTCGAAGTCGAGGAAGTCGCCGGGAGCGCCGGTCGGATCACCGCCGTCGACGCTGATCGGGATCATCGTCGTCGTCAGCGAGAAGGAGTCGTCCCCGGCCAGGCCCGCCAGCGCGAGATCGGCGATCGTGGTGTCGAAGCTGACCGTGCCCGCGGCGGTCGTCACGCTCGTGCCGCTGAGGACGAACACGTCGGAACCGCTCGTGCCCTCGACCGCGAGATCGCCGGTCGTGTTGGTGTTGAAGACGTTGCCGCTGATCGTGCCGGCGGCCGCGAGGTAGCGCAGCCCGTAGGAGTCACTGCCGGTGATCGACGAGCCGCTGATGTTCAGCGTCCCGCCGTCGCTCAGCGCGCCGCCGCCGGCGCCGGGGGAGGAGTTGGCGGTGTTGCCGTTCAGGCCGACCCCGGTCAGGTTGACGACGCCGCCCGCGTTGAACACGCCGCCGCCGCCCTGATCGACCCCGCTGCCGTCTGCGCTGTTGCTGGTGATCGACGTGCCGATCACGGTCATCGTGCCCGAGCCGTTCCACAGACCCCCGCCTTCGGCCGCGGCGGCGTTGCTCTGGATCGTGCCGTCGGTGATGCTGACGTCTCCCGGCCCGGTCACGTGCAGGCCGCCCCCGTTCCCGGGGTTGGCGCTCGCGCCGGCGCCGATGTCCACGCCGGCGCTGTTGCCGCGCAGCACGACATCGGTCAGGGTGATGCCCAGCCCGGCCCCCGAGTTGTCCTCGATGCCGCCCCCTGCGCGGTTCGCGGTGTTGTTCCGGATCGAGACCGGCGAGCCGCTGCCGCCGACTGTCACCGTGCCGCCCGCGTCGTTGAAGATGCCGCCGCCGCTGCCCGAGGTCCCGTCCGCCACGTTCCCGTCGAGGTCGGCGCCGTTCTGGATGCTGACGGTGCCGCCCGCGTTGAACAGGCCGCCGCCACCCTGGTCGGCCCCGTCCCCGGAGGCGACGTTGTTGCGGAGCCCGCACCCGTCGATCGTCATCGTCCCGGTGCCGTTCCACAGCCCTCCGCCCTCGGCGGCCGCGACGTTCGCCTCGACGAAGCAGGTGGTGAGGTTGACATCGCCGGGACCCGTCACATGCAGCCCGCCCCCGTTCCCCGGGGAGCTGCCCGCGCTGTTGCTGTCGAGGACGACGTTGGTCAGCACCACGCCCAGCCCGGCCCCCGAGTTGTCCTCGATGCCGCCGCCCGCGCGACGGGCGCTGTTGCGGCGGATGGTGACGAACCCCGCGGAGCCGTCGATCGTCAGCACGCCGCCCGCGTCATTGAGGATGCCCCCGCCGCTGCCCGCGGTCCCGAGCGCCTCGTTGGCGGAGATCTCCGCGCCGTTCTGGACGACCACGCTGCCGCCGGCGTTGAAGATCCCGCCGCCGCCCTGATCCGCCGCGTCGCCGGAGGCGCCGTTGAAGCGGAGCAGCGTCGCATCGACGGTCATCGTGCCCGTGCCGTTCCACAGCCCCCCACCTTCGGACCCGGCGAGGTTCGCGATGACGGTGCCGCCCGTGATGTTGACGTCACCGGAACCGGTCACGTGCAGGCCGCCCCCGTTCCCGGGGCTCGTCATCGCGCTGTTGCTGTCGAGGGCGACGGCGGTCAGGCTCACCCCGAGCCCGGCCCCCGAGTTGTCCTCGATGCCACCCCCCGCCCGCGAGGCGCTGTTGTAGCGGATCCGGACCATCGCCGCGGAGCCGTCGACTGTCAGCACGCCGCCGACGTCGTTGAAGATGCCCCCGCCGCTGCCCGCGGTTCCGCCCGCCTGGTTCGAGGCGATGTCGGCGCCGTTCTGCACGGTGACGGTGCCGCCCGCGTTGAAGATCCCTCCACCGCCCTGATCCGCCGCCGCTCCGGAGGCGCTGTTGCCGCGGATGAGGGTCGCGTCGACCGTCATCGTGCCCGTGCCGTTCCACAGCCCGCCGCCTTCCGCCCCGGCCGCGTTGGCGTCGACCGTGCCGCCGGTGACGTTGACATCGCCGGGACCCGTCACGTGCAGCCCGCCCCCGTTCCCGGGGCTGGTCGTCGCGCTGTTGCTGTCGAGGTGGACACCGGTCAGCGTCACCCCCAGGCCCGCCCCCGAGTTGTCCTCGATGCCGCCCCCGGCGCGGTTCGCCGTGTTGTGCCGGATCGTGACCGGCGTCGTCGAGCCGTCGACCGTCAGGGTGCCGCCCGCGTCGTTGAGGATGCCCCCGCCGCTGCCCGCGGTTCCGCCCGC
>JAUIEM010000246.1 GCA_030428695.1 bacterium
AGCGGCGAGCACCTGCTCGGCGAAGTCCTGGTCGACGCTGCAGTAGACGACCACCGTCGGCGTCGAGTCGCCGCAACCGAGCAGCAGGCACAGGCTGGTGAGGAGGAGGAGGCGCGGCATGGGAGGCTCCTGTCTGTAGTGGTGTGGCGCGGGTGGATTGTAGGCCCTGCTCGGTGGGCGGCAAGACCGGACAGGCTGAAACGGCCGCTTTCCGACGCCCGGAGCCGCAGCGCCGGACCGATTTGCGTCGGATTCCCTGGCGGGCTAAGCTCACTGCATGGGACGCAAGGTCAAAATCCAGCGCGGGCGGTTGACGATCGACATCGCCTACAGCCTCCTGTTCGAGGTGGTCGAGGCGATGGAGCCGCGGACCATCCTGGTCTCCGACGGCCTGAGCGAGAAGTGCTTCTTCTTCCCCGTCGGCGGCCTGCGTCTGTCCTCGCACGGGCCACGCCGGGGCGCGGAGTTCTACCACGTCGCCAAGGCGCTCGGCCACGACATCGACGCGATGGCGGCGTCGATCGGCCTCAGCCCCAAACATCCCTCGCTGGCGGACAAGATCTACAACAAGGATCTGATGACCAGCAAGCAGTTCCGGGAGATCTCGCAGCGCATCGCCGGTGACGAGCTGCGCGACTTCTGCCGCTGGACCGAGGCGAGCTACGAGTTCATCCACGGCAACCCCCCGCCGGGGCTGTTCCTGCCCGGGCGGAAGGTCACGATCCTGTCCCTGGGCGTCAAGAAGCTGCTCAACGAGCTGATCGACGAGAAGGACACCTGGGTGCCGCTGGTGCGCGCCCTGCCCGACGAGACCCAGCTGCGCCTGACCCAACCGCCGGCCGAGTCGCAGGACAAGCTCAACCTGCCGATCAAGAGCTACACGACGATCCAGAAGGCGATCATGCCCTACCGGCGCGGCGGCCAGTCGCCCGCCCCCGGCTACCAGCGCCTGCTCTCCTGGATCGACTCCGGGCTGGTCATCCGCCGCAAACCCGCGCCGCTGAAGAACCACGAGCTCGAGCGCGAGATCGACGAGATCGTCCGCGTGATGGGCGACTTCCTCGACAAGCTGACCGCCCACATCCGCCTCGCCGAGAACTTCGAGAAGCTCGGGCGCACCGAGGAGCCGGCCTCCCTCTACAAGGAGGTCGGCAACGAGTACCTGCGCCGCGACGAGCGCGACCGCGCGATCGAGTTCCTCAAGCGGGCGCTGCGCCTGATGCCGGAAGATCTCGCGGTGCGCGAGAAGATCTACCGGCTGTACGCCGAGACCAAGCCCGCCGAGGCCCTGAAGATGGGCCTCGAGCTCGCGCACGCCCTGCACGAGAACGGCTTCCTGCGCCGGGCGAAGGCGCTGCTCGACCACATGCGCAAGCAGCGGGGGAACCGCTACGAGCTGCTCTCGCTGTTGTTCGAGATCTCGATCGAGGAGGGCGACCGCCAGGAGGCGACCAAGTGGGGCCTCGAGCTGATCAAGTTCCTCGAGTCGAAGAACCGCCGCGACGAGGTCGCGCGGATCGAGGAGCGCCTGCGGCAGCTCGGCCTGACCGACGAGGTCGTCACCGAAGAGGAGCTGGAGCTCGAGGCCCTGGGCCGCGGGGTGTCGCGCCCCTGGACCTGGGATCGCAAGATCGGTGTCGCGGTCTGCTTCGCGATCATCCTGCTCGGCATGGTGTGGTTCGGCTACGACCTGCGCGGCCGGTTGAGCTACGTCACCTGGAAGACCGAGGCGCGGGTGTTGCTCGCCCGGGGCGATGAGGACAAGGCGATCGAGCGGATGGGCCAGGCGGCCCAGCAGTTCTCGCTGACCTCGGTGGGAAAGCTCGCGCGCGCCGAGCTCGAGGCGATGGAGAACCACGTCAACGCGCGCCGCATGACCCTCTGGCGGAACGCCCACCAGCGCGTGCTCGACCTCGAGCGGAGCAACGACTACAAGCGCGCGCAGGCGGCTTGGGAAGAGCTGCGCGAGCTCGCCCGAACCCCGGTGCAGGATGAGACCATCACGGTCATCGCGCGCCGCATCGAGAAGCTGGAGAACGAGCGCGAGGCGCTCCGTCACCGGATCCACCAGCTCGCCGAGGAGGGCGCGGAGGCCGAGGCCTGGGCGCTGTTGCGCGACGCGAGCGAGCGCTTTCCCGGCATCGAGACCGGGGTCGAGCTGACGCTGAACGTCGAGTCGGTGCCGCCGGGGGCGAGCGTTCGCTACGAGGGCGCCGAGGTCGGCACGACGCCGCTGAGCTTCAAGATCACCCTCGGCGTCTGGAACACGCTGCAGTTCTCGCTGCCGGGCTACCGCAAGAAGACGCTCGCGACCCTGGACGTCGACCGCGGGCACCTGCCGACGGTGTTCCTCGAGCCGCACTCGCTGTGGAGCTCGAGCCCGCGGGTGCGGATCGCGCGCCAGCCGCTGAGCCACGACGGAAAGATCTTCGTGGTCGGCGAGAACCTCGGGCTGGCCGCGATCGACCCCGCGCGCTCGGGGCGGGTCGAGTGGCGGAGCTGGCTGCGGCTCGGGCAGGAACCGACCAGCGGGCTGCACGCCCACGCCGGGCGGCTGTGGATCGGCACGGCGGACGGACACCTGTTCGGCTTCGACCCCGACAGCGGCGACCTCGTCGACACCCACGATCTCGGCGCGGGCCCCGTCTCGGTCAGCGTGATCGACGGCACCCTGTACGCCTGCGAACGCAGCGGCATCCTCGCGCGGCTGGAGGGCGACCAGCTCGTCCAGACCCGGGCGGAGGGGCCGCTGCTCGGGCCGTTGCTCGGCGTCGGGCCGCTGCGCGTCGCGACCTCGAAGCGCGGCTTCCAGCTGTTCTCGAGCGAGCTGGTCGAGAAGGGCTGGTGGGAGACCCCGGGCGAGGTGCCGACCGCGCCCTGCTCGACCGGCTGGCAGCTGATCTACGGCACCGGACGCGGGGAGCTGCGCTGCCTCGATGCCGCGGGCAACGAGGTCTGGAAGCAGCCGATCGAGAGCACCCCGGTGCGGGTGGTCGCCAGCGCGGAGGCCGTCGGCGTGCAGCTCGCGGGCGGCGGGGTGGTCTGGCTGGACCCCTCGGGCTCGCGCACGCTTTCCCACCTGCGGGAGCGGGTCAACCACCTGACCGGGGATGCCGAGCGTTTCTACGCCTCGACCGACCGCTACGTGTACGTGTGCGACGTGCGCGGCAAGGTCGTCCACCGCTTCGCCCACCGCGCGGCGGGGGCGGCGGTGTTCAACGGGGAGGCGGTCGTGGTCGGGAACGCCGAGGGCATCGTCTACGCCTTCCGCTCCTGGTAGTCTTCCGCGCTTCGGCTCAGTGGAAGTCATGGCTCTCGACCTCGATCGCGGCGAGCTCGACGCGGGGTTTCCACAGCTTTTCCACAATCAGATGCACGACCCCGTCGGCCCGCTGGAGCCGGCCTGTGACACCGAGGAAGGAGATCGTGCGCGCCAGGGTGGCGAAGCGCTCGAAGACCTTTTTCCACAACACGAGGTTCACAAATCCGGTCTCGTCCTCCAGGGTCATGAACACGACGCCCTTCGCGGTGCCCGGGCGCTGCCGGCAGATCACCAGGCCGGCGTAGAGCACCCGGCGGCCGTCGGGCATCGCCTCGACCTCCCGGGCCTCGGGGAGGCCCTGCTCCCGTAGCTGGGCGCGCAGCGGGCCGAGCATGTGGCCCTGGACGCTGTGGGCGCTGCGCCGGTAGTCCCAGGTGATCGACTCGAAGCGGGAGAGCGGGGCGAACGCCGGCTCGGGCTCGTTCCAGCGCAGGGCCAGGCCGGGCTCCTGCTGGGCCTTGCGCCGCCCGCGCACCTGCCACAGGGCCGAGCGGCGGCGCTCCTTCAGGCTGCCGAAGGCGCCGGCCTCGGCGAGGGCGAGCAGGCTGCCCTTGTCGAGCCGGGTGCGCTCGGCGAAGTCCTGCACCGAGCGGAAGGGGCCGGCCTCGCGCGCCCGGGTGATGCGCGCGACGTGGCCCTCGCCGAGGCCTTTGACGAAGCGCAGCCCCATGCGCAGGGCGAAGTCGCCGGCGGCCGGCTCCATCGTGCAGAACCAGACGCTGTGGTTGACGTCGATGGGGCGCGCCTCGTGGCCGTGGCGGAGGAAGTCGTCGACCAGGGTCGCGACCGAGTAGAAGCCCATCGGCTGGGCGTTGAGCAGGGAGCAGGTGAACTCGACCGGGTAGTGGCACTTCAGCCAGGCGGTCGCGTAGGCGATCAGGGCGAAGCTCGCCGCGTGGCTCTCCGGGAAGCCGTACTCGGCGAAGCCCTGGATCTGCTTGAAGATGCGCTCGGCGAAGGGCGGCGCGATGCCCTTCTCGATCATGCGCGGCACCAGCTTCTGCCAGTGGCCGCCCAGGCTGCCGCGTTTGCGCCAGGCGGCCATGTCGCGCCGCAGCTGGTCGGCCTCGCCGGGGGTGTAGTCGGCGGCGACCATCGCGATCTTCATCACCTGTTCCTGGAACAGCGGCACCCCGAGGGTCTTGCGCAGCACCGGCTCGAGGCAGGCGTGGGGGTAGACGACCGGCTCCTCGCCGTTGCGCCGGCGCAGGTAGGGGTGGACCATCTCGCCGGTGATCGGCCCCGGGCGCACGATGCTGATCTCGACGACGAGGTCGTAGAAGGTCTTCGGCTTCAGGCGCGGGATCATCGCGAGCTGCGCGCGGCTCTCGATCTGGAAGACCCCGAGGGTGTCGGCCTTCTGGATCATCGCGAAGGTCGCGGGGTCGGCGGCGGGGATGCCCGCCATGGTCCACTCCTCGCCGCGGTGGGCACGGATCAGGTCGAAGCCGAGGTGCAGCTGGTGCAGCGCCCCGAGGCCGAGCAGGTCGACCTTGAACAGGCCGAGGGCCTCGACGTCGTACTTGTCCCACTGGATCACGGTGCGGTCGGCCATCGCCCCGTTCTCGATCGGCACGAGCCGGCTGATCGGATCGTGCCCGAGCAGGAAGCCGCCCGGGTGGATGGACAGGTGGCGGGGGAAGCCTCGGATCTGCTGGCCGAGGGCGAGCAGCCGGCGATGGGTCGGGGTCTCGGGGTCGAGGCCGGCGCGCTGGAAGGCGCTGACGTCGAGGCCGTCCCAGCCCCCGAGGTTGCGGGCCAGGCGCTCGAGGGAGACGACCGGCAGGCCGAGCACCTTGCCGATGTCGCGCACCGCCGAGCGCGCCCGGTAGCAGATGTTGGTCGCGACCATCGCCGCATGGCTGCGGCCGTACTTGGCGTAGACGTGCTGGATGACCTCCTCGCGGCGGGCGTGCTCGATGTCGAGGTCGATGTCCGGCGGCTCGGCGCGCTCCTGGGAGATGAAGCGCTCGAACAGGAGGTCCATGCGCACCGGGTCGATCGCCGTGATGCCGAGGCAGTAGCAGACCGCGGAGTTCGCCGCCGAGCCCCGCCCCTGGCAGAGGATGCCCTCGGACCTGCAGAAGCGCACGATCTCCCACATCGTCAGGAAGTAGCCGCAGTAGTCGAGCTGGTCGACCAGGCGCAGCTCGCGCTCGAGCTGGCGGCGCACGTCGTCCGGCAGCTTCCCGCCGTAGCGCTGGCGCGCGCCCTTGTAGGTCAGGTGGCTCAGCCACTCGATCGAGGTCGTGCCGTCGGGGAGCTTCTCGGAGGGGTAGCGGTACTTCAGGGAGGCCAGGGAGAAGGAACAGTCGGCGGCGATCGCCGTCGCCCGCTCGAGGGCCTCAGGCACGTCGGCGTAGAGCCGTCCCAGCTCCTCCGGACGCAGCAGCGCGCCCGCCCGGCTCGGCGCGATCAGGCGACCGGCGTCGACCAGCTTCACCCCCTGGCGGATGCAGCGGAGCACGTCGTGCAGCGGGCGCCGCGCGGGGTGGTGGTAGAGCACCTCCTGAGCGGCGACCAGGGGCAGCCCCCAGGCCTCGGCCCGGCCGCGCACCCGGGCCTCGTGCCAGGTCTGGTCGGCCCGCCGGGCGCGGCTCAGCCAGGCGTAGAGGCGCGGGCCGAAGGCCTCGCGCAGGCGCCCGGCCAGGTCCCGGCAGGGCGCCTCGAGGGCGAGCCGGCCGCGGGTTCCGCCCCACAGCGCGACCAGCCCGGAGGCGTGGGCGCAGACCTCATCCCACATCACCTTGCAGCTGCCCTTCTCCGAGCGCAGGCTGCCGCGGGAGATCAGCCCGCACAGGTGCGCGTAGCCGGCCTTGTCGCGGGCGAGCAGAACCAGCTCGGAGCCGTCCTCCATGCTGAGCTGGGCGCCGACCACCAGCTTCAGGCCGCGCTCGAGGGCTCGGGTGTGGGCCTTGACCACGCCGTACACCCCGTTGCGGTCGCTCAGGCCGAGACCGGCGTAGCCGTAGTCCGCGCAGGCCGTGACCAGCTCTTCGGGATGGCTCGCCCCTTCGAGGAAGGAGTAGTGGCTCTTGCACACCAGCGGCAACCCGGTCATGACACCTTCCCCGCCAGATACCAGCGCTTCTCCCGCAGGTCGCAGTAGACCCACAGCCACTCCCCGGTGTCGGTCAGGAGGAAGCTGTACTCGCGGGCGACGGCGTCCTCCCACCACCCGCCGGAGAGCGGCCAGGGCCCACACACCCGGCGCACGCTGCCGCGCCGCCGGCGGTGCTCGAGCCAGCGCCGGGGGAAGTCGAGGCGCGGGCTGAGCGGCAGCGCGGGCACGTAGCAGCGGCGCACCGCGCGCGGCCAGGGCGCCTCTTCGAGGGAGGGTCCGCGCAGCCGGGTGCAGGGCTGCCACAGGAAGCTCTGCTCCGGCCGATGCGCCTCGCGCAGCGCCGGCGAGACGACGCAGCCCGGGCCGTAGCGGGCGCGCAGCCGGGCGAGGGCGCGCTCGCCGGCGGCGAGGTCGCGGCGCGCCGCCGCGGCGAACAGCTCGAGCTGCTCGACCGCGAGCGGCACCCCCCGGGCCGTGAGGCCGATCTCCTCGACCGCGGACGCGAGGGCCAGGGCGTCGAGACGCAGGGAGACGAGCTCGAGCAGCTGCCCGAGCTCGAGGGTCGGCCGGGCGGGGCGCAGCTCGGTGGAGCAGGAGCCCTCCTCGAGGGTGAAGTCCAGCACCAGCGCGCGCAGACCCTCGTGCCGCTCGCGCAGCACCTGCAGCAGCTCCGCGAGCACCGGCCGCAGGCAGAACAGGAGCAGCCGGCTGTCGCTGCTCGGGGCGGCGAGCTCGAGCTGGCGCCGGGCTTCGAGCTGCGGAGGCGCGGAGCGCAGCGGCTCCCACTCTCCGCCTTTCATCAGGCGCTGCAGCCGCCGCAGCTCCGGGCCGAAGCGGCGCAGCACCCCTCCCGCCGGCAGCCGCTGGAGGTCGCCGAGGGTCTCGATGCCGAGCTGACCGAGCGCGAGGACCTGCCCGGTCGCGATGCCGAGCTCGAGCAGCCCGGTGCGTCGCGCCGCCCCTCGCTCCTGCGCGGGGCTGGCGAACACCCGCAGAGGGGTCTCGTCCGGCCCCCGCGCGACCGCGTAGCTGCAGAACTTGCTGAAGCCGACGACCACCCGGCAGCGGAAGCCCCGCAGGGAGAGCGCGAGCCGCACCTCCTCGGCCCAGTGCTCGAGGGAGGGATGCAGGGGACACAGCCCGGTCACCCCGACCCACAGCACCCCGAGGAGCTCGGCGCTCGGCTCGACCTCCGGCGAGAGCTCGCGCAGGCAGGCGGTCAGCTCGGCCATCGCCCGCGCACGCTCCTGGTCGGAGACGACGTCGGCCCGGAAGTCGGCGCACAGGGACAGCCCCGCCGCGTAGCGCATCCCCGGGTGGATGCCCATCGCCTTCGCCCGCTCGTTGCACCACTCGATGGCCGCCTGGGGCTTGTCCTCGAGCACCACCCCCGCGGGAGCGGACCGCCACTCCGGGCGGCGCCGCAACAACAGCTGCAGCGCCAGCGCCGGCACGTCAACACAGGCCAGCCGGTCCATGGCACTCCCGCCGCTCGTCCCAGCCGCCCGGCCGGCGCTTGTCGCGCAGCACCCGCAGACGGTAGGAGAAGCGCTGCTCGGGTGGGGGCAGGGCGTCGGCCGATTCCGATGCCGATGCCGATGCCGATTCCCCGACGTGCCCGTGCCCGCGCCCGTGCCCCTGCCCGATTCCCCCTGCCGATTCCGAGTCCGAGGCCGATTCCGAGGGGGACGGAAGTCTGGAGGAGGAAGACGACATAGGGGCGCACGGACCCGCGGAGGGTCGCGGAGCAGACATGGGGGCGGAGGTCTTCTCTGCGCAGCTCCGCGTTCTTTGCGCCTGATCTGGAAAGCCGGACTTGCACGCGCTCGGCGGGCGGGGGTAAACCCCGCCCCTACATTCGCTTGTGATGTCGTGGTGGGAGTGAACCCAACATTCGTTTGCGAGGTCGTGGCGGGAGTGCGCCCCGCCCCTGCATTCGTTTGCGTCTTTGTCGTGGCGGGGGTGCGCCCCGCCCCTGCATTCGTCTGCGTTGTCGTGTCGGGGGTGCGCCCCGCCCCTGCATTCGTTTGCGATGTGGTCGCCGGGCTCGACCCCCGCCGAGACCCGCTCCGCGCCTCTGCTCCTCTGCGCCTCTGCGTTGCATTCCCCTCTTCCGCTCTGCGCCTGGCCTTGGGAGTCTCGTTCGCGCCCCGACCCCGACCCCGATCCCGGTCCCGGTCCCGATCCGTTCACCTCCCCCCGCTCCGCGCAGGCCCGCAGCGAGAGCAGGGGGCCGAGGGAGGACCGCCCGCCGGCGTCGTCCCGCAGGCAGAGCACGGCGGTCGCGTGCTTTGCCGCCAGGCCCGCCAGCCGCGACTGGATCGCCAGGCCCAGGCCGCGCTGGCGGCCGAGCTCGACGACGATCAGCCCGAACGCCCCCGAGCGCAGCAGGGTCTCGACCGCGTCCAGGCGCGCCCAGCGGTCGCTCAGCCGGATGAAGACCAGCCCCGCGAGGTCGATGCCCCAGGTCGCGAGGTCGGGCGGGTGCACCTGTCCGCGCAGCCGCTCCCAGGTCTGCGGCTGCCAGCTCCCCGGCCGGACCAGCTCGGCCAGCCAGCGCGGCGGGGCGCCGAAGCGGGGCTTGCCCTTCGTCCGCCCGTCGGAGTCGACCCAGGCGACCGGCTCGCGCGCCTTCTGGACCTCGCGCACCAGCGCGGCCGCCAGGGTCAGCGCGCCCCGTCCACCGAGCTCGACCAGCCGGCCCTCCAGGGTCGGGAGGTCCCAGCGCGGCTCCGGCTCATGGTGGCGCTGCAGCCGCCCGGCCGAGGTCAGCCCGGGCAACGCGCGCAGGGTGTCGAGGCGCTCCTCGGGCTTCGGTCTCCCCGAGCCTTCGACTTCCGGCCTCTGGATCACGCCAGGCATACCAACCCCCGGAGCGGGAGGTGCTCGACCTCCGCCTTGCAGCTTCCGACCCCTGACCAAAAGGGACTACAGGAAGCGCCGGACCTCGATGACCCGGCCGAGGATACTCACCGCACCCGGATCGGGACGGATCGGCTCGAAGTCGGGATTGGCGGGATGCAGCTCGATGCGCTTGCCCTGTTTGTAGAGGGTCTTGACCGTCGCATCCTCGTCGATCAGGGCGACGACGATCTGGCCGTGCTCGGCATCGGGCTGCCTTTTGACGATGACGACATCTTCGGGGAGGATGCCCGCGTCGCGCATGCTCGAGCCGCGCACCCGCAGCGCGAAGAGCTCTCCGCTGGTCTCGCCCCCGATCGGGAGGTAGCCCTCGAGATCCTCGACCGCCTCGGTCAGGGCTCCGGCCTGCACGCGGCCGAGCAGGGGCACGAAGACCGCCGAGCCGAGATCGGGCAGGCGGTAGCCGCGGGAGATGCCTGGGCTCTTGACCAGGCGCCCGGAGCTGACCAGCGACTCGAGGTGCTGGCGTGCCGTCTGCACGGCGCTGAATCCCATCGCCTGCTGGACCTCGCGGACCGTCGGCGGCTCGTTGCGGAGCAGGCTGTCACGGACGTAGCGGTAGACGCGCTCCCGGGTCCATCCTCTCGGTGGCATCGTCAGCTCCTTCTTCCTGGGGAGAGGGGAGGCCTCTCCGGATGTCTTCGCAGAATCGCTAGACAAATGTCTGGAGGAAGATTAGCAGACGGTTGTATGCCTTTCAAGTTGCTGGACAAAATTTCCGGGCGGAGCCCCGCGCAGGCGGCTGCGCAGCCGGGCAAGCGGCCTCAGCTGCGCTTGACGCTGATGCCGATCCGCTCCGGCACGTGGGGCACCGTCAGGACCGAGCAGGGGGCGAGCTGCACGACCTGCTCGGCGACGCTGCCGAGCAGCTTGCGCTTGAGGTTGTTCTTGCCGTGGGTCCCGCACACGACGAGGTCGACGTCGAGCTCGGTGGCGACATCGACGACCTGCTCGGCCGGGTCGCCGACCTTGACGAGGACCTCGTGCGCGACGTCGCGGTCCTTCCACAGCTGACGGACGGCCTGCTCCGCGTCCTTCTTGGCCTTGCTGTAGAAGTCGTCGAGCTCGGCCGCCTTGCCGTAGCGGCTCGGCCGGTTGAGCACGTGGAGCAGGACCAGCGTCGCGTCGAACAGCCCGGCCGTGTAGGCCGCGAGCTCCTCAGCGGGCGCGGAGGCCGTCGACAGGTCGGTCGGGCAGAGGATCTTCGCCGGCACCTCGGTCGCCTGCGGGGCCCGGACCATCCACACCGGGCAGGAGCCCAGGCGCACGATCTTCTCGGTGAAGCTGCCGAGCAGCACCCGCCCGTAGCCCGTCTCGCCGTGGGTGCCGCAGACGATCAGGTCGACCTTGTTGCGGCTCGCCCAGTCCGAGGCCATGTAGGCCGGCGTGCCCTCGACGACCACCCGGCGTACCTTGGCATCGGGCCCGAGCTGGGCCTCGACGAAGGCGTCGAGGGCGTGCTTGTCCTCGGCGCTGTGCTCGTGGACCGTCGGGATCGGCTTGCGCAGGCGCTGCGAGCGTCCCTTCTCGACCCGCCGCACGTAGAGCGCGGTCAGCGAGGCCGAGACCTTCTCCGCCAGCTGGGCGGCGGTCTTGAGGGAGGCGCCGGAGTACTCCGAGAAGTCGATCAGGGCGAGGATGTGTCCGATCATCGTGTGTCCTTGATGATGAAGAACAGAGCGTCGATCCTACCCGACCGCCGGGCTGCTCTCAACGCCGTTCCGGTGCCCAGAGCGCGCTGCCGTTGGCCGGCAGCTCGACCGTCCAGGCCCCGCCCCCAACCTTCCAGCGGCCCGCCGTGCCGAGCTCCTCGAGCTCCTCACGCACCTTCTGGCCCTTGCGCCAGCCGACGCTGCCGGGGCGGAAGCTCAGCTCCCGCGGCGCGTCGTCGAGGTTGAGGGCGACGGCGACCGCATCCCGCCCCTCGCCGCGCGCGAACAGGTAGAGGCCGTCGTCGGCCTTGAGCGTCTTCCAGGCCGTCGAGCGCAGGCCCGGCAGGCTGCGCCGCAGGGCGCCGAGCCGGGTCACCCGCGCGTGGATCGCCTGTTCCCAGGCCGCCTCGTCCCAGGGGAAGCAGCGCCGGCAGTCCGGGTCGCCCTCGCCGCGCAGCCCGACCTCATCCCCGTAGTAGACGCAGGGCACGCCGGGGAAGGTGAACTGGAGCACCAGGGCCTGCAGCAGCCGCGCGTCGCCAGCCCCGCCCGCGGCCTGCTCGGCGAGGGTGCGCAGGCGCGGGGTGTCGTGGCTGCCGAGGATGTTCAGCATCGCCCGCCGGGCTGGCTCCGGCGCTTCCCCCGCGATCGCCTGCAGCCGCGCGTCGAGCTCGCGGACGTCGAAGGAGCGCTGCAGCACCCCCTGCAGCACCGCGTCCCGGAAGCGGTAGTTCGTCGCGCCGTCGAACTCGTCCCCCTGCAGCCAGGGCCAGGGGTCGCCCCAGATCTCGCCGATCAGCCAGGCGTCCTCGTCGCAGTCCTTGACGACGGCGCGGAACTCCTCCCAGAACGGGTGCTCGATGTCGGTGACCGTGTCGAGCCGCCAGCCGGCGATCGGGAAGCGCTCGTGCCACAGGCGCACGCTGTCGAACAGGTAGGCGCGCACGTCGGGATGGTCGGTGTTCAGCTCGGGCAGGCCGTCGTGGCCGGACCAGCAGCGGTAGTTCGGAGGATTGTCGCGCACCGCGTCGCCCTCGATGAAGTACCAGTCCCAGTAGGGCGAGTCGGCGCCCCGGGCGCGGCAGTCGGCGAAGGCGAAGAAGTCGGTGGAGGTGTGGTTGAACACCCCGTCGAGCACGACCCGCATGCCGCGCTCCTCGAGGGCCGCGCACAGCCGGGTCAGCGCCTCGTCGCCGCCGAAGGCCGGGTCGACCTGGCGGTGGTCGCGGGGGTTGTACTTGTGGTTCGAGGGGGCGAAGTAGATCGGGTTGAGGTACAGCACCGAGACCCCGAGGGCCTGCAGGTGGTCGAGGCGCGCGACGATGCCGTCGAGGTCGCCGCCGAAGTGGTTGCCGAACTCCGGCCGGCCGCCCCAGGCCTGGGTCCCACGGGGGTTGTTCGAGGCGTCGCCGTCACAGAAGCGCTCGGGGAAGATCTGGTACGCGACCGCGTCGCCGAGCCACTCCGGGCTCTCGAAGCGCCGCGCCTCCCGCTCGATCGGGCCGACGGCGAGGACCGAGTTCTGGCCGCCGTGGCCGTCCGGCCGGCTCTGGCGCGCGGCCGGATCCGGTTCCCAGCGCTCGCCGTCGAGCACGAACTTGTAGGCGTAGAAGCCCGGCGTCAGCTCGAGCGTGACCTGCCAGGAGCCGTCGCGCCGGCGCTCCAGCGGGTCGGCGCCGGAGTCCCAGGCGTTGAAGTCGCCGGCGACGGCGACGCGCTCGACATCGCGGCGGGCGGGGAAGCGGAAGCGGACCTCGTACAGCTCCTGGGCAGGCAGCCCGGAGACGAGGAGCAACAGGAGAAGCAGACGTCGCATCGCGGACCTCGAGGGAAGTGTGTCACCCCCCTGGTGGCGACGACCGACGCGATCCGGACACCCCGGCGAGGATTTTCGGGCACAGGCAGTGTCAGCCCGTCTGATTCACCGGGCTCAGCGCTCGTGACTCACGGGGACTCGCGATGCCGATCCCGATGGAGAGCAGACGGGGCAGGGCTCCCCGCATCGAAGGTTCCCACCGCCTCAGGGCGTGTCGGTCTTGATCGACAGCGCGTGGATCTCGCGGGTCAGGTGGTCACCGACCGCCGCGTAGACCATCTTGTGCTGCTCGATCAGGGTCTTGCCCGCGAAGGCGGGCGAGGTGACGTAGACGGCGAAGTGGTCGGAGGTGCCGGTCAGGTCGGTCACCTCGCACTCGCACGAAGGGATGTGGCTCTCGATCATCTGCTTGACGTCGCCGACGCTGAGCATGGTCGTCTCCGCTTGTGGCGCTGGCTCCAGGGTTTGACAGCCCGGGCCGGCGGGGATAGGGTGCCCCCGAACTCTACCCGATGCGCCGTCGAGGGGGAAGCCTCTCGCGGCCCGGGCGCGGGGGCCCTTCCCAGCGATGCGCATCGCCATGGTCACACCTGCCTATCCGCTGCGCGGCGGCATCGCCAAGCTGAGCGCGCTGCTGGCCCAGAACCTGATCGCGCGCGGGCACACGGTGCATCTCTTCTCCTTTACGCGCCAGTACCCCGAGCTGTTGTTCCCCGGCAAGACCCAGTACGTCGAGGGGCCGGACCCTCATCCGGTGCCGAGCACCGCGCTGATCGACGTGCTCAACCCGCTGACCTGGGCGCGCACCGCCTTCGCGGTCGCGGACTTCGTCCCCGACCTGGTGCTGTTCCGGTACTGGATGCCCTTCTTCGCGCCCTGCTACGCGAGCATCGCCGGTCTGCTGCGCATGCGCCGGCTCAAGGTCGCGCTGCTGGTCGACAACGCGCTGCCCCACGAGCCGCGGCCGGGCGACGCCGCGCTGACGAAGCTCGCGCTGTGGCAGGCCGACGCCTTCGTGACGATGACCGGCTCGGTGCGGGCCCAGCTGGAAGAGCTGCGCCCGGGGCTTCCGACCACCTTCGCCCACCACCCGATCTACGAGCTGAAGGATGCGGGGCTGACGAAGGCCGAGGCGCGCGCGAAGCTCGGTATCACGCGGCCCCGCTGCCTGGTCTTCTTCGGCCTGGTACGCCACTACAAGGGCGTCGACATCCTGCTCGAGGCCCTCGCGCGCTGCGACGATCCGGAGCTGGAGCTCGTCGTCGCCGGTGAGTTCTACCTGCCCCGCAGCCGCTACGAAGAGCTGGTGCGCAGGCTCGGCATCGCGGAGCGGGTGCGCTTCGAGGACCGCTTCGTCCCGGAAGATGAGGTCGGCGCCTGGTTCGCGGCGGCCGACGCGATCTGCCTGCCCTACCGCCACGCGACGCAGAGCGGACCGGCCTACCTCGCCTACCAGTTCGGTGTGCCGGTCATCGCCTCGGCCGTCGGGGGCCTCGCCGAGGTGGTCGAGGACGGGCGCAGCGGACTGCTCGCCGCCCCCGAGCCGGAGGCCTTCGCCGCGGCCATCCGCCGCTTCTACGACGAAGAGCTCGAGCAGCCCCTGCGGGCGGGGGTGGTGGAAGTGCGCGAGCGCTTCGGCTGGGACCCCCTGTGCGCGGCGGTCGTCGAGGCCGCGGAGTTGGTGCAACTGTAGGGTTGCAGCTCAAGGCGATCCCGAGTGTAAGGGTCGCAAGCGCGTTCCGTTTCATTATGGGTCGCATTTCCAGCTTTCCGTGACACACGGACCGCGTCCCGTTGCAGCGCCGCTAAACAGTGCGACAGGGATGATTCTGCGCGCAGGCGGCCGCCTCCACCGCATCCGTGCGGTTTTCTCCCCTGCCTCGCTCTCCCGTCGCAGCTTTCCGGACCTCCGGGGATTTCTTCCCGCATGTGGCACAGCGCTTGCACTGCTTTCTCCACGTACCGAAGCCACGCACCGACGGAGCAGGGGGCCCCGACCATGAGAAAGCTGTCCACACTCTTGACGATCGCCACATTGTCGTTGCTGTTGATCGTGACCGGCTGCGAAGAGAGCAGCAGCAGCAGCGGCGGAAGCTCGAACCAGATCAACGCCGGCGGCGGCACCGCGACGCCCGGCACCTCGACGCCGACGACGCCGACCACCCCGACGACGCCGACCACTCCGACGACGCCGACCACCCCGACGACGCCGACCACTCCGACGACGCCGACCACTCCGACGACGCCGACCACCCCGACGACGCCGACCACCCCGACGACGCCGGTCGCCGGGGATCCCGTCTACGTCACCGACGGCTCGAACGACCAGGTGCTGATCCTCGACTCC
>JAUIEM010000247.1 GCA_030428695.1 bacterium
AGCTTCCACACGAAGCCCGACTCGCCGGCGATGCGCAGGTTGGTCAGGCCCGCCGCCTCGATCTCGAAGCTCGCGACCGCGATGTTCGCGATCACCGCGTCGACCGCGCCGAAGGCGACGCGGTCGCGGCCGGTGCGCACGTCCGGGACCTCGACGAGCTCGAGGCCGAGATCTTGCTCGCGCACGTAGTCGCCGCTCGCGTAGCCGGCGACGATCGCGACCCGCCGGCCGCGGAGGTCGGCGAGCGCCAGCGAGGCCGCGCCCTCGTCCCGGCGTGTGATGATCACCGCCGGCAGCTCGAGATACGGCGCGGTGAACGCCATGTAGCGCTCGCGTTCGGGAGTCGGCGCGGCCTCGAGCCAGACGTCGATCTCCCCGCGCTCGGTGCTCTCGACGATCTCCTTCCAGGTGGCGCGCCGCTCCATCGTGAAGCTCACGCCGAGGCGCTCCTCGACGATCGCGAGGTAGTCCGCGGCGATGCCGAGCAGCCGCCCCTCCTCGTCGAGGTACTCGACGGGCGGAAAGCTCGGCGCCGGCCCGAAGCGCAGCACCGGGTGCGCCGCCAGCCAGGCCCGCTGCTCGGCGCTGAGGGCGAGGGGCTCGGCGGCGAGGCCCGCGCAGAGGACGAGCAGCCCGAGCAGGAACCCTCCACGCGAGCGTCGAGGTGCCGCGCGTCGAGGACGGAGCGTCAGCCGGGGGCCGCCCATCATCACTTCCCTGGCAAGCCGGTAGCGACCGAGGAGAGCGGCCATCGTACGGGGTCGGGCTCCCCAGCGTCAACGCGTCGGCGCGAGCTTCTGCACGTGACGGGGGGAGGCGCTACTCTGGAGGGATTGCAAGACAGAACCGGCGCGTGGTCTCCCAGGCGCAAGGAGGAGCGGCGTGAAGCGTGGCATCCGTACAGGCATCGGCCTGTTGCTCGCAGTGGCTTGGCTCGGGTGTTCGAGCAGCAGTTCCGACAACGCGGGACCGACCGATCCGCAGCTCTCCGTCTCCGCGCTGATCGACTTCGGCCGCGTCGAGGTCGGCCAGAGCTCGAGCACGGGCCGCTGGACCCTCGAGAACGTCGGCAGCGACAGCCTCGTGGTGACGGCGATCAGCCTGAGCGGCGCCGCCGCCGCGGACTTCCAGCTGACGACGACGCCGGCCCTCCCCCTGGTGCTGCGGGCCGGACAGAGCGTCGCGGTCGAGCTGGTCTTCACGCCGACCGCTGTCGGCCTGCGCGAGGCCGTCCTGACCGTGACCTCGAACTCCGGCGGAAGCGCCGGCGCGACGAACGCGGTCGGCTTCTCCGGCGAGGGCTTCGTCGTCTTCGCCGCCGAGCTGGCCGTCAGCGGCTCGACCGACCTCGGCACCAGCCTGGTCGGCACCGAGGCCCCCGCCTCGCCGACGAGCATCACCCTGAGCAACACGGGCACCGCCGCCCTGGAGATCAGCGCCATCGAGCTGAGCGGCGCCGACGCGGGCGACTTCAGCCTGAGCGGGGTCCCGAGCCTGCCCACGACCGTCGCGATCGGGGGCAACCTCAGCGTCAGCGTCGCCTTCACCCCGTCGAAGGACGAGGCCCACACGGCGAGCCTGGACGTGCGCTCGAACACCCTCGGGCTCAGCAACGCGCTGACCGCGACGGCGCTGCGCGGCGAAGGCCTGGAGGTCAGCCGCGACACCCTGGGCATCTACTTCATCACCGGCTCGCCGACCGCCGACATCGGCGCGGTCTACGAGGAGTTCGGGTACGCGATGGCGACCGACCGGCTGTGGCAGATGGAGCTGTTCCGGCGCAACGGCCGGGGCACCCTGGCCGAGGTCTTCGGCAGCGGCTTCGCGACCCAGGAACACGCTGGCGGCCCTGGGCAGCCAGCCGTGGGGAACCGGGGCGCGCGGCACGATCACGTTCAGCCACGACCTCTTCGGCCCGGTGCATACGATGCCCTTCAGCTCGCGCTCGACCTGGGCCCACGTCGTCGAGATGGGGTCGAACGGGCCGCTGCAGGTCGAGACCTTCTTCGGTCTCGGCCAGTCCGGGAACATCCTGCCCGGGCCGACCTTCGACCCGAGCTTCTTCAGCTACACCCCGTTCTTCGATACCTTCACCCACACCCCGTTCCCGTTGTTTCCGTAGCGAAACCCGCGCCGTCGGCGCGCGCGGCGCGAAAAATGCCGAAGCGCGCTTGTGTATGACTCGAGATTAAGGTTAGGTTTCTTCACAACCTCCTGCTCCCTTCACACTGCTTTCACCGGGAGAGCGAAATGATGATCCGTCAACGACTTCCGTGGGTCGCCAGCCTCGCGCTGCTCGTCGGGCTGCTCGGCTGCAACGACAGCAGCGACAGCGACGACAGGACGCCCGTCGACCCCGTGTTCACCACCTACGTCTCGCTCGGAGACAGCGTGACCGAGGGAGTGATGAGCGGCGACGCGAACGGCTTCACCCAGTCGTTCGCGTATCCCGTCATTCTCGCGGACGCCTTCAACACCAACTTCAGCGTCCCGAACATGGTCGCGACGGCGAGCGGCTTCTTCCGCGTCAACCCGTCCGAGCCCGCGAACAACCTCGGGGTCTCGGGCATGTCCGTGGTGCTGCCGACACTGCCCGTCACGACGACCACCACGACGACCGACCCGACGATGTTCTCGAACGAGCTCGACGCGATCCTCGCCCCGGCGGCCGCCGGCTCGTCGGTGCTCGACGTCGCGATCGCGCGCAACCCGACCTTCATGACGATCTGGCTCGGCAACAACGATCTGCTCGGCTCGGTCGCCTCGACGGTCGACACCGACGTCAGCGTCCTGGCGATGGGCGGATACCCCTTCCCCTTCGCCGCGAAGCTGGACGACACCGACCCCCGCGGGGCTCTCTATCCGCCGCTCGACCGCACCGCGCCGCCGGCCGCCTTCGAGCTCGGCTACGGGGCGATGATCTCGACGCTGCTCGCCAACACCGGGACGCAGATCGTCGTCGCGAACCTGCCGGACACCGGCGACCTCGCCTACATGTTCAACCTCGCCGAGGCGTCACAGTTCCTGCGCAACTACGGCGGCGTCAGCCTGAGCGACCTCGCCAACGCGGGCTGGACGACCAGCGGCTTCGGCTTCGGCGGCGACCCTGACGCGCTGGTGCCCTTCGACCTGCTGCTGACGGCGATGACCAACATCGTCATCCCGAACCCGGACAAGGTGACCGCCCTGAACACCCTGTCGGTCGGCATGCCGAACCTCGCCCTGTTCGACTTCGACGTCAACAACCTCGACAGCGCCGAGCAGGCCGACCTGACCACGCGGGTCGACGCCCTCAACCAGGCGATCGCCAGCGTCGTCACCCCGAACAGCTCGCGGGTCGGGCTGTGCGACCTGAACACGCTGTTCTCGGACGTCGTCGACAACGGCTACCAGCTGGTCGACACCAACGGGCTGCCGGTCACCCTGTACCGGACCTTCCCGGTCGCCGAGATCTCGAAGTCCTACGCCGGGGCCTCGGCGCAGCGTTTCGATCGGAACGGCGGCGGCTTCAGCCTCGACGGCATCCACCCCTCGCCGACCGCCCACGCCCTGGTCGCCGAGGAGTTCCGTCAGGCGATCAACGCGTTGATCGGCACCAACCTCGGCGCGATCGACGTGTTCGCGGTCTGGCAGAACGACGTGTTCGTCGACCACGACCTCGACGGCCGCGTGCCCGGCTTCAGCTTCACCGCGACCACCCCGATCGGGAACAACGTGATCTTCCGCGACGCCGACGACTTCACGGCGAACGACTTCGGCTTCTGAGCAGCTCGCAGAAGGCCTGGGGAGAGGGAGGGGCGGTCCCCTCCCTTTTCGTTGGGGCTCGACGCGTTCTGGAGATTCTCGAGCCCGGAGGCCGAGCCGGCGAGCAAGACGGGAAGCAACCACACACCGGAGCGATCATGGTCCTCCCCTGCCCCCACTGCTCCAAACGCCTGCGCCTGCGCGCTCGTCCCTCCTCGAGGGCTCGCTGTCCGAGCTGCGGTGAGCTGCTGGCGGGAGGAAGCTCAGCCCCCGGGAAGAAGAACGCGGCGGGAGGAGGAGCGACCCGGGGAGACGGACCGATGGCGAAGCGAGGTCCGCCGGCGGGGAAAGGCGCGAGCTGCCCGGCTTGCGACGGCGTCCGCGCTCCGGACGCGATGGTGTGCGCCGCCTGCGTGGAGCGGCTGGAGCGGAACGTCGTCGGGCGACGGCTGGGCGCCTGGGCGATCGACATGGCGCTGCTGCTCGTCCCCTTCGCCGGCCTGGTCGCCTGCTGGATGTTCGTGCTGCACCCGCTCGCGGGGCGCCTGTGCCTGGCGCTCGGCGTGCTCCACCTCGCGCTCGCCTGCGGCCTCGTGTACCGGCTGATCCTCCGCGACGGCACGACCCCCGGCATGTCGCTCCGCGGGCTGGCGATCTGCGACGCCGAGGGGCGGCGCGCGCGCGCGCTGCCGGCGCTGCAGGTCGCCTTCCCGGGCAAGGCCGCGCGGCGCCTGCAGCTGGTCGGCAAGCTCGCGAAGATCGCGCCGGCCTGTGTGATCGCGCTGCGCCGGCCCCTGCCCCGGTACGGGCGGATCGGCCTGGTCGCCCTCGCGGCGCTGTCCGCCATCGGCTTCACGACGGGACTCTGGAAGCTGCGGCCGAGCATCGGCGACTACCGGCGGACCGCGGGCAGCGGCAACCCCTGGGTGAAGGACCTGCGTCGCGCGGCCCTGCAGGGCTTCACCGCCGAGGACTTCCTCGCGGAAGCCGAGGGAGCCGACGACGACACCCGCCGCTGGCTGCTCGAGCGCGCCGTCGAGCAGGCGCAGCCCGCGCTCCACGCTGCGCTGCGCGACGCCGCTCTGCACCTCGAGGAGCCCGCCCCCGTCCTCGGCCGACTGGTCACGGCGGGGGACACGGCCAGCCTGGGCCTGCTCTTCGACCGGCTGAGCGTTCCACAGAGCCGCGCGGCCTGCCTCGAGGAGCTGCGTCGACTCGCCCGCGCCGAGCCCCTGGACGCCCACGCCCTCGCCGCCTTCGCCCGGGCCGAGGGGGACCGGGCGCAGCTCGGCGTCGATCTCGCGGGGCTGGTCCGCGACCGACGCGCCTTCCACCTCGCCCTGGGCGACTGGTATCTCGCCCAGCTCGCCCGCTCCGACGACGCGGACGTCCGCGAGCGGGCGCTGCACGCCCTGGTCGCCGAGGCCGACAGCGAGGGCTGGAGCGCGCTCTTCAGCGTGCTGCGCGCCGAGGATGCGCAGCGCTGTGCGGCGCCGGTCGCCGACAGCCTGGCCCGGCTCCCCGCCGCACAGCTGGAGACGCTCGTCTCCGAGCAGCTGCGCGCCGCGCGCACGACCTGGCCGCTGGAGGCGGCTCTCCGCCTGGTGTGGGCAGCGGACGGCCGCGACACCGTGCGCGGTTGGCTGCGCGCCCTGCTCGCGAGCGAGGTCGAGCGCGAGCGCCACCGGGGGCTCGCCCTGGCCGGCGCCCTGCGGCGCCCGCTGCTCGCCGCCGCCGAAGGGGCCGATCGGCTCCGCTGGGCGGGCCTGATCGCAGCGCTGCGGCCGGAGGCGGAGGAGCTGGCCGCCGCGCTCGAGGCGGCCACCCGGGAGAGCGGCATCGCGGGCTCGCTCGACATCGTGCGGCGCATGCTCGCGAGTGACGACGCGTCACAACAGGCCCACGCGGTGCGGATGCTCGAGGCGCTGCCGCGCGAGGACCTCCTGACCTGGGCCGCCCTCGGGCCCCGCGGCGAGGTCGACGCGGCCCTCGAGGCGCTCCGGCGGCTCTCCGACGATGCCCTGGCCCAGCGCCTGCGCGAGGAGCTCGAGGCCGCCCGCGCTCAGAAGTGATCGGAGCCGAAGAAGCGCGCCCCCGCCGCTTCCTCCGCCGTCACCCCCCGCAGCATCGGCAGCGTGCGGGCCCGCCCCACGTCGCGGAAGCTCGTGCCGGCGAGCTCGTCGGGCAGCAGCCAGCCGCACAGCCGCGCACGTCCGAGCTGCACGGTCAGGGCGGCGACCGCTCGGACCGCGGGCTGGGGCGAGGTGCCGGGCGCCGGGCAGAGCTCGAGGATCGCGACCTCGTCGCCGTCGTCGTTGACCCGCACGTAGCCGGGGCCTCCGTCGATCGCGAAGCACCAGTCCTCCGGCCAGGCGGTCCAGGCCGCGGTCCAGCTCGCCAGGTCGCGCTCCGGGCGCAGTCCGCGGAGGTGGGCGTGGTAGGCCGCGAGGTACGGAGCCGGCTCGACCAGCGGATCGCAGGGGAGCAGGCGCGCCTGCTCCCCGCTGGCGGCGACCTCGGCGGGATCCTCGCTGAGGAAGCCCGCGGCAGGGCAGACCGCGAAGCCCAGGCGCTCGTAGTAGGCGGGAGGAATCGCCGAGTACAGCAGGCCGACCCGGCGCCCTTCCGCCTCCGCAGCCGCGATGGCCGCCTCGCACAGGCGCCTCGCGTAGCCCTTGCGTCGGGCGTCGGGGCGGGTGGCGACCGCGCCGAGGCCGTAGGCGGGGACGCGGGCTCCCGTGGCATCGCGCAGGGTCAGCGGATAGCACAGCAGGGAGGAGACGGCCTCGCCGTCGACCTCCCCGAGCCACCACCAGCCGACCCGCCGCAGGGCCCGGTTGAACCGCACGGCGGCGTAGGCCGGAAAGGGCTGCGTCGACGCGTTGGCGGCGTGGCCGACGGCGAGGTGGCGGCGGCGCGCCTCGTGCTCGTCGCGGGCGAGAATCCGACACTGCATGGAAGCTCCTCCGGGCGTGTCTCCCCTGGCGCTGCTCGGCGGCGCCAGCCGCGGGCTCATCATACCCGGCGCCAGCCGGAGCACCTACCCCGGCCGATCACCGGGATCTCGTCGCGATGGCCCGGACGCCGCTTGAGATCGGGCGCTTCGAGTCTTCGAGCAGCGGAGCCGTTCTCCATCCCGGGTCCACAGCAGGATCCTGGTGAATCAGACCGGCCTACGCGACCACGGACGTCAAGCCGAGGACGGTCCCTTCGGCCGGCTCAGCTCAGCTCAGACCACGGACGCGCGAAAAACGCGACGGCGCTCGGCCACCGAGCGGGTAGACTGGCCCGGTCGATCGACGGAGGACGGACGATGAGCGATCCGAACCACAACCCGCGACCGGGCGTGCGCTGGTGGCCGCTGCCGGCCCTCCTCGTCGTGCTGGTCGGCGGAATCTTCGCCTCGCTGCGCTGGGGCGGCGGCGACCTGGCGGGTCCCCTCGCCGTGCTGACCGTCTTCCTGGTCTTCGTCGGTCTCGTGATCTGGCTGCTGTTCCTCTCCCGGCTGTCCCGTGGGGGGAAACGCGGCGGTTGCGTCGGCATCCTCGTGTTCCTCGCCCTCGCCGCCTCGATGTTCCAGGTCAAGGGCTACACCGGCTCGGTGGTCCCGATCATCGGCCTGCGCTGGCTCGACGACACCGCCGCGGACCTGACCGCGAGCGAAGGCGCCGTCGAGCTCGTCCCCTCCCCCTACGACAGTCCGTCCTTCCCGGGGCCCGACGGACAGCCGCGCTTCAACGCGCCGGTCCTGCAGGAAGGCTGGTCGTCCACCCCGCCGAAGGAGCTCTGGCGTCGGCCCCTCGGCGAGGGCTTCTCCTCCTTCGCGGTCATCGGCGACTTCGCCTTCACACAGTCCCAGCGGGGTGACGAGGAGTGCGTCGTCTGTCTGCACTGGCCGACCGGCGAGACCCGCTGGGTGCATGCCGACAGCGTGTACTTTCAGTCATCCTTCGGCGGCAACGGCCCGCGGGCGACCCCGACCGTCGCCGAGGGCCGGGTCTACACCCTCGGCGCGACCGGCCTGCTGCGCTGCCTCGACGCCCGCAACGGCGCGCTCCTGTGGGGCCACGACCTGGTCGCGGACTTCAGCGGCGAGCCGCCCCAGTGGGGCTACTCCGGGTCGCCCCTTGTCATCGACGGGCGGGTGATCGTCAGCTCCGGGGACAGCGACGGGCGCTCGCTGCTCGCCTTCGACGCGGTCAGCGGCGAGCCGGTCTGGCAGGCAGGCACGCGCCGGGCCGCCTACGCCTCGCCGGTGCACGCCGTGGTCTCCGGCCTGCCGGTGATCCTGGTCGTCGACGGCGAGGGGATCGCCGCCCACGACCCCGAGGACGGCACGCTGCGCTGGAGCGTCAACCGCGGCCGCGGCGAGAACGTCTCGCAGCCCCTGGTCTTCGACGGCGAGAGCGTCTTCCACTCGAAGGGCTACGGCGGTGGCGCCGGGCTGTGGAAGGTCAGCGTCGGCGCGGACAGCGGCGCGAGCGTCGCGCCGGTGTGGAAGAGCCGCCGGGTGATGAAGTCGAAGTTCTGCAACCCGGTGATGTACGAGCAGCACCTGTACGGCATCAGCGACGGCGTCGCGATGGAGTGCATCGATCCCCGCACCGGCGAGAGCCGCTGGCGGGAGCGCGGGCCCTTCGGCCACGGCCAGCTGATCGGCACCGGCGCACATCTGCTCGTGATGACCGAGCAGGGCGAGCTGCTGCTTGTCGCCGCCGACCCGAGCGGCTACCGCGAGCTCGCCCGGCACCGGGTGTTCGACGCCCGCACCTGGAACCCGCCGGTGCTGATCGGCAAGCACCTGCTCGCCCGCAACGACCTGGAGGCGGTCTGTCTCGAGCTGCCGGCGCAGGGCGACGAGTAGCCGGGCTCGTCGACCGTCAGCGGTCTCCGCGCGGAACCCGGAGGACGCTTGCAGCGCGCGTCGCCGTTCCACTACTCTGGGGGCACAGCGACTGTGACTCCAAGGAGCGAAAGCGCATGGAAGTTCGCGTTTCCCGCCGCGACCGGCGGCACCCCCTGTCCGGCAGGCCCGTGTGGCTGCTGATGATCCTCACCCTCGGCGCGGGGACTGCGCTCGCCGACTGGAGCCAGTTCCTCGGCGCCGCCCGCGATGGCCGCGCCGAAGGCGCGCTCGCCGAGAGCTGGCCGGAGACCGGCCCGGCCGAGCTGTGGGCCATCGACGTCGGCCCCGGCTTTGGCGGCGCGAGCGTGCGCGACGGCGAGGTCTTCCTCTTCGACCGCCAGGAAGATGCCCGCGACGTGCTGCGGGTCTTCGACATGGCGACCGGCCAGGAGAAGTGGCGGATCGTCAACGAGTTCCCCGGACGCCTGCCCTACAACGGCTCGCGCTCGGTGCCGACGGTCACCGAAGACCGCATCTACGCGCTCGGCCCCTTCGGCCACGTCTACTGCGTCGACCGGGAGAGCCAGGCCCTGGTCTGGACCGTCGACCTGCGCGAGCGCTTCGACGGCCGGGTCCCGCGCTGGGGCTATGCGGCCAGCCCGCTCCTGTACGAGGACACGGTGATCGTGCCCTCGATGGGTCCCGAGGTCGGCCTGGTCGCCCTGGCCCTCGAGGACGGCGCCACCCGCTGGCAGAGCGGGGAGGTCGGCGGTGACAGCTACTGCTCCCCGGCGATCTACACCTTCGGCGAGCGCGATGTGGTGCTCTACATCAGCCCGATCGGCCTGTTCGGGGTCGACGCCGGCAGCGGCGAGATCGTGCTGACCTGGGACGGCTACTCCTGCCGCATCCCGATCCCGGCGCCCGCGCCGGTCGGCGAGAGCCGCTTCTTCATCACGGGCGGCTACAACGCCGGCTCCGTGATGGTCGAGATCACGCCCGACGGCGACAAGCTCGCCCTGAAGGAGCTGTTCCGCGTCGCCCGCATCGGCGCCCAGATCCAGCAGCCGGTCGTGCACGAAGGCCACGTCTACGCCAACTTCCAGGGCCGCCGCCGGCAACAGGTCGGTATGATCTGCTACGCCCTCGACGGCGAGCGCAAGTGGGCGACCGAGGGCAGCCCGGAGTTCGGCATGGGCAACGTGATCCTGGTTGGGGACAAGCTGCTGTGCCTCGGCGGGGACGACGGCGTGCTGCGCATGCTCGAGCCGACGCCCGACGGCTACACCGAGCTCGCGCGGGCGCAGGTCTTCGAGGGCAGGGAGCGCGCCGGCGAGCAGATGTGGGCGCCGATGGCCTTCTCGGACGGGAAGCTGCTGGTCCGCAGCCAGTCGGTCCTCAAGTGCCTCGAGCTCGGCGCCGCACGCTGGGATTGACCGTCAACGGACGGCCGGCGTTCGGTATACTACAAAGTACTACACGCGAGCGCCGGAGGTCATCATGCCCGCCAGCAGCATCCCCAGGTCAACTTCCTCGCGACGAACATCGGCGGCTTCGAGCGCATGCTCCGCCAGATGGCCGGCATCGTCTTCCGCCGCATCCAGCAGGCGGCCTGGGGCGGTCATCGACATCTTCGGCATGCCGGCGAAGCTCTCCTTCCGCAAGGAGACCGTCACGCTGTGAGCCGGGGCTTTGCGCTCCGGCGTCCGGTCTTCTAGACTCGGTCCCGAGCCTGCAACGGACGAAGCTCCCTGGACACACGCCCTTTCCTGACCGCCTCCATCCCCCCCGTCCCCGGGCGCCTCAAGGCGACCCCGGAGGACTTCGTGGTCGAGGAGCTGCCGCTGTACGAGCCCTCCGGGGAAGGCAAGCACCTCTACCTGTGGATCGAGAAGCGCGGCCTGAGCACCCGCGAGGCGCTGCGCCGGGTCGCGCGCGCCCTCGAGCGTCCACAGCGGGCCTGCGGCTACGCCGGCCTCAAGGACGCCCGGGCCGTCACGCGGCAGTGGATCTCGGTGCCGGAGGCCGCTCCCGCGGACGCGCTCGCGCTGCGGCTGCCGGGGCTAGAGGTCCTCGAGGCCCGCCCGCACCGCAACAAGCTCAAGCTCGGGCACCTGCGGGGGAACCGCTTCCAGCTCGGGCTCGGGGCCCTGACGGAGGAAGAGGAAGCGCACACCCGCGCCGCCCTCGCGATGCTCGCCCGGCGCGGCGTCCCGAACTTCTTCGGCAGCCAGCGCTTCGGCCGCGGGGGCGAGACCGCCGACCTCGGGCGGGCCCTGCTCGCCGGCGACCGCGAGGCCTTCCTGCGGCGCCTGCTCGGCCCCGATCCGGCGGAGCGCGATCCGCGTCGCGCGGAAGCCCGCGCGGCCTGGGCGGCGGGGAACGTGGCGGGAGCTCTCGAACGCTGGCCCCACGCCGATGCGGCCGCGCGCAAAGCGCTCGCCTCGCTGGTGAAGGCTCCGGAAGACCGGGAGCGCGCCCTGCGGGCGATCCCCAAGAAGCTGCGCGGCCTGTACTTCAGCGCCTGGCAGTCGCGCCTGTTCAACCGCTACCTCGCCCGCGAGCTCGAGCGGCTCGACGCCCTCGAGGACGGCGCGGTCGCCTGGCTGCACAAGAACGGCGCCTGCTTCCTGGTCGAGAACGCCGCCGCCGAGCGCCCCCGGCTGGAGAGCTTCGCGATCAGCCCCAGCGGACCCCTGTTCGGGGCGCAGCGGCTGCTTCCCCACGGCCGCCTGCGCGCGCTCGAGGAGGAGCTGCTCGCGGCCGACGGCGTCGCCGCCGAGGCCCTGGCGGCGAGCCGGCGGCTAGGCTTCCGCGGCGCGCGCCGCCCCCTCCGGGTGCCGCTGACCGAGCTCGAGCTCGGCCGGCGGGCGGACGGACAGCTCGAAGCGCGCTTCGTGCTTCCGCCCGGCTCCTACGCGACCGAGGTCTTCGCCGAGGTGTTCAAGGGCGACCGTCAGGCCGGCACCACATAGAGCGCGATCACCGCGTAGTGCAGGCCCGCCCCGACCAGCACCAGGGCGTGGAAGATCTCGTGGTAGCCGAAGACCTCCGGCCGCGGGTCGGGGCGCTTCAGCGCGTAGACCACGGCGCCCGCGCTGTACACGACGCCGCCCGCGACGCTGAGCCCGGATGCCCACCAGCCGATCCTGTCGATCAGCTGCGGCAGCAGCCACACCCCGGCCCAGCCCAGGACCAGGTACAGCCCGGCCGCGACCCACTTCGGCGCCCGCGCGGTGAAGAGCTTGAGGACGCTTCCCAGGCCCGCCGCCAGCCACACGCCGACGCACATCATCCGCGCCTCCGCGCTGGCGAGGGCGGACAGCGCGAAGGGCGTGAAGGAGCCCGCGATCAGCAGGTAGATCATCGCGTGGTCCAGGCGCCGCATCCGCATGCGCGCCGCCTCGCTGCGCCACTGCACCCGGTGGTACAGCGCGCTGGTGCCGAGCAGGCCGGAGAGGCTGAGGGCGTAGATCACCGCGCCGAGCTGCGCCTGGGGGCTGCCCGCGCGGAGGATCAGCGCGGCGCCGGTCAGCAGGGACACGAAGAAGCCGATCTGGTGGGAGACGCCGCGCAGCAGGGGCTTGGGAGGGGCCACGATCACCTCCTGGCGGCGGATGCCCGGGCGGAAGGAGGGCGCGAGTGTGACACACGCGCTGTCCGCGCGCAAGCCACCGGACCCCGGACGTGCACCGGGCCCCGACCTCGGCCGGACGGACAGCTCGAAGGGCTCGAGCTTCCGCCCGACGGAGGAGCAAAGGGGCCGGGCTCAGGGCTGGAAGCTGAAGTTCCGCACCGTGCCCGCCGGGACGACCGGACCGTTGACGTGCATCGCCGCCCCCGGGTTGGCCATCGTGAAGTCGATGATGAACATCTCGATCACGCCGTCGGTGATCGCGTCGGCGCGGTAGGCGATACGGTCCCCGTCCGCCGAGAAGCCGATGCCCGCGAAGCTGATCTGGACGTCGCCGCCCGCGACGATCGTCGAGCTCAGAGTCACCGCCGCGGCAGGGCTGCCGCTCGAGATGTCGGTCAGGTACAGCTCGTCGGTGCCCGGCGTGGTCGCATCGCCGACGAAGATCACGTAGTCCGAGCTCGGGTGGAAGAAGAAGCTGTTGATGTCGGTCGAGCTGTCCGTCAGCTGCGGATGGGCCCGGGCGGGGGTGCCCGGCGTCCCCGTCGAGAGGTCGACCAGGTACAGCTCGTTGACGCCGTCGGTCGTGTCGTCGACCAGGAATCCGATCCAGTCGCTGTCCGGCGAGAAGTTGTAGCCGTTGCCGTTGCTGAAGCTGCGCACATCGCCGTTGGAGCCGAGGGCGGCGTGGACCTTGACCGGGCTGCCGGGCGTGCCCGTCGAGAGGTCGACCAGGTACAGCTCGTCGGCGCCGGAGGTGTCCTGGTCGGCGTTGTAGGCCAGCCAGTCGCTGTCGGGCGAGAAGCGGAAGGTGTTGACGTCGCTCGAGGCGCTGACCAGGGCGTCGTTGATCTTGACCGGCGCGGCCGGGGAGACCCCGGACAGGTCGACCAGGTACAGCTCGAGCACGCCGTCGGTGTCGGCGTCGGCCCGGAAGGCGAGGAAGTCGCCGTCGGAGGAGAAGCCGTAGCCGTTCTGCGACGCGAGCAGGTCCTCCTGGAAGCCGTCCTCGACGTTCCCGCCGCTGACCAGCGTGCCGCTGATCTTGACCGGGGCGCCGGGCATCGCCGGGTTCGACACGTCGACCAGGAACAGCTCGAGCTTCGCGGCGTCTTCCTCATTGGCGAGGTAGACGACGCTGTTGCCGTCCGGGGAGAAGCCGAAGTCGTCGATGTTCTGGCCGGCGGCGAAGCTGGTGTTCAGCTTGACCGGGGCGGCCGGGGAGGTGCCGGACAGGTCGACGAGGTACAGCTCCAGCACGCCGGCGATGTCCTGCTCGGCCTGGTAGGCGAGCAGCGAGCCGTCCGGAGAGAAGCTGAAGCCCTCACCGGGACCGATCGCGGCGAGGTCGGCGACCCCGGCGCCCTGCGGGGAGCTGCCGCTGACCCGCACCGGCGTCGCCGGCGTCGGGCCGGAGAGGTCGACGAGGAACAGCTCGAACACGCCGATCCCGTTCTGGTCGGCGCGGTACACCAGGCTCTCGCTGTCCGGCGACCAGCGCAGGTCATCGACGCCGGTGACGCCGCTGATCGTGTCGTTGAGCTTGACCGGCGTGCCGGGGGTCGCGGTCGTCATGTCGACCAGGTACAGCTCGAGCAGGCCGACGGTGTCCTGGTCGGCTTTGTACACGAGGCTGCGGCCGTCCGGCGAGAAGGTCTCATCCGAGACCGGCTGGCTCTCGACCTCGCCGAAGGTCGGCAGGGTGCCGTTGACCTTGACCTGGGCGCCGGGGGTCGCGCTGGTGATGTCGGCGGCGTAGAGCTCGTCGATCGCATCGGTGTCGAGGTCCCCCTTGTACAGCAGCCAGCGCAGGGGAATGAACAGCTCCAGGGTGGCGCTCGCGGTGTTCGAGAAGCCGTCGCTGACCTGGATGTCGAGGTCGACCCGGCCGCCGACGCTCGGGTTGCCGCTCAGGCTGCCGTCGCTGGCGAAGCTCAGGCCGCTCTGCAGGTTGCCCGACAGCAGGCTGAAGGTGTAGCTCCCGTCCCCGCCGGTCGCGGAGACCTGCCCGCTGTAGCTGACGCCGACCGCCCCGTCCGGCAGCGCGCTGGTCGTGATCGCCAGCGGCGTGCCCGCGACGACGTCCAGGCTGAAGGCCTGGCTGGTGCTCAGGCCGGCATCGTCGGTGAGCTGCAGGGTGAAGCTCGCGGTGCCGGTCGAGGCCGGGGTGCCGGTCAGGGTCGCGTCCGGGGTCGCGCTGTTCAGGTTGAGCCCACCCGGCAGGCTACCGCTGCTGACGTTCCAGCTGTAGCCGCTGCCCGAGCCTCCGGTCGCGCTGATCGTCGCCAGGTAGCCGTTCTGGGTCAGGGCGTCCGGCAGCGTGGTGGTCGTGATCTCGAGGGTCGGCAGCACGGTGACCGTGAAGGTGCGGCTCGAGCTGTCGACACCGGGAGTGCCGCCGTCGTCTTCCGCCGTCAGGGTGATCGTCGTCGAGCCGGTCGAGCTGCCGGTGTCGAAGCTGACGGTCGCGGCTCCGCCGCTGACCGCGCTCGCGCTGAGGTTGCTGAGCAGCCCGCTCGGCGAAGCGCTGACGCTCAGGGTCACGGTCTGGCCCGCGTCGGCGCTGGCCAGGCCGGCGCTGATGTCCGCCACGGCGACGCTGTAGCCGGTGTTGTTGATCTCCACGGTCTGATCGTCCAGCGCGCTGAAGTACGGCGCGGTGTTGGTCCCCGGCTCGACATCGAGGCTGCCGAGGGCGGTCAGAACGGTCTGGTGGTCGGTGGTCGTCGTGCCCGAG
>JAUIEM010000248.1 GCA_030428695.1 bacterium
ACGCGGAAGGCCCCGAACTCGCGGTACAGGACGGTCGCCTGGAGGCGCCAGGTGTCTTCGGCTTTCCAATGGGGCAGGGCGAAGGCGGCCATCGGCACTCCTCACACAAAGGCCCGGACCAGGCCGGGCCGTCGGTCAAAGGCGGGACGTGGGGAGATTATGCAAACTTCTCGCGCACGGCGACAACGCCCGTCTTGACAAAATCGTGGGTGACGTAGAAGTTGCCGAGCCCGAAGTCGTCGTCGCCGTCGGCCTTCTTGCGTTCGGCAGCCATGCCCTTGACGCGGCTGAGGTAGGTGATCATGTACACCTCGCCCTCGTCCCAGCCGTTGCCCTGGGCGGTGAAGGACTTGACCACCGACTTCGTCGCGGCGCCGGCGTCGCTGTAGGTCTCCTCCATCTTCATCGTCCGGCCCCACCACTTCTTGACCTCGATCTCGCCCTCGCTGTTGACGACGCAGTTCTCCTCGCCGAGCACGTTCGCGTTGTCGATGTTGAAGTAGAAGATGTTCTCGGTCTCGAGGTTCTTCTCGTCCTTGTCCTCGGGCTGGCTGTAGTTCGTGCGGACGTACATCGCGCAGTTGTTCCAGATCGCCGCCGGGCCCGCCGCGGCCTGGTTCGAGCGGATGTCGCCCATGCAGGGGTCCTGGTCGTCCGCCATCATCCGGTAGATGTTCGCGACGAAGTCGGGGCCGATCTCGTTCCACAGCTCCTTGACGCTGTTGTTGAACGCCTCGGCGCCGCCGTGGGCCTTGATGATCCGGTCGGCCTCCTCCTGGCACTGCGGATCGGTCATCTGGACGAACTTCTTGCCGTTGTACATCTGGTCGCGGTGGTACTTGTCCTTCAGGGCGTCCTTGAGCCCGGCGGCGGGATTCTGTTCCCCGGGCTTGAGCACCGACATCAGGTTGAGCTTCTTCGCGTTGCTGTTCTCGAAGTCGCCGTAGACGTACTTGACGTTGACGTACACGTACTTCGGCTTCAGCCCCCAGCCGCCGCCCTTGAACTGGGCGTAGTTGCCGGTGACCTCGGCGACGAGCAGCTGCAGGTCGGCGATCGAGAAGTTCTCGCCGTTGTGGTTGGTCGCCTTGACGTCCTTGAACAGCATCGAGCTCGGCGCGGAGTTGTGGCAGTGGCCGGCCCAGCCCGGCTGGCTCGGCCGGCTGTGGCCGAGGTCGGCGCGCTCGTAGACCTTGTCCGCGGCCTTCTTGACGACCTCGGCGTGGCCCTTGGCGACGCCGTCGGCGACCGCGTCCTTGCCGCCGGCCTCCCACCAGCGCGGGTGGTCGACCTTGTCCGGCGTGAAGGCGCGGCCGAACTTCGCGAACAGCGAGTCGTTGCCTTCCCAGGCGGTCGTCTTGTTGACCGGCCAGTAGTAGAAGTGCCACGGGAACAGGGGCGCGCCGTCCTTCTCGCGCGGGATCGCCTCGGTGTAGAAGGTCGCGGTCAGGTCACAGGGCTTCGACACCCGGACGTAGAACCACTTGTAGTCGTCCTTCTTGATGTCGAAGCCGAGCTCGGAGCCGCCCTTGACCGGCTTCTCCTCGCCGGTCGGGTTGGCCTTGTCGTCGCGGTCCTTCGCCTTGTAGGGGGTCTTGAGGTCGGGGTGGAAGACCTCGACGGTCGCGGCGTTGTCGCTGCACAGGAGGCGCATGCGGCCCGCCCGCTTGACCGGCTTGTAGATCTTGACCACCTCGCCGGGCCCGACCTTGGTCGGCGCGTCCTTGTTCAGGCGGCCCTTGACCACCTTGCCCTTGAGCTTGACCTGGAGCTTGCCGCCGCTCGGCTTGCCGGTGTTGACCTTCTGGCAGTCCTTCTCGGTCAGCTTGCTCTCGAGCTCGTTGCGCGGGATCGAGGCGGCGCTGTAGTAGAAGTTGTACTCGCGCCCGCTGAACAGCTTGCCGCCGACGCCCTGGGGGCTGAGCTTGAAGCTGTTCTCGAGGATGAACTTGTTGTCGCCGGGCACGTCGGTGTAGACGTACAGGTCCGCCGCCGAGCCCTCGCCGACCTTCTCCCCGAAGCTGCCATCCGGCTTCACGTCGTGGTAGTCGAGGGTGTACTGCACGCTGTACACGCTCGGGTTGTCGACGTCTCCGCTGCCCGTGTTCCAATCGAATCCCGGCATCGATCACTCCCCTCGACGTGGTGGGCCTACTTGTGGGCGCACTGCTTCAACAGGTCTTTGCTCGCTGTGAGGTCCCGGAACAGGAAGTAGGTCTCGCCGCCGCCGGCGGACACGATCATCTCGTAGGTCTTCTCGGGCAGGACGCGCTCGAACACCAGCTTGCGTCCGCCGTCGACCTCGAGGCCTTCCTCGATCTTGACGGTCTTCGTGTAGGAACCGTCGGTCGCTTTGAGCGTGACCGACTCGTCCTTCTGGAACTCGTCGCTGGCGTCGAAGTGCAGGCAGATCGCGACGTTGAAGAAGTTCCCCACCACCCGCAGGGTGATGCCCTTCTTGCCGGTCGGGATCTTGACCGACTTGGCCTTCTCCAGGTCGAGGACGATCTCGTTGTCGCTCATCGCGTAGCCCTGCCGTTCTCCGGGTTTCGGCTTAATGGTACCGAACGGCACGCCGCCTCTCGAGTCCCGACCGCGACTTTCTGACCACGCGGAGCGTTTGCTCCCTGTCGCGCGAAGCCGTAGACTCCGGTGGCTTCCCCCGTTGGAGACCCCCCGTGAGCGACTTCGCCCCCTTCGAGACCCGGATGCGGGCCGCCGGCCTGCCCGCGCTCGCCATCCGGGCCTTCCGCGCCAGCTACGACCGCTTCGTCGGCGGTGACGCGGGCCTGATCCCCGAGGCGGACATCGAGCCGGTCGCGAGCCTGCCGGACGCCGACAACCTGCCCGAGGCCCTCGCCGAGGCGGGCGAGGCCGCCCTCGGGCAGACGGTGCTGATCAAGCTCAACGGCGGCCTCGGCACGAGCATGGGGCTGTCCCGCGCCAAGTCGCTGCTGCCCGTGCGCGGGGCGCTGAGCTTCCTCGACCTGATCGCCCGCCAGGCCCGGGCGGCCGGCTGCCCCCTGCTGCTGATGAACAGCTTCGCGACCCGCGACGACTCCCTCGCGGCCCTGGCCCCCTACCCGGAGCTGTTCCGCGACGACCTGCCCCTCGACTTCCTGCAGCACCGCGTGCCGAAGATCGACCGGGCGACGCAGCGGCCGGTGGAGTGGCCGGACGAGCGCCTGACCTGGTGCCCGCCGGGGCACGGCGACCTGTACACCGCCCTGGTCAGCCGCGGGGTGCTCGCGAAGCTGCGCGCCACCGGGCGCCGCTACGCCTTCGTGTCGAACGCGGACAACCTCGGCGCGGTGCTCGATCGGCGCATCCTCGGCTACTTCGTCCGCGAGGGTCTGCCCTTCCTGATGGAGGTCGCCGACCGCACCCTCGCCGACCGCAAGGGCGGACACCTCGCCCGCGGGCCCCAGGGGCTCCTGCTGCGCGAGCTCGCCCAGTGTCCCGAAGGCGATCGCGCGCGCTTCCAGGACGTCGCGCGCCACCGCTACTTCAACACCAACAGCCTGTGGATCGACCTCGACGCCCTGGCCAGGCTGCTTGCGCAGCACGACGGGATCCTCCCGCTGCCGCTGATCCGCAACGCGAAGACCGTCGACCCGACCGACCCGGGCTCGACCCCGGTCTGGCAGCTCGAGAGCGCGATGGGCTCCGCCCTCGCCGTCTTCCCGGGCGCCGCCGCCCTGCGCGTGCCCCGCACCCGCTTCGCGCCGGTCAAGACCTGCAGTGACCTGTTGCGGGTGCGCTCCGATGCGACCCGCCTGACCGACGGGCACTGCCTGGTGCCGGCGACCCCCGCCCCTCCGGTCATCGAGCTCGACCCGCGCTTCTACAAACGTATCGACCACCTCGAGGCGCGCTTCCCGGACGGCCCGCCGTCGCTGGTCCGGTGCGCGCGCCTGGCGGTGCACGGGGACGTGCGCTTCGAGGCCGGGGTGGTCTGCGAGGGAGAGGTCGCGCTGCGCCACGAGGGCGACGGGCAGCGGGTGATCGCGGCGGGGACCGTGCTGCGCTGAGACTGGTCGTCCCTCAGCCCCCGACGATCAGCGTCACCGCGGCCCCGGGCCGCACGTAGCTGCCGCCGGCCGGCTCGCTGGCGAGCACGACGCCCGGCGGCGCGCCCGCGTCGCTGCGGACCCCGGCGAGGACGAAGCCGAGCACCGCCAGCCGCGCCTCCGCCTCCTCGCGGTCCAGGCCGTCGAGGGTCGGCAGGACCACCCCCGGATCGCCGAGGCTGCTGACGAAGTTGAGCCGCCGCAGGTTGCCCTCGCGGCCGAGCACCACGCCGCCGCGGGGGAACTGCCGGACGATGCCGCCCGAGGGGACGCGCGGGTCGTGGACGCGCTGCACCACCAGGCTCCGGAAGCCGGTGTTGACCGCGCGGTCGCGGGCGTCGTCACCGCTCAGGCCGCGGCAGTCGGGGACGACCAGGCCGCCGCGCCCGTGCTCGACGTGCAGGCTGATCGCGTCGAAGCGGGACGCGCTCCAGGCCAGGCGGATCGAGCCCGCGACCGGCTCGGCGCGGGACCAGCGGAAGTCCCGCTCGAGCACGCCGGAGGCCGGCGTCGCGTCGGGCAGGTCGAGGGCGACGCCCGCCAGGCCGTGGCGGGCGAGCAGGCGCGTGATCTTGCCGGGGCCGACGACCGGTCCGAGGGCGATGCGTCCGGACAGGGTCAGCGAGGCATCCGCGGCGAGCAGGGCCTGGAAGCCGCTCTCCGCGCGCTTCCGGTCGTAGGATGCGACCAGGTCGGCCAGGGCCATGAAGAAGTAGCGGTGGAGGGGAACCTCCGCCGGGGCGCGCGTCTTCTTCTTGCTCTTCTTCCCCACGGCCGGCACCCTCTCAGTGCTTCAACACCTCGACCGGCTGCACCCAGGACGCCTTCAGCGCCGGGATCAGCCCGGCCAGCAGGCTGAAGCCCGCGCCGAGGGCGAAGATCAGCACCTGGGCCTGCCAGTCCATCGCCGGCGCCGCGACCGGCGCGCTGCCTTCGACGGTCGCGAGCAGCCGCGCCCCGAAGGCGAGCACGCCCGCCCGCGCGGCGGCCTGGCCGAGCAGGGCCCCGAAGGCGCCGACCACCAGCGCCTCGAACAGGAAGATGGTCAGGATGTCGACGCGCCGGGCGCCGACCGCCCGCAGGATGCCGATACGCCGCTGCTGCTCGAGGACGGACAGGCTCAGCCCGTAGACGATCACCGTGCCCGCCATCGCGAACAACAACAGGGAGATGATCAGGGTCGCCTGCTCGAGGGTGGTGTTGAGCTCGCTCGCCCGCTCGCTCTCGCCCTTGAGCCGCGCCCCCTCGGCGGACAGCTCGGCGAGCTGGCGGTCGAGGCGGCGGGCCTCTTCGATCTGGGCCTCGACCTTGTAGCCCATCGCGTTGAGGCGGCTGTAGATCGCCAGGGTGGCGGCGAGGTCGCGGGTGACGACGTGGACCTCGCTGTAGGCGAGGTCGGTGTCCTTGGCGAGGACCCGCGTCAGCAGGCCGGCGTCGTCGTTGAAGGCCTGGTTCCACTCGTCGATGTAGGCGAGGGGAACCGACACGCCGGTGCCGGGGATGCGCTCGCTGTAGCCGACGATCTTCGTGCGGATGCCCTGGCCGCGGGCGTCGATGCCCGGGAACAGGGTCAGCTCGATCGACTCGGCGAGGCGCTCGCGGTCGAGGGCCGAGAGCAATTCGCCCATCGCGTCCTCGATCACGTCCTTCAACAGCGGCGCCGTCACCGCGTTCAGCCCGAAGAACTGCTTGGCGCGCTGCTCGATGCGGCGGCGGAAGTCGGCGTCGCGCTCCATACGGCGGGTGATCTCGGTCACGACCATCTCGGCGAAGCGCCGGCGCATGTCCTCGGTCTTCAGCGTGGTCAGGTAATCGAGCCAGTCGGCGGGGAGCACGACCGGCACGACCCGGTCGGGCTCGCCGACCGGGTCGAAGACCGCGTTCGGCAGGAGCTCGGCGGGGGTCATGAAGCCCGGGGCGATGCCGTACACCGTCGTCGGGATCTTCATCTCGTTCTGGAAGGACTCCGGCTGCATGCCCATGATCGCGAGGTTCTTCCCGCGCACCCCGACGGTGACCGGGAACAGGAACGCGACCGGCGTGACCGACACCACCCCCGGGAGCTGCTCGAGCTCGGCGACCTCGGCGGCGCCGATGCGCTCCTTGCGGTTGCTGCGGGGCCGCACCGTCAGCTGGTTGACCGGCAGCGAGGCGAGCAGCTCATCCTGCTGGGCGAGCAGCTCCTGGCGCTCGGCCATCACCGCCTGGAAGGCCTGCAGGTTGCCCTCGACCTGCTGGCGGATGCCCCCGGACAGGGCGAGCAGGAAGGCGAGCGTGCCGGTGCCGACGGCGACCCCGAGGATCAGGAACAGCGTGCGGCCGAGGCGCGAGACCAGGTTGCCGACCGACATGCGGAGCAGATGCGGCAGCACCATCAGGAAGCCCCCCCGGTCGCTGGATCCGAGCCCGATTCCGAGTCCGATTCCGAGTCCGATTCCGATTCGGCAACGTGCCCGCGCCCGATTTTCCCTTTCCCTTCCGATCCCGCCCCCGCCGACTGGTCCGTGATCCGCCCGTCCTGCACCCACAGCGTGCGCAGCGCGGGGAGGCTGAGCTCGCGCTCGTGGGAGACCAGCATCACGGTGACGCCGTCCTTGCGCTGCAGCTCGAGAATCAGGGCGAGGATCTCGTCGCCGGTGTGCGAGTCGAGGTTGGCGGTCGGCTCGTCGGCGAGCAGCAGCGCCGGCTTGTTGATCAGCGCCCGGGCGAGGGCGACCCGCTGCTTCTGCCCGGCGGACAGGTTGCGGGCGCGCACGTCGACCTTCGAAGCGAGGCCGACCCGGGCCAGGAACTCCGCCGAGCGGCGCCGGCGCTCGGCGGCGCTGACCGAGGCGAAGACCAGCGGCAGGCTGACGTTCTCGACCGCGGTGCGGTTCGGCTCGAGGTAGAAGCTCTGGAAGACGTAGCCGATGTGCTGGTTGCGGAAGCGCGACAACGCCCCGTCCCCGAGCTCGGTCAGGTCGCTGCCGTCGACGACGACCGTACCGGAGGTCGGCTGGTCGAGGCCGGCGAGCAGGTTGAGCAGGGTCGTCTTGCCCGAGCCGGAGGGGCCGCGGACGATGACGAACTCGCCCGCGGCGACCTCGAGGTCGACCTCGCGCAGGGCGTGGACGGCGGTCTCCCCGCGGCCGAAGACGCGGCCGACTCCCTTCAGTGCAATCGCTGGCATCGGTCCTCTTTCGGGGCGCTCAACTTCCGAGCTTGAGAATGCCGCAGGCCTCGCGGACCTCGGCCATCAGCGGACCCGCGACCTCGCGGGCCCGGCGCGCGCCGGCGCGCAGCACATCCTCGACGAAGTCGGGATCCTTCTCGAGCGCGAGCCGGCGCTCGCGCATCGGGCCGATGTGGGCCTCGGCGAGCTCGGCGAGGCGCTTCTTGACCGCCCCGTAGCCGGTGCCGCCGGTGCGGTAACGCGCGTCCCATTCCGCCATCTCTTCGGCCGCGGCGAACAGCTTGAGCAGGGCGAAGACCGTGCAGCCCGCCGGGTCCTTCGGCTCCTCGACCGTCGCGCTGTCGGTCTTGATCGACATCACCTTCTTCTTCGTGCGCTTCTTCGTCTCGAACAGCGGGATCGAGTTGCCGTAGCTCTTGCTCATCTTCGCGCCGTCCAGCCCGGGCACGATCGCCGCCTCGGTGACGCGCGCCTGCGGCATCGCGAAGACCTCGCAGCCAAAGGTGGTGTGGAAGCGGGTCGCGAAGCGCCGGGTCATCTCGACGTGCTGCAGCTGGTCCTCGCCGACCGGCACGATCTCGCCTTTGACGATCAGGATGTCGGCCGCCATCAACAGCGGATAGGTGAAGAGCCCGGCGTTCGCGGCCAGGCCGCGCTCGACCTTGTCCTTGTAGCTGACCGCCCGCTCGAGGTCGCCCATCCCGACCTGGCAGGCGAGGATCCAGGCGAGCTCGGTGACCTCGGGCACGTCGCTCTGTCGGTACAGCGTCGCGCGCTCGGGGTCGAGGCCGACCGCGAGGTAGTCGAGGGCCACATCGCGGGTCTGCTTGCGCAGCACCTCGGCGTCCGAGATCGTCGTCAACGAGTGGTAGTTGGCGATGAAGTAGTAGCCTTCGCCCTGGTCCTGCAGGTCGACGTGCTGGACCATCGCCCCGAAGTAGTTGCCCCAGTGGACCTGGCCCGAGGGCTGGATGCCTGACAGCAGCCTGCGGCCGGTCACGCTCCCGGCGGCGAGCAGGCTCGGGCGCCGCTTCTCGTCGCTGTTGTGCGGGGCCATGTGTGCTCCTCCGTGTCTGTCCGTGTGACAGCAGGCCGCGATTCTAGCGCATGGCGGCGGAAAATGCAGCTGCTTCGGTGGCGCGGATGGCGGAGGCTTGTATAATCCCACCATCGTTTCCTGGTCCGGACCCCCTGTGCTTCGCGCGCTCGCCGCGAGACGCATCCTCCGCTGGCCGGGACGGCAGGCACCGCAGCGCAAGTGGCAACCGCAGAGTGGACGGCAGCATGGAAAACGAGCAGGACGCCCCGATCGAGACCTTGAGCATCTTCCACCACATGACGATCGACGCGTCCCTTGACCGGGTCTGGCGCGTCTTCGGCGACCCCGCCTGTCCCTGGTTCTCCCGGGGCGGCGCGGTGTACGAGAACCGGCTCGGCGGCTTCCTCTCGCACCCTGAGCTCAAGATGCGGGCGGAGGTCACGCACTTCGCGGTCGGCCGCCGCGTCGTGTGGCAGCTCTACGTCGACGACAACCTCGGCACGACCGTCGAGTACCAGTTCGCCTGGGACGGCGACAACACCCACGTGTCCTTCCGCGAGGACGGCTGGGAGCAGGTGCCCGAGGAAGACCGCGACGAGTACTTCAAGCAGTCCCGCCAGAGCTGGCTGCAGATGCTCGACAACCTGAAGAGCTGCGCGGAAGCCGACGATCAGGAAGAGACCCTGCCCGGCGACGACGGCGAGCCTGCGGGTGACGACGAGGTCACCGTCGACGCCGGTGACGACGAGGACACGGGCGGCGACGATGAAGCGTCGGACGACGGGGACGCGGGCGGCGACGACGAAGCGTCGGACGGCGACGGCGAAGACGAAGAGACCAAAGAGTAACGACCGCTCACCACAAGTCGTGGAACAGGCGCTCCGCCTGTTCCCGGACGTACTCCTCGCTGACGTCCGCGAGCGGCGTCAGGGGCCCGTCCGGGTTCCCTTCGATCCCTTCGAGCAGCGACCGGAAGAGCGCGTCGGCCACCGCCCGGTAGGTCGGCGGCGGCTCCTCCATCGCCGGGTCGTCGCGCAGGTACCAGCGGAAGGCGGGCTCCTGCTCCCGGGACTTCAGCCAGCGCAGGTTGACCGCCAGGGTCGGCCAGGGAACCTCGAGCTGGCTGAGGGCGTAGGCCTCCGCGACCAGCTCGAAGCGGGTCGCGAGGTTGTCCGCCGAGAAGCCCTCCTCGACGTTGCGCCACAGGTTCGACCACAGGTTGCTCCAGAACGGCGTCAGGTGCTGGAAGTCGATGATGTGCCCGATCTCGTGCAGGGTCACGCCCTCGATGTCGGCGCGCACGAGCTCGCCGATCCGCCAGTCCTCGACGCTCGTGCCGGGCGGTGGGGCGGGCAGGCCGGCGCTGAAGCGCTCGATCCAGTGCCGCCACAGCTCCGGATCGAAGTCGAGCCCGCGCATCCGGCTCGCGACCTCGAGCAGGTCCCCGGAGGCGAGCTCGCTGACGCTGGCGCGGATCGCCTCGATGTCGACGTAGAAGCCGCGTCCGGTGAAGGTCGCGCAGCCCGCCACCCGTGACAGCCCCGCGTGGTGGCCGGCCAGGGAGCGGATGTAGCCCTCGCCGCACAGGAAGCCGTCGACCTCGAGGGTGTCGCCCTCGATCAGCAGGCGGTGGCGGTCGCGGCGGATGATCGTCATCAGCTTCAGCTCGACGCCATCGCGGCCGGTCTGCAGGTCGAAGTACAGGCCGCGCTCGAGGAAGAAGCGCACCAGCGGCGCCTCGGGCGTCGCCAGCGGGCTCATCTCCGCGCCGTAGATCGACATCGACACCGCCTCGCCCGCGCCGGCGGGGAAGTCGGCCACGCGCTGGCGGCAGATGTTCTCGAGGGCGGAGATCACGCTCTCGATCGCGATCGCCTCGCCGCCGGAGACCCGCGCGTAGTGCCGGTCGAAGTAGCGCCGCAGGGCGTCGACGGTGTCGAGCCAGATGCCGACCCGGAGGTGGCCGGCCTCCGCGGCGGCGAAGACCGTGCGGTCGATCACGGCGGCCTCGAGCTGGGCGGCCTGGAGCAGCCGGTGCCAGACCGAGCGCGCCTCCCACCACAGCCCGGCGCCCTCGTAGGCGATCGCGAGGTCGGCGAGCAGGCCGGGCAGCGTCTCCCGTTCCTCGGCGGCGAGGGCCGTGGCGACCGCGTCCGTCGCCGCGACGACCGGGCCGAGCCGGGTGTCCGCCTCCCACACCAGCCCCGGCAGACCGCGCAGCCAGATCTCCAAGGCCTGCTCGTACTTGCCGGCGGCGACCAGCTGCCGGCGCGCGGCGCGCGTCACCCCGGGGTTGTAGGGGTTGTTCTCGACCGCGAGCAGGATCGCGTGCTCGGCGTCGTAGAAGTTGCCCTCGGCGCGGTGGAAGTCGGCGAGGTAGTGCCACAGGCGGGAGGCCCGGGGGAAGCGCTCGAGGGCGCGCTGCACCAGCGCGCGGCCGCCGGCGAAGTCGCGCTCTTCGCCGAGGCCCGCGAGGCATTCGCTGACCGCGTAGAGGTACAGCTCCTCGGAGACCTCGAGGGCGGGAAACGCGAGCTCGAGGATCTCGAGCGCCCGCTCGGGCTGGTCGCGGCGCAGCTCGGCGAGGGCGAGCAGCCACGCGCCGCGCGGGCTCGGGGTCGCGTGGTGGGCGAGCTGCAGCACCTCGACCGCGCGCCGGTCGCAGGCCGCGAGCAGGGCGAGACCGCGGCGCTCGCGGTCGAGGGCGAGGGGGTCGTCGTCGGTCGCGGCGACGACGTCGAGGAAGAGCGGCCACGCGCGCTCGTACTCGCGCAGCTCGAGCAGCGACCAGCCGCACTCCGCCGCGGCGCGCAGCAGCGAGGGATCGAGCTGCCAGGCCGCCTCGAGGTGGCGCACCGCCTCCTCGTGCTGGCCCGCGAGCTGCAAGGCCTCGCCGAGCACGAAGCGCACGGTCGGGTCGTCCGGGGCCCGGTCGGCCAGGGCGCGCAGCCGCCCGAGGCGCTCGTCGCCGGGGCTGCGCAGGCGCTCGGCCAGCGCCTCCTGCCAGGGCGCGTGGCCGTCACCGTAGGAGAACAGGATGTCGCGGGCGCCGACCTGCAGGGTGAGGTCCTGCAGCTCGATGTGGGCGGCGGGGAAGCGCCGGTCGACGTCGAGGGCGGCCTGGTAGTAGCGGATCGCCCCGCCGTACTGGCCCTGGCGCTGGGTCGCCACCGCGCGCCGGAACGAAGGCATCCCCGGCCGCTCGAAGGCGCAGCCCGGGGCCAGGAAGGCGCACAGGGCAGAGAGAAGTAGGGTCGCCGTCGCTCGCATCGTCACGGTCCGCAGCCCGGTTTCCACCGACCCATCAGTCTGCATCACCGGAGCGCCCGCCGCAAGTGCACGCCTGTCATGCGTCTGCGACCGGATACGGGCCGTCCTCGAAGCGCTGCGGGTGGTAGGGCTTCGAGCCGACGGCGCGGGCGAGGGGGCTGCGCAGCTCTTCGCCGCGGCGCAGCCGCTCGAGCAGCGCCGCGAAGGTGTGCTCCGGCCGCCAGCCGAGCGCCTCCTGGGCGGCGGCCGGGCTGTACACCCGGTCGACCCCGTCGTGCATGCGCCAGCCGCGCTCCCGGTACACCTCCTCCCAGCCCGGCACCCGGACGCGCAGCACATCGGGCAGGGCGCCCCGCAGCCGCGGCAGGTCCTCGGGCAGGAAGGGCGGCGGGGCGCTGATGATGAAGCGCCCGAAGCCGAGCTCCCGCGCCCGGGCGGCCGCGAGCCGGCAGGCGGTGACGATGTCCGCGACGTCGACCCGCCGGTGCAGGTACTCGTTGAGCTTGAGGTTGTCGTCGGCGAAGGCGGCGCGGCGGGAGGGGTCGTCGTCGGCCTCGAGGAAGAAGCGCGAGGTGCGGAGCACGACGCAGGGCAGCCCCCGCTTGCGCGCGAACAGCTCGCAGAAGCTCTCGGCGGCGCCCTTGCTGACCCCGTAGACGTTGCGCGCCAGGGGCCGCAGCGCCTCGGTCACCCACACCGTCGGGGCCTCCGGCGGCGGGCGCAGGGCATCGCCGAAGGCGCTGGTGGTGCTGATGAAGACGAAGGCCTCGACGCCGATCCGCGTCGCTTCCTCGAGCAGCGCCAGGGTGCCGGCGATGTTCGTCTCGACGAAGTCCTGCATGCGGTGGGTCGCGACGTGCGGCTTGTGCAGGGTGGCGGCGTGGAAGATCGCCGTGACGTCGGCGCAGGCCGTTCGCACGACCTCCGGGTCGGCGACCGAGCCGACCAGGTCGGTGAAGGGCGAGGGCAGGATGTCGAGCCCGCGCGCCTCGATCCCCTCCTCGCGGAAGGTCCGCATCAGCGCCTCGCCGAGGTGTCCGGCGCTTCCCGTGACCAGCGCGCGCATCGTCTTCCTCCCCATGCTTCACTCGAGGCGGATGCGGTTGCTGTACACCCCCGTCCGGTGCCCGACGGCGTCCCAGCCGCGCCCCAGGGAGGTCGCCGCCAGGGTGATGTAGACCCTGCAGGGCGCCCGCTCGCTCTCGCCGCTCCTGTCGAGCTCGATCGCGTTGACCGGCAGCCCCCAACCGGCGCTGGGGGAGAGCGTCCGCCCGGCCTGCCGGGCCCAATCGTACAGCACGATGCGGCCGACTTCGAGGCCCCCGTCGTGGAGGAAGATGGTCAGGCTGTCCTCCCCGAGCGGACCGCGGGCCAGCTCGCGGAAGGGACCCTTCTCGCCGCTGCTCGCCTCGACGATGACGAGGTCGCCCCCGGCGTCGAGGAAGGCGGCGCGGCAGGGGCGGCCGAAGGGGTAGTCCGACGGCAGCACCGCGATCGGGGTGGTCGGGCAGGGGGAGAACACCAACTCGAGCCGGCGGTGGCCGCGGATCTCGATGGTCGTGAAGCTGTTGAGATGGGAATAGAGCTCCTCTTCGAGCACGCTACTCGCCGCGAGCGCCACGCCCGCCTCCAGCGCGCGCACCTCCAGCCGGCGCGCCGCGCCGCCCCCGTAGTCGAGCCGCAGCCACCCCTCGCCGCGCTGCCCGCCGCGCAACAGGCGAGGGAAAGCGACCGTGGGAAGACTCGGAGCGACCATCCGAGCCTGTTGCGCGCCGCGCAGGGTGAGCGCGTCCGCGGCGCGGCCCTCCGGATGGAAGATCGTCCAGCACCGGTCCGGGCTGGCGTCGAACCAGCGCAGGAGCGGCTCGACGTAGACCTGCAGCGGACCGAGCCGGGCGCGCACGGCGCCCTCCGCCGCGTACACGGTCAGCCCGTCGGCGAGCCCGATCCTGCCCGGCAGCCGCGGGTCGAGCCGCAGCTCTACGGGCGCCGTGCCCGCCGGGCGGGTGTCGGCCTCCGGAGCGCGCTGTGCGGTGACCGCGGCGAGGGCCAGCAGCGCCGCGGGCAGCGCGATGACCCCGCGCGGACGCCGGCGGAAACGTAGCCACCAGGCCGCGGCGAGCAGCGCGCCCGGGACCAGGGCGGGCAGGAGCAGGCGCGCGCCGCTGTGGGGGAAGACGACCAGCCCCGCGAGCGGCCCGGCCAGGGTGAAGGCCGTCAGCGCGAAGGCCGCGCCGCGCTCCAGCGCCTCGGCCCGCCCGTGCCCGGGGCGAAGCAGGCGGGCGAGGAGACCGAGGAGGGCGGTGACGAGCAGCAGCCCGGGCAGGACGCGGTTGGCGAAGAAGCGCGGGTGGTCGAGGGGGAAGCCGCCCGGCAGGAGTGCCCACGCCCCGAGCGCGCCGGCCGCCGCCGCCAGGAACAGTCCCCGCCAGGTCGCACACAGCAACCGGCTCGGCGTTCGTGCTTCTTCCACGCCTCCCTCCAGGCTTCGGACGTGCGGGGCGGGCCGGAGGTTCAGGGTGTTCCCGACAGTGCCTCCCCTTAGGGACTGTCAGGGAACAAATCCTCGTTCTCGGTGAGGGATCGTCGTCGATGGCAAGGAGCGAGGAGCTCGCATACGGGCTGTATTCGGGCGACGAGCGACGCAGCCAGCGGCGGCGAGGGCCAGCGAGAACGAGGAATTGTTTCCTGACAGGCCCTTAGACGACCGTGCCCTGCCGGGGGTGCCGTCCCCCCTCCGGGAGCGCTCCGCGCGTCGCCGGCTCGACGGCGGTGCGACCCGTTTTCGAGGCCGACCCGAGCCCGCGAGCATCCGCGGCGTGCCGGGCGCATCGGCGCCGATGCAGGACGCCCCCACAGCCTGCCGGCAAGCGGCGCGCGCGGGCCTTCCGGGTCTCCGCCCGCGGCGGCTCCGGCTTGGTTCCGATCCTCGGGACCGGCTATGATGGCGGCGGAGGAACCGTGCTGAAAGCCGCCGCGCGCATCCTGTTGAGCCTGCTGTTCATCGCCGCGGGCACCGCCCATCTGGCGGTGCCGGAGGTGTTCGTGCCGATGGTGCCGCCGTGGCTGGCCGACCCCTTCCAGATCGTGCTGATCACCGGCATCGCCGAGCTCCTCGGCGGCCTGGGCCTGTGGCTGCGCGCCACCCGACGGGCGAGCGGCTGGGGGCTGATCGCCCTGCTGGTCGGCGTCTTCCCCGCCAACGTCTACATGGCGGTCGAGGAGATCTACCCGAAGGGCGTGCCGGAGGAGCCCTGGATCCTGTGGGCGCGCCTGCCGCTGCAGGCGGTGCTGATCATCTGGGCCTGGTGGGTCAGCTGGGAGAAGCTCGTCCGCACCCGCAAGAGCGGCCTGGTGCGTCCGGTCTCGGCCGCCGTCGTCGCCGCCCGCCGGGC
>JAUIEM010000249.1 GCA_030428695.1 bacterium
GCTGCTCCTGCAGACGCGGCAGGGGCTGCGTGGTGCCGAACTCGTCCTCTTCCTCATCGTCCTCGGCCCCGTCCGAGAACGGCGAGAGCGCATAGGAGGGCTTGCCCGTCTGGGTCTTGTTCGCCGGCCGGGGGGGTCCCGCGGCTTCGAAGCCGTCGGTCGGCTTCCACGGCGGCGCCCCCGCATCCGCCGCCCCCCAGGGCGAGCTCGGCGCGGCCGGCGCGCTCGGCGCCGCGGGAGCGCCCGGCGTGCCCCAGGGCGTGCTCGCGGCGGGCGCGCTCGCCTCCTGCTGCCAGGCCGGCGTCGACGGGGCAGCCGGCACGTTGCCCCAGGGCGAGCTCGGCGCGGCGGGGGTCGCGGCCGCCGGTGTGGACGGCGTCGACGGCGCCTGCCCCCACGGGGAGCTCGGCGGCGCGGCGGGCTGGCTCGGGCTGGCCGACGGCCACAGCGGCGCGCCCGGCGCGCCCTGGCTGGGCTGCGCGGCCGGAGCGGCGCCCCAGGGCGTGCTCGCCTGCGGGACGACCTTGGGCTGGAAGGCTGCCCCGGCGGGCGGCTGCGGCGGCGCCGGCGCGACCGGCGGCCAGGGCCTCACCGGGTTCTCGGGCTTCGGGGCGGGCTTGCCCGCGCACTCCTTGCACTGCGCCCCGGAGAAGTGCTCCGCACACAGCTTGCGCTTGCAGCTTCCACAGGCCCGGCCCCCGCCCAGGTCGCCGCGGCAGATCAGGCAGCGGCCCTCGAAGGCCTCGGTGTAGAAGGTCACGATCGGCCCGTTCTTGCCGAACTGGACGCGGTCGCCCTCCTGGAGCGTCACCTCGCCGATGCGCTCCGTGCCGCCGTTGACATAGGTTCCGTACGAGCTGCCGATGTCCTTGAGCTGGATGCCCGCGCCGACCCGGATCTCTGCGTGCGAGCCCGAGCAGCTGCGGTCGCGCTCGGGGTCGAAGGCCACGTCGTTGTCGGGGTTGCGGCCGACCGAGATCACCGCCTTGTTCAGCGACTGGAGGGTGCCGGCCAGGCCGCCCGAATTGTGGAACGCGAAGAGCGTCATCGTCTCTCCAACCCCTGAGGTTTGCACGCAGGCCAGAATGGACTAGCGACTGATCCATCTATACCTGAAAACCGCGCTGGCTGGCAACGTGGGCTGCCCCGATGCGAAGAGCGGAGACCGGAGTCTCCGCTCTTCGTCGTCCACCGCAGCTGCGGCCGCGCGCGGGCGTGGCCCGCGGCGCGTGTCCCCGAGGGCTCAGGGAGTGTGGGTGTCGACGTCGCCGAACAGCGAGCGCGAGGTGCTCTCGAGGGTGTTCGACAGGCTGAGGTTGTCGAAGTCGGCGACGGAGGTGACCTTCGCTTCGGCGGTGACCGTGTAGGTCTGCCCGGTGACGAGGCCTTCATCGGTCAGCGAAGCGGGAACCGTCGGCACGGTGAAGCTGCCGGTGCTGCCGCTGACGTAGAAGGTCCAGGTGCGGCGGCGGTCGGTGCTGACGCTCTGGTCGAAGACGACCTCGTGGAAGCCGGTGGTGCCGGTCAGGCTGCTGGTCCAGGTGACGGTCGGGGTGCTGCCCGCGCCGACGGTCAGGGTCAGGCTGCCCGAGGGCATCGTGATGTTCGGGAAGGCGCTGAGCAGGCCCTGCGGGATCACGAACTCGGAGAACTCGGCGTTGCCGCTCGCGGAGCTGAAGGCGCCGATGGTGCCGGCGAGGACGAGGTTGGTGTTCGAGCCGACGCTGCTGTCGGGCAGCTGGAAGTTGGTCACGGTCGCGCTGTTGCTCGAGATGACGAGGCTCTGCGACTCGAGCTCGACACCGCCCCAACGCAGCTCGCCGCTCGCGAAGGCCGAGCCGCCGTCGTGGCCGGTCAGGATGCCGGAGACGACGCCGTTGTTCAGGGTCGACGGGGTCGCGGCGGCAGGCACGTCGAAGTTCGCGTTGGTCACCGCGGTGGTCAGGCTGTTGAGGAAGAGCACATCGATCGCGGTCAGGGTGCCGTCGCCGTCGACGGTCGCCGCGGCGAGGATCAGGTCACGGCCGGTCGGGACGCTGATCGAGTAGGTGCCGCTGCCGCCGCTGTTGACCGCGATGTCGGACGTGAAGCCGACGTCGTCGTCGTCGTTGATCGCGAACACGGTGGCGCTGCCCTGCGCTCCGAGGAAGTTGACGGTGCCGGACACGGTGGTGGTCTGGCCGATCGTCGTCACGTCGGTGCGCAGCAGGCCGAGGTTGACATCGGTCGCCGTGGTCAGGATCGAGGCGATGGACCAGGTGTCCTTCCCCGCGCTGATCATGCGCTCGTTCGGCGTACCGGTGACGTTGGTGAGGGTCGCGATGCCGCTGCTGTTGGTCTGGATGGCGTTCGCGATGTCGCTGTTGATCCACACCCAGGCGTCGGCGATGACGGCGCCGTTGCAGGCGTCGACGACGCGGACGGTGATCGACCCGGTTCCGGTCGTCAGGGAGCCGCCGTTGGTGCTGATGATCGCGACGGTGTCGCCGTCACTGCTCGAGCTGCTGCAGCCGAGCATCAGCGCCAGAGGCACGAGGAGAAGACACAGTTTTCGATTGAACATGGAGCATTCCTTCTTCGGTCGTGGGCCGCGGGCCCACAGTCCAGGAAAGCGCGCTGGTTGCGCGCGAAGAGCGAAGCACGGCACGGATGCCACTGAGGGGTCGAACAGCGCCGCGCCGGTGCAGGAACGAAAAAGTGTATACTCCCTTGTCACACCGATGCAATCGCTGGCCCCGAGAAGTCCTTGATCTCGATCCTCCTCCCGGTCCGCGACGCCGCGCCCACCCTCCCCGCGGCCCTGCGCAGCCTGCGCCTGCAGACGCTGACGGCGTGGGAATGCATCGCCGTCGACGACGGCTCGCGCGACGCCAGCCCGGAGATCCTCGCCGCCTTCGCCGCCCGCGACCCCCGCTTCCGGGTGCTGCGGCAGGAGCCGGCGGGGCTGGTCCCAGCCCTGCAGCGGGCCGCGCGGGCGGCGCGCTTCCCCCTGCTCGCCCGGATGGACGCCGACGACATCAGCCACCCGCGCCGGCTCGAGGCCCAGCGCACCTTCCTCGAGGCGCGCCCCGCGCTGGCGGCGGCCGGCTGCCTGCTGCGGCACTTCCCCCGCCGCGGCCTGGGCCGGGGGCTGCTGCGCTACGAGCGCTGGCTGAACGCGCTGATCGAGCCCGCCGCCATCGCCCGCTCGATCTTCGTCGAGGCCCCCCTCGCCCACCCCTCGGTGTTGATGCGCCGGGCAGCCTTCGAGGCGGTCGGAGGCTACCGCGACGGACCCTGGCCGGAAGACTACGACCTGTGGCTGCGTTTCGACGCGGCCGGGTACGGCCTGGGAAAAGTCCGCGAAACGCTGTTCTACTGGCGCCAGGGACGCGGACGCGCCTCCTTCGTCGATCCGCGCTACGCGCCGGCGGCCTTCACCCGGGTCAAGGCCGCCTTCCTCGCGCCGCGGCTGCGCGCGGGCGGACGCCCGATCGCGGTGTGGGGTGCCGGCGCCGTCGGCAAGCGGCTGGTCGCCGCGCTCGCCGCGGAGGGCGTGCGCTGCGCGCGCTTCGTCGACATCCACCCCGGCCGCATCGGGCAGCGCATCGCCGGCCTCCCGGTCAGCGCCCCCGACGACCTCGCCCAGGCACCCGAGCTGTACGTGCTCGCGGCGGTGCAGCGGCCGGGCGCCCGCGAGGAGATCGGACGCCGGCTGCGGGCGCAGGGGCGCGGTGCGGAGGATTGGCTGCCGGTCGCGTGAGGCCAGCGTCCTCGAAGCGCGGGAACCGGGACCTCACTCAGTCGAGGGCGGGCAGCCCGCGCGGGGCGATCCGCACCCACACCAGGCGCACCCGGGAGCGGGCGCGGAAGGAGACGCTGCCGAGCGGCTCCGCCCGCAGCTGCACGATGTCCCCGACCCCGTCGCCGGTCGCGACGCGGAAGCGCTCGGGGCCCCAGGAGACGAACACCGTCTTCGGGCCCGTGCCGCCGAGCTCGCTCGGATGCTGGAAGATCTCGGCGCCGCCCTTGCGCGCGTGGCGCACCGTGATCCGGCGGTCTTCGGCCCGCAGCTCGGCGTCGCCGAGGTGCACGCTGAACGACGCCGGCTCCTCGTCGCCCAGCAGCTCGACCGCGAAGCTGAGCTGGAAGTCGGCGTACAGCCAGGTCTCGAGCTCCGGCAGGCGCAGGCTGAGCTTGACCGGCGCCTCGCGGCTGCCCTCGAGCACCAGGCCCGCGCTGTCCAGGGTCGCCCCGTCGCGCGGGCGGAGCTTCCAGGCGTCGGCGCTCGCGGCCTCGCGGAAGTCGTACAGCCGGCTCGGGCGGTAGTCCCAGGTCAGGCTCAGCGGCGCCTGGGCGGCGAGCTGCTGCAGGGTCGGGACCAGCCCGCTCCACACCTTCACCCGCTCCGCCAGCCAGTCGCTGTTGCTCGCCTGCTGCCAGCGCTCCAGGGCCCCGACGATATCCCCGGCCGCGAAGGCGCGCCGGGCGGCGAGGTCGGCCTCGAGCGCCGCGACCCGCTCGCCGGCCTCTTCCACGCCGCGCTCCAGGGGACGCCCCCGCGGATCGATCGCGGCGAGGCCGGCGGCGAGCACGGCGAGGTTGCTGTCCGCGTGCGCGAGCCGGCCCTCGACCAGGGCGTCGCGCACGGCGAACAGGTTGTCCTGGGGACCCGCGGGCCCCCGCCCCTTGTCCGGGAGCAGGAACAGCAGGGGCGGGCGCTCCGGCAGCGCGGTCAGCACCAACCGCAGCCCGATCACCAGGGCGATGCCCGGCTCGCCGCCCGCCGGGCCGAACAGCCGCCGTTGGCTGGCGCGCATCTGCCGCACCTCGCGCTCGACCGGCTCGTCGAGCTCCTCCAACCAGGGCGGCAGGCCGTCGTCCGTCAGGGCCCCGAGGGGGGGCAGGGTCGAGATCCGCGTCGAGTCCGCCCCGGGGCCCCCGTTCGGCCTCGGGCGCCGCGCGTAGAGCCAGAACGCGCACAGCAACACGCAGGCGACGAGCACCCAGCGGCCCCAGCGGCGACGGCGCACCGGACGCGCCTCCGGCGCGCGCTCGAGCACGGTCGGGGCGTCGTCCGCGCGCACCCCGGTCCACTGCCCGGGCGCGCCGTCCCAGCCGGGCGCCGAGGGCGCGGCGCCGGCCAGGTCCTCGACCCGCATCAACGCCTCGCGCGGGGTCTGCGGGCGATCGCCCGGGTCCTTCTCCAGCAGCCACAGGATCAGCCGCGCGCAGTCCTCGGACAGGTCCGGCGCGAAGCTCCGGGGGTCCGGCGCCGGATCCTGGATGTGGCGCGTCATCACCAGCACCGGGCTGTCCTCGATGAAGGGCGTGCGCCCGGTGACCATGTGGAAGTAGCTCGCGCCGAGGCTGTACAGGTCGCTGCGGGTGTCGGCGGGCTTGCCCATCGCCTGCTCGGGGGAGATGTAGTTCGGCGTCCCCATGATCGCGCCGGTCGTCGTCAGCCCCCCCTCCTTCGCGTGCTCGTCGCGGGCGAGCCCGAGGTCGGCGAGCTTGACCGCGCCGTCGCGGCCGAGCAGGACGTTGTCCGGCTTGACGTCGCGGTGGACGATGCCCTTGGAGTGGGCGTAGCTCAGGGCGGACAGCACGCGGTGCACGATGCTGGTCGCCTCCGCCTCGGGGAGCGGCCCGCGACGCTTGATGCGGTCGAGCACGCTCTCGCCCTCGATGAACTCCATCGCGATGTAGTGGACCCCGGCGTCGTGGCCGACGTCGAGCACCTGGACGACGTTGGGGTGGTCGAGCCGCGCCGCCGCCCGGGCCTCGCGCTGGAAGCGGGCGAGGAACTCCGGCTCCGAGGCGTAGCGGACGTCGAGCACCTTGACGGCGACGACCCGCTCGAGGGAGACCTGCACGGCCTTGAAGACCTTGCCCATGCCGCCGGCGCCGAGCTGATCGAGGACGCGGAAGCCGCCGAGCTCGCGGTCGGGCGACACCTTCTCACGCAGGCTGCGCAGCTGCTCCTGGTCGAGCAGGTCGCGCTCGAGCAGCACCTCGGTCAGGTCCCGCTCGATGCCCTTGAGGCGCAGCGAGGCCGCGACCGCGCGGCTCGCTTCGAGGTCATCGGAGCTGATCCAGCCTTCCCGCACGGCCTGCTCGGCGATACGGAGATCGAGACTGCCTTGGCCCATGCGGCTCCTCCCGCGCACAGGATAGCCCAAAGGCCTGCCCCCGTCGAAGCGGGTGTGGTCGCTCCGGACCCTGACGACGACATTCCGCTCGATCAACCCGGCTGATTCACCGGGATTTCGTCGCGAGGGCCCGGAGGCCGCTTGAGATCGGGCGCTTCGAGTCTTCGAGCAGCGGAGCCCATGTCACTCCATAGGTGAGCAGCGCAGAAGGCTCGAAGTGCCCGAGATCTGCGGCATCCGGGTCCGCAGCAGGAATCCCGGTGAATCAGACGGGATCAACCGGGTTGATCGCCGGCCCCCCGCAGGGGTAGACTGGCGGGGCTCGGCCCTCCTCCCCGACCTTCCGGAGCCCCTGCATGGAGCTGCTCGCCGACCTGACCGAACCCCAGAAGCGGGCGGTGACCCACGTCGACGGACCGCTGCTCGTCCTCGCCGGCGCGGGCAGCGGCAAGACCCGCGTGGTCACGCGCCGCATCGCCTTCCTGACCGCCCAGGGGGTCGAGCCCTGGCGGATCCTCGCGATCACCTTCACCAACAAGGCCGCCGGCGAGATGCGCGAGCGGGTCAAGCAGCTCGGCGGGGCCCAGGGCGCCTGGGTGAGCACCTTCCACAGCTTCGCCGCCCGCCAGCTGCGCCGCTTCGCCGACCGCATCGGGCTGTCGCGCTCGTTCACGATCCTCGACCGCACGGACCAGCTCGCCCTGGTCAAGGAGGCGATCGTCGATGTCGGGCTCGAGCCGAAGCAGTGGAAGCCACGGACGCTGCTCGAGGAGATCGACCGGGCGAAAGGCCAGCTGCTCGATCCCGAGGCCTACAGCAGCCAGGCCCACGGCTACGCCGAGGACCGCATCGGCTCGATCTACGCCGCCTACGAAGAGCTCCTGCGGCAGCGTGAGAGCGTCGACTTCACCGACCTGCTCGTCCGGCTGGTGCGACTCCTGCGCGCGGACGACGAGGTGCGCGAGCGGCTGCAGCGGCGCTTCCGCTACCTGCTGGTCGACGAGTACCAGGACACCAACGCCGTCCAGTACGAGCTCGCCCGCATCCTCGCCGCCGCCTCGAAGAACTTCCACGCGACCGGCGACCCCGACCAGTCGATCTACCGCTGGCGCGGGGCCGACCTGCGCAACATCCTCGACTTCGAGAACGACTTCCCGGGGGCGAAGATCGTCAAGCTCGAGCAGAACTTCCGCTCGACCGCGATGATCCTCGCGGCCGCCCAGGGGGTCATCGAGCACAACCGCGAGCGCCGCGAGAAGACGCTCTGGACCGAGAACCCGCAGGGCAAGCCGCTCAAGCTCCTGCGCCCGCGGGACGAGAGCGAAGAGGCCTGGGAGGTCGCGCGGCGCTGCGCCGACCTGCGCGACACCGGCGCCTCCCTGAGCGAGATCGCGGTCTTCGTGCGCATCGCGGCCCTCAGCCTGCCCCTCGAGCGGGCCTTCTTCGAGCGCGGCGTCCCCTACCGGGTGGTCGGCGCGGTCGCCTTCTACCAGCGCAAGGAGATCAAGGATCTGCTCGCCTACCTGCGGCTGTTGGCCAACCCCAAGGACGACCTCGCGCTGCTGCGGGTGATCAACGTCCCGCCGCGGCGGATCGGGCGCGCCACTGTCACCAAGCTGCAGAGCCGGGCCAAGCGCGAGAAGCGGTCGCTGTGCGAGCTGGTCACCGAGGCCGAAGACCTCGACGTCGGCCGCACGACCCGCGCCGTGCGGCGCTTCGGGCTGCTGATCGGGCGGCTCGCGGCCCAGCCGCGGACGCTCCTTCTGCCCCTGCTGCGGAACCTGATCGAGGAGATCGGCTACGTCGAGCACCTCGAGTCGGCGGGCGACCAGGAGGCCGAGGCCCGGCTCGAGAACGTCGGCGCCCTGCTCGACGCGGTCGCCGAGTTCGATACGCGGGGGGCGGAAGGCGAGGTCGAAGAGCGCGACGCCCTCGAGCGCTTCCTCGAGGAGATCGCCCTGCTCTCCGAGGTCGATGAGAAGAACAGCGACGAGGCCCGGGTCTCGGTGATGACGCTGCACGCGAGCAAGGGCCTCGAGTTCGACCACGTGTTCATGATCGCCTTCGAGGACCGCATCCTCCCCCACAGCCGCGCCGCCGAGAGCGCCGAGGAGCTCGAGGAGGAGCGCCGGCTGTGCTACGTCGGCTTCACCCGGGCGCGTCAGAGCCTGACCCTCAGCCACGTGCGCTACCGGTCGCGCTGGGGACGGACGGAGATGGGCATCCCGAGCCCCTTCCTCAACGAGATCCCGAGCGAGTGCTTCAGCCTGCGCCGGCCGCGCGCGGTCCCCATCGAGCCGGAGCGGGCGCTGCCCGACCCGGTCGAGGCGCCGGTGGGCCTGACCGAAGGGGAGCGCGTGATGCACCACGTGTTCGGCGCGGGGACGGTGCTGTCGGTCGAGGGCTTCGGGCCGCGCTCGAAGGTGCGCGTCGCCTTCGACACGGTCGGCGAGAAGAAGCTCTTCCAGCAGTGGGCGAGGTTGGTGCCGTGCGAATCCTGACCCTGCTGCTGCTGCTCTGTACCGGGCTGTGCGGCCACGACATCCTGGTCGGCACCGGCACGCGCTCGATCCTGCGGCTCAGCCGCGCGGGGGTCTTCGTCTCCTTCAACATCGGCTACTCGGCGAGCGCCGCCGAGGAGGCGATGCGGGCGATGGACGCGAGCGGCGACGGGGCGATCCAGCGCGAAGAGCGACGGGCCTGGCTCGACGGGCTCGCGGACTCGATGCGGGTCGCCCTCGAGCTACGGATCGACGGGCGGCCGCTGCCCTGGCGGGTGCGGGAGGAATTCGACGGCAGGCCGGGGGTGCGCAGCGAGGGGCTTCTGCTCGCGCCGGTCGAGCCCTTCCCCTGCGACGTGTGGATCGAGCTCGCGGCCTGGTGCATCCTCGAGCCCGGGCAGACCTACGTGATCGAGCTGCGCGACAGCAGCTTCGCCGGAGGGATCTCGAGCCAGGAGTACCTGATCCCCCAGCCCCTGCTCGCCGACGGCAGCCTGAGCACGAGCTTCGAGGAGGACGCCCTGGCCGGGGGCATCCGCGTCGACCGCGACCCGAGCTATGTCACCTACCGCGCGCCGGACCTGCGCCTCGAGCTCAGCTTCGCCGACACGGCGGGCCACCCCGAGCTCAAGGATCTGCCTCCCGAGGATGTCGTCCCGATGTCGCTCGTGACAGAGCCCGCCGCGCCCCCGGTCGAGACCGCCGCCGTGGCGACCCAGACGCCGACCGCGCCGGGCCTGACCGAGGTCGAGCAGGAGGAGCTGCGGCGCCGCCGCCGCGGTCCATTCGTGCTCGGGGTGCTCGCGGTCGGGATGGGGCTGTGCGCGCTGCTCGTCCGGACCTTCGACCGGCGGGGGAACCGCGGGACGCGGCGCATCCTGCTGGTCTTCGCGGCGGTGCTCGTCGGTGGCGGGCTGTACGTGATCCACGTCGCCGCCGCGGGCGGGGCCTTCGACCCGGAGACCTCGGCCTGGGTCTGGCGGGGCGCCGTCGGCACCAGCGGCGCGATCTGCGTGCTCGCGCTGCTGCGCGACCTGGCCGGGACACCGCGGCCTCCGGAGGCGCGGGACGCGCAGTAGCGCGAGCGCTCAGCCCGCACCGACGCTCGCGGCAGCTGTCGCCCGATCCTCGGCGCGGCGGCGGAAGGCCGCCCAGAACAGGAAGCCGAAGCCTCCGATCAAGATGCCGAACGCGTAGGTCTCGTAGTCATAGAGCCAGCGTTGGTCGAGCCACAGATGGGCGATCACGGTCGCGGTAAAGCCCGCCATCAAGCTGGTGAAGCGGTTGATCGCGACGTTGAAGGTCGCGCTCCCCGCCTGGAACATGAAGATGAACACCGAGACGAACGCGATCCCCCCATACGGCAGACAGGTGAGGACGGCCAGCCCATCGGTGTTGCGGAACGCTGCATAGAACTGTTGGATCGGCTGGCTCGAGGAGCCGGCCATCGCGGCGACGATGCAGACCCCTCCCCCGAGCAACATCGCGAAGAAGGCCCAGTACTGCTCGGCCCCGAAAAAGGCGACCGGGTCGTAGTTCCGGCCTTTGTTTCGCTCTTTGTACCACTGCATGATCAGCTGTCGGCAGGCGTAGGCGGCGACATACAACAGGATGGTAGGGATGGTGTGGGGATGGTCGAAGATGCCGCGGGTGTCGGGGGACCAGGCCATCACGACGATCGCCGCTACGGCGAGCAGCCCCATCCCGACGGCGGCCGTCGACTGCCAATACACGACCTGCGAACGCACTCCGCGCCACTGCAGGATCTTGTCGACGATCCGGCCGATCACCAGGAGGCTGCCGCGCATGATGATCATCGCCACGACGACGGGGCCCAGGGTGTACATGTACACGGTAGTGAAGATCACGACACCGGTGCAGATGCCCGACGGCAATGTGTAGGCGGACTCCGCGGCCACCCACCCGCCGAGGATCCTGGGCCGCGCGCTTCGCTCGCGGAGGCGCCGATGCCAACCCAGCGCGAACACCACCATCATCGCGAACAGCGAGCCACCCAACGTCGATGTGTAGCTGAACGCCATCCCCGGCATCGTCGGATCGGCTCGTTTCATCCAGTACTTGGGGGTCACTCCGAAGAAGGAGTAGAAGACGTAGTACGAGCCGACGACGATCGCGAGGATCGCCCAGGGGCCCAGTGTGCGTGGCTTGGATGGCATAGGTGAAGAATCTGTGAAGATGGAGTAAAGAGATCTTCTCAATCTACCCCACCGTTCTACAGAACGAAAGCCCTCGACGAGACGATCGAGCGTTTTCGCCAGGAACACTGGGCGCGTCTGCTTCACCGGGATCTCTGCGAACGGCGGCCGCTCGAAGACTCGAGCGCCCGATCCCAAGCGGCCTGCGGGCCCTCGCGACGAGATCCTGCAGAAGCAACCGGGCTCCGCTCAGGCGCCGACCCCGAGCGAGGAGGGGGCCTCGCACAGCTCGCGGGCGAAGCCGAGCAGCGCCGCGTACTGGGCGAAGAAGTCGTGCTCCTCGCTGCCCACGGGCTGCTTGAAGAAGCTCGCGAGCGCGCCGATCGGGCCGCTGTGACCGCGGCGCTGCGCCGCCTCGAGCAGGCGCACCAGGTCGAGGATCAGCGGCGCGGCCAGGGCCGAGTCGCAGCCCTGCCAGGTGAACTGCAGGCTCATCCGGGTGCCGAGGAAGCCCTCGAAATGGACCAGGTCCCAGGCGGTCTTCCAGTCGCCGAGCGAGCGGACGTAGTCGATGCGCACGTGCGACTCGACCTCGTCGCCCGCGATATGGCGCAGCACATCCTTGCTGCCGACCTTCGCGGCGTTGGCCGCCGGCGTGCGCAGGGCCTGGCCGTCGCGGTTCCCGAGCAGGTTGCAGCCGCTCCAGCTCAGGAGCCGCAGGTTGCGCGCGACGAACATCGGCGCGAGCACGGTCTTGACCAGCGTCTCCCCGGTCTTGCCGTCCTTGCCCGCCAGGGGCACGCCCCGGGTCCGGGCCAGCCCCTGGAGCACGGGGAGCTCAGCGCCGACCGACGGGGTGAAGTTCAGGAAGGGCAGGCCGCTGTCGACCGCGGCGTAGGCGTACAGGACGCTCGCCGGCAGCGCGTCGGTCTCGAGCAGGGCCTGCAGCCCCGCGAGATCGGCGATCTCAGGGAGCGGCCGGGCGGGCTCGGTCGAGGCGAGATGGACGACGACCAGGCGGGTCAGCCCGTGCCGTTCCCGGAAGTCACGCCACTCCTCCTGGAGCGCGCGGACGGCGTCCAGGCCGGCGCCGGAGCGCAGCCCCGGGCGGATCTCCTTGGCGTAGGACAGGAGGTCGCTGCGCAGCTCGGGCAGCAACGCCGCCGGCACCACGCCCTCCGCAGCGAGCGCGCGGGCCTCGGCCAGCGGTTGCGCGGGTCGCAGCTCGGAGCCGGCGAAGACCAGCGCCTCGAGCGGAGCGAGCCCCGCGCAGGTGAAAGGCTCCGCCGCGGTCACCATGCCGGTACACGGCGCGAGCCCGCGCCGGATCGCGCAGGCACCGAAGACGGTCGTGACCGCGACGTTGCCGCAGGCACCGATCAGCCACACGCCGATGCGCTCGTCGACTTCCATCGAATCTCCCTCCGCAGTGGATCCGGCACGGCTGGCGTCCGGCGTTGGTTCGGAACGCGCCGGCCAGGCGGCCGACGCGCGAGCTCAGCTCAGTCCAGGTTCCGCAGCGCGACGCCGAGGGCCTGGCAGGCGTAGGCGCTGGCCAGCACGGGATCCTGCTCCCACCAGCGCGAGTTGTCGTTCTTCCAGAAGCCACCGTCCCGCTCTTCGGCGACCAGCTTGGCGATCAGATCCTCCGCCCACACGTGCTCGGCGCCGTCGTCGCCCACCACCGTGCGCTCGCCCCAGGCTTCGAGGGCCCGGGCGAAGGTGACGTAGTAGTAATACATGCCCTGCTGGGCCCCGTCCGGATTGTCGCGCGTGCCGAGGCCGTAGTTCTCCTCGAGGGTGTAGTTGCGCCGGATCCAGTCCCAGGCCGCCACGACCCGCGGGTCTTCGCGGTCGAGGCCGGCGTAGACCATGCTCTTCAGGCCGGCGTAGGTCATGCTGCTGTAGGCGGCGACGGTCACGGTGCCGTCCGCGTTCTCGATGACCTCGGACTTGTTCCGCGACAGGGCGGGGTCGTAGTAGAAGCCGCCGCTGCCGATGTTCTTGATCGTCGGCAGGTCGTTGGTCTCGGCGTCCTGGGAGCGCTGCAGGAAGATCACGGCGCGCTGCCAGACCTCCGAGTCCTCCGACACGCCGGCGGTCTTGAGAGCCTCGAGGGCGAACTGGGTGTTCGACATGTCCGCGTCGGGCTTCGTGCTGGACTTGTCGTAGCCGAAGCCGCCGTAGTGCGGGCTGTCGACGGGCACGCCGTTCTCGTCGTGGAACTGGTTGGCGAGGATCCAGTCGCGCGCCGCGGCGATCAGGTCGCTGTAGGCTTCTGCATCGATCGCGTTGAGGGCGAGGATGCCCATACAGGTGCGGTAGTTCCCGAGCCCCTGCATCGGGTCGCCGATCGCGCCGTCTTCGCGGGCCCGGGCGACGAGGTAGGCCGCCGCCTTCTCGAGCAGGTCGGCGTACGGAGCGCGCAGGTCGGCCGGGGCGTCACAGAAGGCCTTCACCACCAGGCCGGTGATGCCGACGTCGCCCTTCTCGGGCGCGCCCGGGATCTCCCCGAAGCCGCCGTTGTCGTGCTGCTGAGCGGCGAGGAAGGCCAGGCCGCGGGCCAGGGCTTCGCGGCCCTGCTCCGGACCGGCCCAGGCGCCCGCCGTGCAGACGGCGAGCAGAAGCGAGAGCGTGCGCATGGTTCGTGATCTCCTTGATGGGGGGATGGCCTAGCGGCCTCCCCGGACTGCGAAGTACTCTTCGACGAGTTGTGCGTAGCGGTCGGGAAGCGGCGCCCTGCGCGGCAGCCCGGTCGTCTGCCGGCGATCCGTCCGCGCGCCCGGGCCGCCGTCCCGCGCGGCCGCGCCGGCCGCCCCCACGACCTCGCCCGGCGTCAGCTCGAGACCGGCCGCCTCGAGCCGCTCGGCCAGCGCCGAGGCGGCGGCGTCGTCGAGCAGCGCCTCGGCCGTCGCGAGATCGCCCTCCGCGAGCGCGTCGGCGAGGGTCTCGAGGCCCGCCTCGGCGAGCAGCGCGGCGGCCTCGTCGGGCGCGAGCAGCACGCCCTCGTCGAGCCCCTCCTCGTCGCCCAGGGTCAGGCCGGCGGGGGCCGAGGCGAAGGAGCCACGCTCCGTTCGTCGCGGGAGGTCGGGCAGCAGGCGCTCCTCGACCGGCGGCGGGACGAGCATCGGGAGCGCGGCGACGAAGGCGAGGGAGCACGCGAGCATCAGGGCCGGCGGGGGCGCGTAGCGCAGCCGGACGGGCCCCGCCGCGAGCAGGCGCGCGGCGATCCAGGGGCGGAAGGGATGCGCGTCACCCGCCTCGAGGTAGGCCGCCGCCTTCCCCTCCAGGCCCCAGCCGCGGTCGATCCGGGCGGCGGCCGCCGCCTGAGGCAAGGGAGCGCGCAGCAAGGCGGCGAGCAGCCCGGCCACCGGCACCGCGCTCCACAGGACCCGTGGCGGCAGGGCAGCGCCCCGGAGGTGCGACGCGACCGTCCACACCTCGAGGCCGAGGCCGACGGCGGCGGCGACGAGCAGCCCGCGGTCGAGGCGGCGGTGCAGGCTCAATCGCCGGCGCCAGCCCTCGAGCCAGGCGCCAGCCCGCTCCACGAGCGCAGCGGGAGCTGGCGGATGCGCGATCGCGGCGGCGCTCTCAGCCATCGCCCGCATCGAGGCTGTCGGCCGGAGCTTCTTCGCCGGGCGCCGGCTCCGCCGGGGGTTGTTCCTCTGCGCCCTCGCCGACGCCGGGCAGCGGCACGGGGGCGGGGATCTCATCGAGGGGCAAGAGCTCGCCCTCGCGGGGCAGGCGCACGACGAACTTGACCTTCGTGAAGCGGGGGGGCAGGCGCTCGTAGTAGGCGTAGAAGACCTCGTCGTTGCCGCCCTCCAGGAGGGGCGTGTCGAGCATCGAGTCCGGGTCGTGGTAGATCGCCACCAGGTTGCCGAGGAGGTTGGCCGAGTAGACCTTCTCGTAGGCGGCGCGCTTCTCGGGATCTTCCTCCCACATCGCCCGGGGGTCCTCGACCACGCGGCCGCCGGTGTAGACCCAGCCGACCTTCAACATCGAGCT
>JAUIEM010000250.1 GCA_030428695.1 bacterium
GAAGATCGTCGAGTTCGCGGTCACCCGGAAGCCAGCCGCCTTCGCCTTGCGGATCGCGTCGGTCGCCTTCTTGTACACGCCCTTGCGGCACACGACCTCGTCGTGGCGCTCTTCGGTGCCGTCGATGTGCACGCTGAGGGTCAGGTAGGGGGAGGGGGTGTACAGGTGCAGCTTCTTCTCGAGCAGCACCGCGTTCGTGCACAGGTAGACGAAGCGCTTGCGCGCGACCAGGCCGCGGACCATCTCCGGCATCTGCGGGTGGATCAGCGGCTCGCCGCCGGCGATGGAGACCACCGGCGCGCCGCATTCCTCCGCCGCCTTCCAGGCCTGCTCGGGGCTGACGTGGCGGTCGAGGATGTCCTTCGGGAACTGGATCTTGCCGCAGCCCTTGCACTCGAGGTTGCAGCGGAACAGCGGCTCGAGCATCAGGACCAGGGGGAAGCGCTTCCGGCCCTTGAGCTTCTGCGCGAACATGTACTTCCCTACGGCGAGGGACTGGCGCAACGAGAGGCTCATCGCGACTCCTTCAATACAGCGGGCCGACGCGGCCCCGGGAGGGGATCGGCTTCCCCGTATGGCGTGGTGGCGGGCACGGACCGCGGTCGGCGCCCGGTGAGGGGGGACCGCTCAGGGGCGGCGGTTCCGGCGATGGTCCTCGAAGAACCGCTCGCGGGGCGTCTCGACCTCGTCGACGACCAGGATGTGCCAGGGCTTGTTGACCTCGGTGTCGCGGGAGGCTTCGCGCTCGCCCCACAGCTCGGCCTGCACGACGGTCCCGCGGATCGCGAGCAGCGGCGGGCGGCGGTCGTAGCGGATCGAGCCGTCGTCGTTGCGCAGCTTCTTGCTGTCGGCGAAGATGCTGCGGACGCGCTCGATCGCGACGGAGTTGTCCTTCGAGACGACGCAGGTGAAGTGTGCGGTGTCGAAACGCCAGTAGTCATCGATCGGCAGCTTGCGGAAGTTGGGGTGCAGCTCGTCGTCATTCTCCCAGACCTGTACGATCTGATCGACGACGAAGACCTGTTCGTCGCTGTGCTGGTCGATGGTCCGCAGCAGGTCGTCGGCGTGGAAGAACTGCCACGCCCCGGCGGAGCCGCACAGAAGAGCCAGAATCAACGCACCCGTGGTCGCCCGTTTCATGTATCGGCACCTTTCACACGCAGGTTTGCGGTATTATAGAAATGGACCCCCGGAAGTCAAGAATATCCACGATCCGCGCCCTTTCACGTCGGCGGAAAATCTACCCGTTTGCTTCACCGGGACTCCTGCTGCGGACCCGGATGCCGCAGATCTCGTGCACGTCGAGCCCCCTGCGCTGCGCGCCAGCGCTGCATGGGCCCCGCTGCTCGAGGACCCGAAACGCCCGATCTCAAGCGGCCTCCGGGCCCTCGCGACGGAGCCCCGGCGAGTCAGCCGGGATCAACCCGTGAACCTTCTACCGGTCGGCGCCACCGCAGTCCGCCGCGCCGAGCGCCGCCACGCCGACCGGCTGCGCCTCGGCGTCCACGGCCCGTTGCACCAGCGGCTGGTCGCCGGCGGCGCGTGCTTCCTGCGGACCGGGACGGAGGGCTACGCGCGGGCCTGCGGTCCAGAGGGTCCCGCGGACGCCGTCGCCGCCCTCGCCCCGGGCCACGACCTGGCCGGCTGGCGTGAGGCCCTGGCCGCCGCCGGCTTCGCCCGCGTCCTGGTGCGCGAGGACGACGCGCCCCTCGGGGACCTGGCGGAGGGCGAGCCCTTCGCCGACTACTTCTTCGCCGCCCCCGACCAGGGCCCGCCTCCCGCGCTTCCCCCGGCTCCCCTGACGCCGATCGACGCCGCGACGGCCGACGAGGCGGCGGCCCTGATCGCGGCGACCGACCCGACCCTCGGGGGCTCGCCCGGCCTCTCGGCCGCGCGCCTGCTCGCGGGCGAGCCCGGCCGCGAGCGCTGGCAGCTGCGCGAAGGCGGCCGGCTGCGTGCGGTCGGCTGCCGGCTGCTCGGCGCGGAGGGCTACGACGACACCGAGGTGATCGTGCCGCCAGGGCAGCGCTGCGAGGGCGTGGGCAGCCGCGTGCTCGCGGCCCTGATCGCCCGCAGCCGGGCGTGCGGGCGCGGGGTGATCAGCGGCATCCGCGCCGATCACGGGGCCTCCCGGAGGATGGCGTACAAGGCCGGCCTGCGCGCGTACTGCGCGCTGCGCTGGGGCCGGATTTGACGGCCGCCGCACGCCGGGCTAAGGTGTTAGGCGGCCCACCCGGGCCGAGGAGCGAGCATGGACCGACGCGGCGTCACCCTGACCGAGCTGCTGGTCGCGATCATCATCATCGCGATCCTCAGCGTCGTGATCGCGACGAGCATGACGCGGGCGACCGAAGGGGCGACCCGCGCGCAGCTGCTCGACTACGCCGACAAGGTGACGACGGCGCTGAAGTCGGCGCGTGCGCTGCAGCCGACCGACAACACCGGCGTGCCGGACCTCGACACTCCCATGGCGGGCTGGAACCCGAACAACGCTCCCGATCCGACCTTCTGGGAGAAGTACCTCGAGCTCGGCGACGTGCAGAAGGTGCTCGACAACCGCGCGCAGTTCGGCTTCATCGCCGGTCCTCCGGGCACCTGGGGAGCGCCCTGGGACGCCCATCCCGGCCCGGCCGCCACGGACTTCGTGCCGCCGAAGGGCACGGTGATGCCCGAGAAGATCTTCCTGATCGACGACCCGTTCTTCGTCAACTTCGCCAACTCGGCCACCCACCACAAGTACGCCGGCCAGGTTCCGTACCATCCGCCGTAGAGGAGGGGACATGCAAGTGGTCTCCCGTGGCCGCTGCCTTCGCGGGGTCACCCTCACCGAGCTCCTGATCACGATCATCATCATCGCGATCCTGAGCGTCGTGGTCGCGACCAACCTCAGCACCGGCACCGATGCGGCCAAGAAGGCTCAGCTGCAGGCGATGGCCGGCGAGGTCACCTCGGCGTTGAAGTCCGCCTACGCGAACAAACCTACCGCGAACAACGGGGTTCCGGAGATCGGGCTGCCCGGGTGGAACGGCGGGAACGCGCCGGATCCGACCTACTGGGAGTACTACATGGAAGAGGGCGCGGTCGCGCGCGTGCTCGCCCAGCGCGACAAGTTCGGCTTCCTCGCGCCGTCCGGCGGCGACTGGAGCAACGTCCGCGCCCATCCGACCGCCGGCGGGCCGTCGTCCTTCACCATCCCGCTCGGGACCGACGTGCCCCTGCGGCTCTATCTGCAGGACGACGCGACCTTCACCGGCTGGAAGACCTCGCCGCCGGCCGGCATGCGCGCGTACGACGGCGTCCCCTACCACCCCTACCCCTGAGGATGCGATGGGCGTCTTTTTCGAGCAGCTCTCGCTCGGCCCGATGCAGAATTTCATCTACCTGATCGGCTGCGAGAAGAGCCGCGAGTGCCTGGTCGTCGATCCCGCCTGGGACACCGACGCCCTGCTCGAGAAGGCCGGGGCCGCCGGCTACTCGATCGTCGGGGCGCTGGTCAGCCACTACCACCCCGACCACGTCGGCGGCTCCTTCTTCGGCTTCGAGGTCCCCGGCGGGGTCGCCGAGCTGCTCGGGAAGGTCCCCGAGGCGCGCATCCACGTGCAGCGGGATGAGGCCGACGGGCTGAAGAAGATCACCGGCATCGCGGACACCGACATGGTCCGCCACGACAGCGGCGACAAGGTCCAGGTCGGCGAGGTCGAGGTCACCCTGATCCACACCCCCGGGCACACCCCCGGCAGCCAGTGCTTCCTGGTCGACGGCCGCCTGGTCAGCGGGGACACCCTGTTCATCCAGGGCTGCGGCCGGGTCGACCTGCCCGGGGCCGACCCCGAGGCGATGTACCACAGCCTGACCGGGAAGCTCGCGCGCCTGCCGGCGGAGACGGTGCTCTACCCCGGCCACCACTACGACCCGCGGGCGAGCGCACCGCTCGGCGAGCTGCGGAAGACCAACCACTACCTCCAGGTGCCGGACCTCGCGACCTGGATGCGGATGATGGGGTAGAAGCTCAGTCGTTCCCGAGCTCGAGCTGGGCCTCGTCGTCGAAGCGGCGCGCCGCCTCGAGCAGGAGCTGGGCGGTGGTGCGCTTGACGCTGTCGTCCCCGCCGATCTCCTGCTCGACGAAGGAGAAGGTGCCGGCGGTCCAGGTCGCGAGCACGTAGATCGCCTCGGCGTCCCTGTCGCCCGCCAATGAGGCCCCGACCACGCGGCCCTCGCGCATACGGATGGTGCCGCTGACCGTGCCGTCGGTCAGGGTCAGCACGCCGGTCTTGCGCTCCATCTCGAGGATGTTGAGGAGGCTGCCGAGGCCGAGCAGCTGCATGTCGCCGGCGAAGCAGCCCCGCGATGGCGTGATCTCCGCCTCGGTCCGCACCAGGGCCTTCATGCGCTCGGCGCTCGCGAGCACGCGCCGCACGCGGAACACGATCTCCTCGCGGTGGACCGGCTTCTCGAGGAAGTCGTCGGCGCCGAGCTTGAAGCTCTGCAGGCGGTTGCGGGCGCGGTTCGCGGCGGTGAGGAAGATGACGGGGACCAGGGCGAGGCGCGGGCGGATGCGCAGCTGGCGGACGAAGCTGAAGCCGTCCATCACCGGCATCATGATGTCGGTGATCACGAGGGAGGGCGTCCAGTCTTCGAGCATCCGCAGCGCGGCGATGCCGTGCTCGGCGGTTCGCACCTCGAAACCCTCGCTCTGCAGGATGAACGAGAGGAGGTTGGCGACCATGTCGTCGTCGTCGACGATCAGGATGCTCGGGGTGTCCATCGGCGCCCTCGGTACCGCGCGCACCCTTCCGTTGTACCACGTCCGCCGCCGCGGACAAAGCGGTTTGCTCGTCGAGTGCCCGGCCGTCTTTGCAGGAGTCCCCCGGGAAAGGTATCCTGCGCCCAGGTTCGAGCGGAAGAGGCGGAGCTTGTCGGATCCCAAAAGCATGTGCCAGGCCGTCTGCGCGCAGATCGTGCGACGGGTTCCCGACGCGGTCCTGTGCTGCGGCATCGAGCTGAGCAGCCAGCGCCTGGTCTACGTGCAGCCGAGCCGTCAGCCTTTCGAGCCCCGCTGGCTCGAGAAGATCGCCGAGACCGTGCAGGCGATGTTCAGCGGCAAGAAGGTCCGGCGCATGCAGAAGGTGATCGCGCGGAGCCTCACCACGGACCTGCCGGCGCCGACCGAGCTCTTCCTCAAGGGCGATGCGAACCTGTTCTTCATGAAGCGGCTGCCCGGCGAGGACGTCGTGATCCTGCTCGCGACCACCCGCGAGACCAACCAGGGGCTCGGCTGGATGGCGCTGCGCAACAGCGTCGACGACCTCGCGCTCGACAGCTCCGGGCGGATGCCGATCGCGACCGGGCGCATCGGCCTGTCGCGGCCGCGCTCCCCGACGCGGGTCAAGCGGCCCAAGCCGGCCCCGGAGGTGGTGCCGAGCCAGACCCTGAGCGACAGCAGCCGGCGGCGCCTCCCGGTGACCGGGCGGCCGCGTCTGCTCGGCCTCGGGCGGAACCTGCGGGCGGCCCGCATCGCGCGCGGCTTCTCGACCCGTGATCTGGCCGCCCGGCTCGGGGTCTCGCGTGAGGAGCTCGAGGCCTGGGAAAAGGGCCGCGCGGCGATCCCGAAGAAACACCGCGAGGCCCTGTGCGAGCTGCTTCCCGCCGCCCGCAAGCTGCTGTCCTGACCTCGACCTACTGCAGGGCGCGGGCCTTGGCGACCAGCTCGAGGAACTCCGCGCGCTCGCCGTCGGGATCCGGCCCGCGCCCTTCGCTGGCGAGCTCGGCGACGGTGCCGAGGTTCGCGCCGCCCTTGTGCGGGGAGTCGCGCAGCACCATGCCGAAGGCGGCGACGGCCGCGCCGAACTTGAAGTCGGGGGATGCGCCGTCGAGGCTGTGGCCGAGGTCGACGACCGGCTGCTCGAGCAGCTGGCTGGTCGCGCTCGCCGGTTCCTTGTAGCGCAGCTTGACGTACAAGAGCTCGGGGCTGTCGGCCGGGACGGTCTCGCCCGGCCCGTAGCGCAGGGGGTCGACCTCGGGGGCGCCGGGGAGCGCGACGCCGGCGGGCACGACCTGGTAGTAGGCGACGACCGAGTGGCCGACGCCGAGCTCGCCGGCGTCCTTCTGGTCGTCGTTGAAGTCCTCGGCGGCGAGCATCCGGTTCTCGTAGCCGAGCAGCCGGTAGCCGGCGACCCTGGCGGGGTTGAACTCGAGCTGCAGCTTGACGTCCTTGGCGATGGTCCAGAGGCTGCCGAGCATCTCCCGGCCGAGGATCTTGCGGGCCTCGGCCAGGCTGTCGATGTAGGCGTAGTGGCCGTTGCCCCGGTTCGACAGCTCCTCGAGGGTCGCGTCCTGGTAGTTCCCCCTGCCGAAGCCGAGGATGCTGAGGAACACGCCGCTGGCGGCCTTCTCCTCGAGCAGCCGGGTCAGCTGGCCGCGGTCGCTGATGCCGACGTTGAAGTCGCCGTCGGTCGCGAGCACCACCCGGTTGATCCCGCCCTCGACGAAGTTCTCGACGGCCAGCCTGTAGGCGAGCTCGATGCCCGCGCCGCCGTTGGTCGAGCCGCCCGCCCGCAGACCCTCGAGGGCGGCGAGGATCGTCGCCGGCTCGGCGCAGGAGGTCGGCGGAAGCACCAGCCCGGCGGCGCCGGCGTAGACGACGATGCTGACGGTGTCGCGCTCGTCGAGCTGGGAGACGAGCAGGCGCAGGGCGGCGACCAGCAGGGGGAGCTTGTTCGCGCTCTGCATCGACCCGGACACGTCGAGCAGGAAGACCAGGTTGCTCGCCGGCCGCTCCCGCAGGGGATCCTGGCCGCGCAGGGCGACCCGCACCAGGCGGTGCTCGCGCTGCCAGGGGCAGCCGGCGACCTCGACGGAGACCCGCAGGGGATGGGGGCCGCCGGCGGCCGGGGCGGGGTCGGCGTAGGAGAAGTAGTTGACCAGCTCCTCGATGCGCACGGCGTCGGGCGGCGGCAGCTGGCCGTTGGTCAGGAAGCGGCGGACGTTCGCGTAGGCCGCCCGGTCGACGTCGATCGAGAAGGTCGACAGCGGGTGCTGCGCCGCGGCGCGGAAGGGGTTGTCGACGATGCGGTCGTAGGCCTCTCGCTGGTGATCCTCGGCGAGGTCGGTGACCGGAGCAGCGAAGTCCATCTCCACGCGCACCGCGCCCGGCTCAGCCAGGGGGATGCCGTCGAGGATGGACTTGTTGCGGGCCGGCGCGGCGGGCGTCAGTGCGGGCAGGGCGTAGACGGCGTCCGGACTCGGGGGGAGCTTCATCGCGTTGTCGTTGCCCGCGGTCCGCTCGTAGCTCTCCACGCGGTCGAGGAGGACCAGGCCCCCGGTCAGCAGCAAGGCCGCCGCGGCGACGCTCACTAGCGCGGCCAGATGCCAGCGGCGGGGCCGGGCGGAGGCAGGCCCGCCGTCGATGGCGGCGCGCTGGGCGGGCGTGAGCTCCGGGCCTTCCTCGGCCGCGAGGGCGTCCCTCAGCAGGCCGCCGAGGGCGCGCAGCCCGGCGATCGACTCGGTGCAGCCGGGGCAGCCGGCGATGTGCTTGGCGAGCGCCTCGTGCTCGGGCAGCGTCTCGCCGAGGGCGAAGGCGGTCAGGTGGGCTTCTTCGGGGCAGCTCATGTTCCTCTCCCTCCCTTCGCGATGTCGGCGGCCAGGCCGCGGCGCAGGGTCTTCAGGGCGTTGTGAAGCAGGGTGCCGACGTTGCCGGCGCTGGTCCCGACCACCTCCGCGATCTCGCGGTAGCTCAGGCCGGCGTCGAACTTCAGGCGCACCGCCTCGCGTTGCTTCTCCGGCAGGGTCGCGAGCAGGCGCAGGGCGCGGCCCAGGGTCTCGTCGCGCTCGACGGTCGTCGCGGGGTTGGGGCTCTTCCCGGGCAGTCCGCGGACGGCCTCGGCTGTGGGTTGCATGCGGGCCTCCTTGCGCCGGACGTCGATGGCCCGGTGGCGGCAGGTCGTGTAGAGCCACGGCACCAGTCGCTCCTCCAGGTCTTCTCGAGCGTGGCGGCACAGCTTGAGAAAAGTCTCCTGCACGACGTCGCGTGCCCGCTCCCGGTCGCCGAGAATGCGGTACGCGTAGTGGGTCAGGGCCCGCTGGTGGGTCCTCACCGCGGCGCGGATCCAGTCCTCTGCCATGTCGTGCCTTCTGTCGAGCGCGCTCACCGGGTTCAACGGACGAGGCGGAGCTTTCTTGGGAGCATCGCACATTTTTCTTCGTGGACGTGTGATGGAAGGGAGGCGGGCAGCTAACTGTAGTCTCGTGGACCTCCCGTGCTCGACATGCGGCGCAGATCATCGGAACCATCCGCGACAGGACGGCGTCCAAGCGGCGACGACTGCGGCGGGTTGCGGAGTGGCCGCGCGGCGGGTAGGACTGCATGTTCTACAGCACCGTCGCACGTGGCGTGGAGCGACTCGCCCGCAGAAACAAGAACGCGGGATCAGGATCGGAACGAGGAGGACGACCGATGAGATGGACGGTGCTCGTGTTGCTCGGAGCCCTGGCGCTTCCTCTGTGGAGCCAGGAGGGCGATGGTCGGGTCGGCTTGCTCGCGCAGGGGCGTACGCGGGCGCTCGCCTCCTCGGAGGACTCCTGGGTGTTGATCGGGGGCGACGCGCCCGCGGTCCTCGACGTGACGGCGGTCGCCAAGGCGGCAGAGGAGCTGCGGGGCCAGGCGGTGCGGGTGTTCGGAGCGGGAGATCCGCTCGTCGTCACCCATATCGAGGGGCTTCCCGAGGGGCTCCGCCGGAGCTTCTCCGGACGGCTGCTCGAGCCGGAGATCGGCTTCGATTCCGGCGCTGCGGGCTACCGTCTGGTCGACGACGAGGGCCGGGAGCTCGCGCTCGACCGCTTCGACGAGGTCCCCGCGCTGCGGGAGAGGCTCGCCGAGCTGGCCGGCCAGCGGTTGTGGGTCGAGGTGCGGCTCGCGGTCGGGTCGGAGTTCTACGAGGACGCCGGCAGCTTCGTCGCGGTCAGCCACGTCGTCACCGACTGGGCGCACGGAGAGGGGCCGGTCGTCGGCTTCATCACGCGGCAGCCCGACTCCCCTCCCGGCGAGGTGCGGCTCGTGTTCCTGCCGCTCGAGTGGGAGAGCCCGGACATCGACCTCGCGGGCGTCGTCGACGCGGCCCGGCCGCTCGAAGCGCTCGCGGTCGAGGTCTGGCATGAGGACGGGCGGGCCACCCACCTGCGCGCGCTGCCGGGCGGCCTGCGCAGGACCTTCGTCGGGACGGTGTGCGAGCCGCAGGTCGGCTTCGACGACGGCGCGCTGGGCTACCACCTCGTCGGCGAGAACGGCGCGGTGCTCGAGCTCTCTGACTTTGGCGAGCGGCACGACCTCGCCGACGCGCTCCCCGAGCTGGTCGGTGTGCAGCTGTGGGTCGAGACCGAGCTCTGCCCGGGGGTCCGCTTCTACGAAGCGCGTGGCTTCGAGCTCGCGATCGACCACCGTGTGATGGCGTGGAAGACAGACGCGTCCGAGGTCGGCTTCATCACCCGCGAGATCGGCCGCGTCACGGAAGACAGGGAGGAGGCGTGGGTCTTCCTGCAGCCCGGAGGCTCCCCCGATCGGGTCGACGTCTCCCTCGTCGCAGACCAGCTCGACGCGCTCGCCGGGAAGGCCGTGCGGGTCTACCGCGGGGCGCAGGTGGTGACCCGGATCGAGGAGATCCCCGGCGGCCTGCGCGAGAGCTTCGTCGGCGTGTTGCTCGAGCCGGCGATCGGGTTCGACGACGGCGCGCCGGGCTACCGGCTCGACGATGAGGGCACGGAATTCGACCTCGACGGTTTCTCTGCGGTGCCCGACTTGAGGGAGAAGCTCGACTCCCTGGTCGGGAAGAGGCTGTGGGTCGAGGTGCGCCTCGCCGTCGGCAGCCGCTTCTACGAGTCCGGTGGCGACCGGCTCGCGATCGACCGGGAGGTGATCGCCTGGGAGATCGTCGAGTAGCGGTCGCGCCGCGCACGGGAAGACGGGAGGGAGCATCGTGGAAGGACTCGGGCCGCTGTTCTTCGAGGTCCACAGCGACCTCCCCCGTGAAGGTCCGGGCAGCCCGGCCTCGACCCGGCGGGCCCTGGAGCTCGCCCGGCCCTGGCTGCCCGCGCGGCCGTCCGTCGTCGATGCCGGCTGCGGGCCGGGCGCGCAGACCGCGGTCCTCGCCGCGGAGTTGCCCGGGGCGAAGATCACCGCCCTCGACCTGCACGAGCCCTTCCTCGACCAGGTCCGGGCGCGGGGGCTCGACGGCGTCGAGCCCGTGCGCGCCGACATGGGCAGCTGGAGCCCCCCGGCGCCGGTCGACCTGGTGTGGTGCGAGGGCGCGGCCTATTTCATCGGCGTCGAGCGGGCAGTCGCCGTCTGGCGGGACTGGCTGGTCCCGGGCGGCTGTCTAGCGCTGAGCGACGCGGTCTGGCTGACGGACGCGCCGCATCCGGAGGCCGCCGCGATGTGGGAGGAGTACCCCGCGATGGGAGACCGCGCCGCCTGCCTGGCGAAGCTCACGACGGGGGGCTACCGCGTGCTGGGCGACTTCGTGCTCCCGCGAGAGGACTGGCTGGAGGAATACTACGCGCCGCTGCAGCGCCGCCTCGACCGCCTGCGCGAGCAGCACGCCGGCGACCCCGATGCGCTCGCCGAGCTCGCGGAGCACCAGCGGGAGATCGACGTCTGCCGGGCCCACGGGGAGGACTACAGCTACCTGTTCGTGGTCGCCCGCCGGGAGGACTGAGCGGAGGGGTTCGGGATCGGGTTCGGGATCGGGAGCGACCCCAAGACAACCGCCCGCAGTCCGTTGTGCCTTCGACCCCCCATAGAAGAGCTCTTCCTGTTCGCCTCCTGGGCGGTCCTTGCGTCCCGTCCGGCCCCTCAGTAGGGTGGGGGCCACTCACACGGAGAATCCGATGCAGAAAGCCTGGATGCTCTACGCCCTTCTGACCGTCGGTTCCTGGGGCCTGTACGGAGTCTGCCTGCACCAGGGCCAGATGGCGATGGGCGACCCGGTCAACGGGCGCTACAAAGCCTTCCTCTTCGTCGGCATCGCCTACTTCCTGATCGCGGTGCTCGGGCCGCTGGTGATGCTGATGACCAGCGGCACCGACTGGGTCATCCCCGGCGCGGGCTGGGGCTGGAGCCTGCTCGCGGGCACCGTCGGCGCGATCGGCGCCTTCTGCGTGCTGCTCGCCTTCGGGGCGAAGGGCCACCCGGCGGTCGTGATGTCGATCATTTTCGCCGGCGCACCGATCGTCAACGCCTTCGTCGCGATGATCTTCCACCCGCCCGAGGGCGGCTTCGGCGCGCTGCGCTGGCAGTTCATCCTCGGGGTGCTGCTCGCGGCGGTCGGCGGCATGCTCGTCACGCTCTACAAGCCGGGCAGCAAGCCCCCGCCGAAGGCGGAGTCCGCGGAGCTCAGCCCAGCGTCTCCCGGTACAGGTCCGCAAAGTCCCGCTCCGTCAGCGGACGGGGATTGAACCTGCCGGTCCACTGGGTCGCTGCCTCGGCGGCCAGCTCTGCGACATCCTCCTCGGCCACGCCCTGGTCCCGCAGGGACGGGATCCCCGCGTCCGCGACCAGCTCGGCGAGGCAGGCGAGCAGCGCCTCGATCGCCGTGACCGGCGGCGCCCGGCGGGGCACGAGGTCGGCCCCGAGCACCAGCGCGCGGTAGGCCTCCGCGGCCTCGGGCTCGGCGGCGTTGTAGCGGACGACCGCCGGCAGCATCGTCGCGACGGCGTGGCCGTGAACGAGGTTCTTCCGCCGCGTCAGGGGGTTGGCGCAGGCGTGGGCCGCCCCGAGCATGCTCGCCTCGATCGCGAGGCCGGCGAACGCCGCGCCGAGCTGCATCCCGGCGCGCGCCGAGAGGTCGTCCGGCACCTCGAGGGCGCGGGAGAACGAGGCGATGAGGCGGCGGAAGGCCTCGTGGCTGTACATCAGCGACAGCGGCGTGCGGCCGGTGGTCACCGCCGTCTCGATGGCGTGGACCAGGGCGTCGAGGCCGCTCGCGGCGGTGACGCTCCGGGGCTGGGTGGCGGTCAGGGCCGGGTCGAGGATGGCGATCCGGGCCGCCGCCTTCGGATCGCCGCAGGCCATCTTGCGGTGGGACGGGTCGGAGATCAGGGCGAAGGACTGGCACTCGCTGCCGGTGCCCGCCGTGGTCGGCACCGCGACCAGCGGAAACAGCGCCGCGGCGACCTTGCCGTAGCCCTCGTAGCTCGCGATGCCGTGGCCGTCGCAGAGGACGATGTTCGCCGCCCGGGCGGTGTCGATGCTGCTGCCGCCCCCGAGCGCGACGAAGCCGTCCGCCGCGTGGCCGCGGGCCGCCTCGGCGCAGGCCTCGACGTCCGCGCCGCCGGGGTTCTCGTGCACCTCGGCGAAGATCCGCACCGCCAGGCCCGCCTCTTCCAGGGCCTGCGCGGCCCGGGCCGTGTGCCCCGCGGCGACGATGCCGGGGTCGCTGACCAGCACCGGGCGCTGGACGCCGAGGCCGGCGGTCAGGGCTCCGACCCGTGCGGCGCTGCCGATGCCGAAGACCAGGCGGGTGCGCGGTGTCGCGTCGAAGGGCTCGAGGCTCATGCGGTGGCCCAGGCGTCGGTCAGGGCGCGGCGGGAGCTGACGAGCTCGAACAGGTTGCCCTCCTGGGGCTGGCTCCAGTCGAGCTGCGTGGTCGGCCGCGGCCCTGCATGCAGGCGGCCGATGCCCGGGCAGCCGGCGAGGGCCGTCAGCAGCTTCGCGTCGCGGGTCAGGGCGGTGACGATCAGGCTGTCCGCCGCCGCGGCGACGAGCTGTTCCGGGGGAACCTCGACGACCGCGACGCAGATGAAGGGCAGCTCGGTGTCGGCGAAGGCGTGGCCCCTGTCGACGCGCAACACGGCCGGCCGCAGGTAGGTGCGCCCCTGCACCTCGACCAGCCGCGGCCCGTCGCGATGGGCCGCGGCGAGGTCGCGCACCTCGCCGGTTTCGATCGCGGCCTCGAGGCGGGCGTCGATGCCCTGGGCGACCCGCGGGTCGGGGAAGGCGGCGAGCCCGGCCTCGGGGTGCTCGAGGGGCAGCGCCTCGAGCCCTCCGAGCGCCGCGGCCAGAGCCTCGGCGACGGCCTCGGCTGCCGCGGCTCCCGGCACGAGCACCGTCGAGGTGTTGATGCAGCTCCGGCCCGCGTTGGCGTCGATCGAGCGCAGCAGCACCGGCAGGAAGTCCTCCCACGCTGCGGCGAGGTCCGGCCCGAACAGGATCTTGCTGCGCCCCGGTCCGTGCACCTCGACCCGCGGCACCGGATCGAAGCGCCGGCTGATGTCCGGCCCGCCGAAGACCTGCGCCGCGCCGGTCGCGCGCAGGAGGATGTCCGCGCCGCCGTGGTCGGTCGGGTAGAAGCCGAGGGCCGTGCGGGGACAGCCGGCGGCGAGCAGGGCCTGCACGAGCCGGTACGGGGTCCAGGGGTCGTGCCGCCCCGGCTTGAGCAGCACGGGCAGCTTGAGGGCGAGGGCCGGCAACCACACGCCGTTGGTGCCCGGCGCGTTGCTCGGCAGCACCACCCCGAGGCTGCGGGCGGTGCGGGCGAGGCGCTGGGCGCCGTCCCGGCCGGTGTCGAGCTGATCGGGCGGGATGCCGCCGGTCAGCCCGTTGAGCACCGTCTCCATCGAGGTCAGCACCCGGTGCAGCTTGGCGAGGTGCTCGCGGCAGGCCGCGTAGGGCAGGCCGGTGGTCGAGGAGGTCGCGGCGACGGCCTGCGCGGGGGTCTGCGTCTCGTCGCCCAGGGGCAGGGTGCCGGAGAGGAAGTGCTCGCCGGCGGCGGCGCAGAGCTCGAGCCAGCGCCGCGTCGGCAGGGCGGCGAGGGCCGGCGCGGCCGCCTCTGCCGCGCGCAGCTCCTTGCGGATCAGGCCGGCGTTGGCGTAGTCGAGGACGACGGCGGGCCGGCCGTCGCAGCCGTGGACGGTGAGCTGTTCCGCGCTCGCGTAGGGCAGCCCCGCGCGCAGGACGGGCAGGCGCGGCAGCATCAGTACACCCCTTCGACGACCGTGCTCTTCTCGGCCCCGAGCGGCCGCACCTGGCCGACGCCGTCCCAGGGCCAGGCCGGACAGGGCCGGCGGCGGATCGCCTCGTCGCGCTCGAGGAAACGCGGCAGGAAGAGCTCCCTGGTCAGGGTGGTCAGCTCGACCCGGCCCCAGCCGTCGTAGTCGACCAGGCGCGCGGGATCCTCGCGGTCGACGATGCGCAACACCGCCCGCGGCTGCGGCGCGTGGTAGGTTACCGAGTAGCCGTCCTCGGCCGTCAGGGGCCGGGCGGAGGCCAGCCCCATCAGCGTGTTGCCGTAGACCGGGACCATCGTCGTGCGGCCGTCCAGCACCTCTTCGGCGATGAAGCGCAGGGTCTGCGGACCCATCTGGGTGCCCCCGCACATCACCCCCCGCACCCCCTGGTCGGGGATCGACACGACCTCGCCGATCGCCTCGAGCAGCCGCGGGGTGGTGAACAGCACCCCGATATCGCGCCCGGTCAGGATGGTCTGCGCCTGCTCGACGACGTGGGCCATGTAGGCCTGGGCGGCGTCCGGGTCGCCCCGCCGGATCACCTTCTTGACCCAGCGCGGGTCGAGGTCGACGAAGAAGCACGGGCCGCCGCGCACGTTGGCGAGGTGCTCGACGGCGAGCCGCAGGCGCCGCGGGCCGGTCGGGCCGACCATCAGCCAGGCGGCCCCGGGCGGAAAGACCTCCGGGTCGAGGGTCTCAGAGTAGGCGCTGTAGTCGTTCTGGTAGTCGCCC
>JAUIEM010000647.1 GCA_030428695.1 bacterium
TGCCTGTGCGCGGCGGACGAGGTCGTGCTCAAGAATGGCCAGCGTTTCCACGGCACCGTCGTCGATGAGGACGAGACCGGCATCTGGCTCGAGGTCAGCGGCGGGAAGATCCGCCTCGAGCGCCGGGACATCGCCGAGATCCTGCGCGCCGCGGACAGCGCCGAGGCGGTCGCGGGCGAGCTGAGCCAGCTGCTGCGGGCGGGGGCCTACCGCACCGCGATCCGCGACGCGACCGAGGCGCTCGAGACGTACCCGGACGACGCCGCCCTGCGCGACCTGCTCGCCAAGGCCTACCTCGGCCACAGCCGCCGCCTGGTCGCCCTCAAGCGCCCCTACGACGCGGTCGAGCTGCTCAAGCGCGCGCTCGCCGCCTGTCCGGAAGCCGCGCCGCTGTTCCAGGAGCAGGTCGAGAGCACCATCGCGACCATCCGCGGCCTCGACCGGCTGGTCGAGCTCGCGATGCAGGCCCTCGAGCGGCGCGACTACCAGACCGCCTACGAGCGCTTCTCCGCGGCCGCGACCGAGAGCCCCCTGACGATCCCGCGCTACGCGGCCTACTACGCGGTCGCGATGGTCTACGTCGGGGATGCGGCGATCAACCAGGGCGAGCTCGGCCCGGCGACCGAGCTGTACGCCGAGGCCCTCGCCCTCGATCCTTCCCTCGGCTCGGCCCTCAAGGAGCGGCTGAGCTACGCCCTCGGCACGAGCATCTCCGAGCGCCTCCGCCAGAACCGGGTCGACCAGGCCCGGCGCGAGGTCAACAACCTGCGGCGCAACTTCCCCGGCTCGACCGTCGGCATCTTCTTCGACGCGACGGTCAGCCGCGCGGAGAACCGCAAGGAGCGCGCGATCCAGCTCTACCAGAAGCTGCTCGCAGAGGGCGACCCGCTCAAGACCAGCCGGGAGCTGTTCGCCCTCGAGCAGGCCGCCGCCGACGTCGTCTCCGAGATCCTAGGGGCCTCCCTGGTCGACGAGGCCCGGCGCTGGTCGACGACGACGACCGAGGATTGGGAGATCGTCGAGACGCCGCACTTCCGCGTCCGGCACAAGAACCGCAGCGTGATCAAGGAGATCGTCGAGGCGCTCGAGAACAGCCTGCCCTGGGTCGCCGACCAGCTCGGCGTCGAGTTCGAGGGCAGCATCGAGGTCATCGTGCACCCCGACGCGGCGAGCTACGCCGAGGCGACCGGCCGGCACGAATGGTCCGGCGGGCTGACCACCGTCGCCTGCCGCGGCGGCCGCGCGATCTCCCGCCGCATCGACCTGATGCAGAACGCTCCCCAGCTGCTCGACTCGGTCATCCCCCACGAGCTCGCCCACGTCGTCTGGCTGGAGATCCACGGCCGGCACGGCACCCCGCTGTGGCTGAGTGAGGGGCTCGCGACGCTGTTCGAGTCGTCGTACAAGCTCGAGCACTTCCGCGACAGCTTCTCCCGCCGCGCACGCGCCGAGGCCCTCCCGCCCCTGTCCGAGCTGTTCGGCCAGGAAGGCTATCCCGAGGAGGCCGAGGCGGCCGGGGACTTCTACTCCCACAGCCACGTGATCACGTCGTACCTGTACCAGCTCGGCGGCCTCGAGGCGCTGGTCGAGCTCGGCGAGAAGATCCTCGACGGGCGCTCGATGCCCAACGCGCTGCGGCGGGTCTACGGCATCGATGACGTCGACGAGCTCGAGGAGCGCTTCCTGCGCGACTCGCAGCGCTGAGCAGACAGGCCTTGCGCTGACTTCCGCGCAGGTGTCGGGCGAGGACCGCCACCTGGTGGAAGGTGCCCCCAGTCGTGGCGGGGCTGGAAGAAGAGGAAGGGAAGCAGCGAGAGCAGACGCCGGACGCGGCCGGATGGAAACGGCGGCGTCGCCTCCGGGGCGCCGCCGCCGTGATTCCTGAGGAGCTCGCTCAGATCGAGCCGAGGTCGAGGTCGTCGTCGAGGTCTTCAAGGTCGGCCTCGTCGATGTCCTCGAGGCCGCCTTCGTCGTCATCCTGGCCTTCCCCGAGCGCCGCGAGGGCCTCGTCGTCGTGCTGCAGGGTGTTGAGCTGGGCGATCTCGTCCTCGCTGAGGCCCATCGCCGCGAGGTCCTTGAGCATCCCTTCGCTCAGCCCGCCCTTCTCGAGCTTCGCGAGCTCGGTGTCGGAGAGGCCGACGCCGTCGAGCTCGCTGAGATCCTCGTCGCCTTCGTCGATCTCGTCGAGCTCTTCGAGCTCGGCATCCCCCATCACTTCCTCGTCGAACGGCGATCCCATGCCCGGGTCCTCCTGGTCAGCGCGCCTCGGTGTCCCTACCATGATAGCGTCGCCCGGAAGTCACTGCGAGCGGCACGGAGGGAAACATGCTCGCATGCGTGCTCGGTCCCGGCGGCCCCGCGCTGCGGGCCGACTGGAGGCCTCCCCCACGCCCGGGCGAGGCGCGGGTGCGGCTGCTGCTCGGCGGGGTGTGCGCGACCGACCTCGAGCTGATCCGCGGCTACAAGAGCTTCGCGGGGGTGCTCGGCCACGAGTTCGTGGGC
>JAUIEM010000251.1 GCA_030428695.1 bacterium
CCACCCTCGACAGCGACGGCGACGGCTTCCTGACCAAGGAAGAGGTCCGCGCCCTGCTGCAGGAACGCCGAGGCCAGCGCGGCGGGATGGCCGGACGCATCCTGCAGCGCCTCGACACGAACGGCGACGGCCTGCTCGGCGCCGACGAGTGGACCCATGAGCGCCTGCCGCCCCTGGCCGAGGTCGACACGAACGGCGACGGCAGCGTCGATGCCGACGAGCTCTCCGCCTACGCCGCGTCCCGTCGCGCTGGCGAAGGCCGGCAGAAGCCCGACCGCGCGCGCCCCGAGCGTCCGCGCCGCCCGGCCTCGCCCGAATAGCACGCCGCTCCGGCCCGTCCCGGTTTTTCCGCCGCCGCTCCCCCCGGGCGGCGGCCGTCTTTGCGGGTAGCCCCGCCCGCTGCCATCCTCTCGCCAGCAAGGAGTCCCGATGAGCGACCGATCCGTCCCGATGCTTCTTCTCTGCAGCCTCTTCGCCCTCGCGCAGAGCGACGGCCCGCTGCCCGGCGAACGCTCCGACCTCGACGCCCTCCGCAGCGAGCTGGCCGACGCCGCGCTGACCACCCTCGAGGCCCACGTCGAAGCGGGCGAGCTCGGCGAGGCGCGCCTGCTCCTGTGGGGCATCTGGGCCCAATCCCAGCGCGACCGCTACTGGGGCGAGAAGAAGTTCCGCCCGCGCACCCGCAAGCGCAACGAACGGCTCGCCGCGATCGCGATCCGCTACGGGCGCGCGCGAGACGGCACCTACGGGTCCTTCCCCGCGCTCGCCGCCGACGACGGGCTCGTCGCGCTCAACACCCAGGTCCGGGCCGCCCGCATCGGGCTGGGCAGCGGCGACCTCGGCACCGCCTTCCGGGTCATCAATCACATCAAGACCCGCCGCGCCGGAGGGCTGGCCATCCCGAACGAGACGCTGGTCGCCGCCCAGGCCCTGATCGAGGCCTACCGGGCGCAGAACACCACCGCGAACACCGTCCTGCGCACCGAAGGGGACGCCCTCGTCCGCGCCAATCTGCGGCGCGACGACTGTGACCTCGACCAGCGCACCTACGACCTGTTCGAGCTCGCCCGCCGGCTCGAGGAGATCGACGGCCGCACCCTCGCCCTCGACCGCCGGGGGATGTCGGTGGTGGCGCGCCTGACCAACCTCTACCGCGGGTTGCGGGAAGATGCCGCCGGAGCGCGCGAGGCGCTGGTCGCCTTCGCCGCCGTCGCGCCGGATCCGGAGTGGATCGAGTCCGCCTTCGAGGGCTTCATCGCCAAGGACGAACGGGCCAGGCCCACCTACGCGAGCTTCCTCGCCTCGGTCCGGGCCGGCGCCTTCGTCGCGCCGCTGCTCGAGCGCCTCGAGCTGCCCGGACAGCTGATCGACTGCTACCTCGCCTACGCCGACGCCTGCCTGCGCAAGGCCGACGACGAGCTGCGCGCCGGGCGCTTCGACGCGAGCGGCGGACAGCTGACCGAGGCCGAGAACGCCGTCGCCACCGCCGAGGTGCTCGAGGCCGCGGGCGACGAGCTCGAGGCCCGCACCGCGCGCATCGCCGCCCTGCGCGGAGCGATCGGCGACAGCCAGCTCGAGCGCGCCCGCGCCTGTCTCGACGGGGCCCGCGCGGCGCTCGAGGTCGTGCTCGAGGACCGCTGGGCCCTCGGCCGGGCCGGCGAGCTGCTCGACTCCTGCGAGCGCTGGCTGGCCAAAGCCTCCGAAGACGGCGCCGATGTCGCGGAGCTGCTCGCCTCCGTCACGCGCGTGCGCACGGACCACACGGCAGCCCGGGTGCGGATCGCCGAGGCTGCCGACGAGCGCGCCCAGGCCGAGCTCGCCCACGCCGCCGAGCTGCTCGCCGAAGGTGCCGAGGCCTGGCGCGTCCCGCGCGTCGTCGACGCCGCCGAGCGAGCCCTCACCGATGCCGACGCGCAGATCGCCGCCCTCGGCGACGACGGTCTGGAGCTGCGGCAGCAGGTCGCCGAAACGCGCGCCCTCGGCGAGAAGCTGCGCGGCGAGGTCGCCGCCAGCCAGACCCTGCCGCCGGATGTCTACGCCGGCGACGGGGCTTCGTGGAAGCGTTCCTTCCGGGCGCTGATCGACCGGGAGCGGGACTGGGAGGTGCTGGCCCTGTCGATCTGCGACGAGGAATGGAAGGACAAGACGGCGGAATACGAGTACGCCGGCGGCGGCAACACGGTGATCGTCGAGACCCGCTGGTACCGCCACCTGTTCGTCTGGTGCGCGATCGCCAACCCCGAGGACGCGAGCCGTGTCGACCTGCGGCTGCTCGGCTTCCGGCTGCACAAGATGACCGACGGCAGCTACGACAAGCTCAAGCTGTTCTACGTCGACGAGCCCCTGCCGATGCTGCGCAGCAACCTGCCGTAGGGGGGTCCGTGGCGATGCTCTTCCCGGTGATGCTCGCGCTCGCGGCGGCCCTGCTGTTCGGGGCGGCGACGCCCGCGAGCAAGCATCTGCTCGGCACGCTCTCGCCCTTCACCCTCGCCGGCCTGCTGTACCTCGGCGCGGCCGGCGCGGCGTTTCCCTTCGCCCGCCGCGCCCTCACGCCGCCCTGGAGGTTGGACCGGAAGAACCGGCGTCGGCTGCTCGGCGCGATCGTCGCCGGGGGCGTGGTCGGCCCGATGTTGCTCCTGTGGGGCCTGCGCCTGGCCAGCTCGGCGAGCGTGTCGCTGTGGTTGAACCTCGAGCTCGCGGCGACGGCGGTGCTCGGACACCTGTTCTTCAAGGATCATCTGACGCGGCTCGGCTGGGGCGGCGTCGTCCTGACCACCCTCGCGGCGGGCGTCCTGTCCTGGGAAGGCGGGAGCGCGGGCTTCGCCGCCGGCGGCCTCGTGCTCCTCGGCTGCGCCTGCTGGGGCCTGGACAACCACTGCACGGCGCTGATCGACGGCGTCGCGCCGAGCCAGAGCACCTTCTGGAAAGGCCTGCTCGCCGGGCTGACAAACCTCACGGTCGGGCTGGTCCTCGAGCCGCGGCTGCCGTCGTGGACGGTCATCGGCCTCGCCCTGCTGGTCGGCGCCCTCGCCTACGGCGCGAGCATCGTCCTGTACATCCGCGCGGCCCAGGCCATCGGGGCGACGCGCAGCCAGATCGTGTTCGCCACCGCCCCCTTCTTCGGGGTCGGCCTGTCCTGCTTCCTGCTCGGCGAGCCCCTCGGCCTCGAGCACGCCGTCGCCAGCGCGTTGTTCGTCGCCGCGATCGGCCTGCTCACCGCCGAGAGCCACGACCACGCGCACGCCCACGAGGCCGTCGAGCACGAGCACTGGCACCGCCACGACGACGGCCACCACACCCACAGCCATCCAGGTCTGGTCGCCTCGACGCGGCACTTCCACCGCCACGCCCACGACCCGGTGCGCCACCGCCACCCGCACCTGCCCGACCTGTTCCACCGCCACGCCCACGACTGAACGCGGTCGGGCGGCCATTCAGCCCGCCCAGCTCCCCCCGCCGGGCGTCTCGATCGCGAGCCCGTCGCCGGCCTCGAGCGACCGGCAGACCTTGCCCGGCAGCTCTTCGCTCGAGCCGTCGGCGCGCAGCAGGAGGTTCCGGCCGCGGCTCCCTTCCCGCGCGCCGCCGAGCCCCCAGGGCGCGAGCCGGCGGCGCTCGCTGACCACGGTCAGGGTGACCGGGGTCAGGAAGCGGTACACCCGCACGATCCCACGCCCGCCGGCGTGCACGCCCGGCTCCGCGGCCGCGGCCGGACGCAGCCCGTAGCGCTCGATGCGCACCGGGAAGGTCCGTTCGAGGGCCTCGACCGGCGTGTTGAGGGTGTTGGTCATGTGGCTGTGCAGGCCGCTGGCCCCGGGTCCGGACCGCGACGCCCCCAGCCCGCCCGCGAGCGTCTCGTAGTGGACGAAGGGCTGGCCCTGGCGCGGCCCCGGGCGGGGGTCGCGGCCCCCGAACAGCACGTTGTTCATCGTGCCCTGGGAGGCGGCGGGGACGGCGGGGGAGGCCGAGGCGAGGGCCCCGAACAGGGCGTCGACCAGGCGCTGCGAGGTCTCGACGTTGCCGGCGCTGACCGCGCTCGGCTCGCGGGCGTCGACGACGCTGCCCGGGCGGGTCTCGACCTGGATCGGGCGCATCAGCCCCGCGTTGGCGGGCAGCTCCGCCTCGGCCAGGCAGCGGAAGGCATAGAACACCGCCGACACCGCGATCGCCCGCACCGCGTTGAGCGAGCTCGGCACCGCGGGATCCGCGCCGCGCAGGTCGACGCGGGCGCTGTCCCCGGCGATGGTGATCGCGACCGGGATGCGGACCTCTCCACCGCCCGCGCCGTCGTCCTCGAGCCGGTCCTCGAAACGGTAGACTCCGTCGTCGAGCCCGGCGATCACCGCCCGCATGCGGCGCTCGCTGTAGTCGAGCAGGGCGTCGTTGAGGCGCCCGAGGCGCGCGCGGCCGACTTCCTCCGCGAGCCCCCGCAGCCGCTCGTCGGCGACGAAGTTCGCCGCCTCCTGGGCACGCAGGTCGCCGTAGCGCTCGTCCGGCGTGCGCGAGGCCGCCGCGAAGTCCGCGCGGACCTGCTCGTCGAGCAGGGTCGGGGCGATGCGGAAGCCCTCGTCGGCGATCGACAGCCGCTCGCCCGGCGCGGGCAGGGGCAGGCTGCCCGGGGCGCTGCCGCCGATGTCCGCGTGGTGGGCGCGGTTGACGACGTAGAAGGCGGGCTCGTGATCCCCCTCGAGGAAGACCGGCGCGACGACGGTGACATCCGGCAGATGGGTGCCCCCGGCGAAGGGGTCGTTGAGGATCGCGCACTGCCCCCGCTCGAGCCGCAGGGCCTCGCGCACCGCCGCGACGCTGAGCGGGGTCGAGCCGAGGTGCACCGGGATATGCGCCGCGTGCACCAGCATCCGCCCCGCGCCGTCGAAGACCGCGCAGGAGAAGTCCCGCCGCTCCTTGATGTTCGCCGAGAAGGCCGCCCGCTGCAGGGTCGCGCCCATCTCCTCGGCGATCGCCGCCAGCCGCTGCCGGTGGATCTCGAGCTCGAGCGCCTCGCGCAGCCCGCGCTCCGCCCGCTCCCCGCCGCGCACGCACAGCCAGTCGCCGCTCGGCTGCCGCTCCGCCGTCCAGCCGGCCGGCAGCCACAGCGTCGCGCTGTAGGTCGCGACCGCGCAGGGACCCTCGCGGCGCAGCGGATCCGCGGCGGCGCGCGTTTCCTCCGGAGGAGCCTCCCCGCGCACGGCGAGCCGCAGGGCGACCAGCTCGATGCCCCGGCCGGCGTCGAGGGCGTAGCCGTAGCGCGCGCGGTGGGCCGCGACGAAGGCCTCCCGCAGCGCGGCCGGAGCGGTGACGAAGGGCACGGCCAGGGTGAAGGTCTGGCCCCGGTAGCGGATGTCCGCGAGGGCCTCGCTCGTCCGCACCGGACAGCCGAGCTCTGCGGCCGCCGCGCGCCGCGCTTCCGCTCCGAGCTCCTCGAGGGCGGCCGCGCTCCAGTCCGCCGCCGCCAGGAAACACGAGCGCGTCACCCAGACCTCACGCGGCGCGCCGACGATGCCGGACGCGGACAGCACCCCCGGCTCGGCGGGGAACAGCACGTCCGCGCAGCCGAGCTCGTCGGCCAGGGCGCAGGCGTGCAGCCCCCCGGCGCCGCCGAAGGCGACCAGGGTCAGGCCGCGCGGGTCGACCCCGCGCTCCATGCTGACCCGCTTGCAGGCCCGGGCCATCGTCGCCTCGGCGGTCGCGAGGATCGCCCGGGCGGTCTCCTCGGTCGCCGCTCCGAGCTTCTCCGCCACCCGCCCCACAGCCTCCCGTGCCGCCTCCCGGTCGAGGGCGAAGGCCCCGCCCAGCAGGTCGGGCAGGCGGCCGAGCACGACGTGGGCATCGCTGACCGTCGCCTCGGCCTCCGGCCCGGCCCGCCCGTAGCACGCCGGGCCCGGCACCGCCCCCGCGGAGCGCGGCCCGACCCGCAGCGCCCCGCCGGGGTCGACCCAGGCGATCGAGCCCCCGCCCGCACCGACCGTCTCGATCGGCAGGAGCGGCACCCGCAGGGGATGCTCCGCGAGCTGCCCGTCGTCGGCGGCGCGCAGCTCGCCGAGCACCAGGGAGACGTCGGCGGAGGTTCCACCCATGTCGAGGGTCAACAGCCGCGTGCGCCCGCAGCGCCGCCCGACCTGCCAGGCACCCCGCACGCCACCCGCCGGGCCGGAGAGCACCGTGTGCACCGGCTGGGCGGCGGCCTGGTCTGCGCTGAGCAGCCCGCCCGCCGAGCCCATCACCGTCAGCGGCGCCGGCGCGATCGCCGCGGCCAGGCGGGCGATGTAGCGGGACATCCGCGGCGCGACCCCGGCGTTGACCGCGACCGTCGAGGCGCGCTCGTACTCGCGGAAGACCGGCGCGAGCCGTGAGGAGAGGCTGATCGACCGGCCCGGGAAGGCCGCCGCGAGCGCGTCCCCGAGCCGCTCCTCGTCGCGCGGATCGGCGTAGCTGTGCAGCAGGCACACCGCGAAGGCCTCGCAGGACTCGAGCGCGGCGCGGTGGGCGGCGATCCAGGCGACCGGATCGGCCAGGGGTGTCAGCACCGTCCCGTCCGGCGCACGCCGCCCCGGCACCCCGAAGCAGCGCTCCTCCGGCACCAGCGGCGGCGGCAGCTCGGGATGCAGGGCGTACAGCCGGGGCCGGTTCTGGCGGCGCAGGCACAGCAGGTGCTCGAAGCCGGCGGTCAGCAGCAGGCCGACCCGCGCCACCTGACGCTCGAGCACCGCGTTGGTCGCGACGGTGGTGCCGTGCCGCAGATGGAAAGCGCCGAGCGTCTCCTCTTCCCGCAGCGCGGCGAGGGCGTCGAGCACCGCCCGCCCGGGGTCGTCGGGGGTCGACGGCACCTTGAGGCGCACGGTGCGTCCGGGGAAGGCGGCGACGAGGTCGGTGAAGGTTCCGCCGGTGTCGACGGCGATGCGGGCGTGGGGCACGGCGTTCTCCTCTGTGACCGGAGATCCTACCGCAGCCCTACGTCAGCGCGGGGTTGATGGACGCCACAGCGGTCGCCTATTCTTGATCCTCTCGACCGAAGAACTGAGCCCCAACCGACACGGAGGCAGACCGATGACGGCAGGCGATGCAGAGAAGGCGGGCACATGCCCGTTCGTCCACGGCGGCAGCACAGCGGCGGGGGCGTCGAACATGGACTGGTGGCCCCAGGCCCTGAACCTCGACATCCTCCACCAGCACGACCGCAAGACCGACCCGATGGGGGAGGGCTTCGACTACCGCAAGGAGCTCGAGAAGCTCGATGTCGACGCGCTGAAGCAGGACCTGCGCGCGCTGATGACCGACAGCCAGGACTGGTGGCCCGCCGACTGGGGACACTACGGCGGGCTGATGATCCGGATGGCCTGGCACGCCGCGGGCACCTACCGCATCGCCGACGGCCGCGGCGGCGGCGGCACGGGCAACCAGCGCTTCGGGCCGCTCAACTCCTGGCCGGACAACGTCAACCTCGACAAGGCCCGGCGGCTGCTCTGGCCGATCAAGAAGAAGTACGGCAACAAGCTCAGCTGGGCCGACCTGCTGATCCTGGCCGGGAACATCGCCTACGAGTCGATGGGGCTCAAGACCTTCGGCTTCGGCTTCGGCCGCGAGGACATCTGGCATCCGGAGAAGGACATCCGCTGGGGCTCGGAGCGGGAGTGGCTCGCTGCGCAGCGCTACGGTGCCGAAGGCGAGGACCGCGAGAGCCTCGAGAACCCGCTCGCCGCGGTCCAGATGGGGCTGATCTACGTCAACCCGGAAGGCGTCGGCGGCAAGCCGGACCCCCTGCGCACGGCCCAGGACATCCGGGTGACCTTCGGGCGGATGGCGATGAACGATGAAGAGACCGTCGCCCTGACCGCCGGCGGCCACACCGTCGGCAAGTGCCACGGCCGCGGCGACGCCTCGCGGCTCGGTCCCGATCCGGAGGGGGCGGACGTCGACCAGCAGGGCCTCGGCTGGCGCAACCCCGGCGGCAAGGGGCACGGGCCGGACACGGTCACCAGCGGCATCGAAGGCGCCTGGACCTCCGAGCCGACCCGCTTCGACGACGGCTACTTCAAGATGCTGTTCGGCCACGAGTGGGAGCTGAAGAAGAGCCCCGCCGGTGCCTGGCAGTGGGAGCCGGTCGCGATCGACGAGGAAGACCGGCCGACCGACGTCGAGGACGCCTCGCTCCGCCGCAACCCGATCATGACCGATGCCGACATGGCGATGATCAAGGACCCGGAGTTCCGCAAGATCTCCGAGCGCTTCCACCAGGACCACGCCTTTTTCTGCGAGACCTTCGCCCGCGCCTGGTTCAAGCTCACCCACCGGGACATGGGCCCGAAGGCGCGCTACTTCGGCCCGGATGTCCCCGACGAGGACCTGCTCTGGCAGGACCCGGTGCCGGCCGGCCCGACCGGCTACGACGTCGCCGCCGTCAAGACGCGGATCGAGGCGAGCGGACTGTCGATCGCCGACCGGGTCTGCACCGCCTGGGACAGCGCCCGCACCTTCCGCGGCTCGGACATGCGCGGCGGGGCGAACGGCGCGCGCATCCGCCTCGCGCCGCAGAAGGACTGGGAAGGCAATGAGCCCGCGCGGCTCGCCCGCGTGCTCGGCGTGCTCGAGGGCATCGCCGCGGACACGGGCGCGAGCGTCGCCGACGTGATCGTGCTCGCCGGCAACCTCGGCGTCGAGGAGGCGGCGCGGGCCGCCGGCTTCGAGGTGACGGTGCCGTTCTCCCCGGGCCGGGGCGACGCGAGCGACGAACAGACGGACGCCGACTCCTTCGCGGTCCTCGAGCCGATCCACGACGGCTTCCGCAACTGGCTCAAGAAGAAGTACGCGGTCCGGGCCGAGGAGCTGCTGCTCGACCGCGCCCAGCTGATGGGCCTGACCGCGCCGGAGATGACCGTGCTGCTCGGCGGCATGCGGGTGCTCGGCACCAACCACGGCGGCAGCGCGCACGGCGTCTTCACCGACCGGGTCGGCGTGCTCAGCAACGACTTCTTCGTCCACCTGACCGACATGGGCAACCGCTGGGTCCCAGCCGGGGACGGCCTGTACGAGGTCCGCGACCGGGCGTCCGGCGCGGTCCGCTGGACGGCGACCCGGGTCGACCTGGTGTTCGGGGCGAGCTCGATCCTGCGCGCCTACGCCGAGCTGTACGCCCAGGACGACAACCAGGGCAAGCTCGTCGACGACTTCGTCGCGGCCTGGACCAAGGTGATGGACGCGGACCGCTTCGACCTCCGCTGAACGCGGCCCGGGGGGGACGCTACGCGGCGCTCCCGCCGCCGGCCGGCACGGGTTGCGCGCCCGGCGCGTCCGCCGCGCTCCCGCGCAGGCGCTGCGGGAGCACGAAGGCGAGCGCTACGAACAGCGCGCCGAGCGCGATCCCCACGATGTCGCCGCGCACGCCGAGCAGGCCTTCGTAGCCCGCCTCCGGGACGACGCCGAGGGTCAGCTTCGCCCCCTCGAGCAGCCCGCTCTCCTCCCACATCGGGAAGGTCACCATGTAGGCGGCCGCCCCGAGCAGCCCGCCGACCACGAAGCTCAGCGCGTCGAGCCGCCCCGATGCCGCCGCGCACACCCCCGTTCCCGGGCAGTAGCCGCTGGCGGCCCAGCCCGCGCCGAGCAGCAGGCCGCCGACGAACACGCCGACGTAGACGGTCTTCACCGACATGTGCCCGACCTCGACCAGGCCGAGCATCTGCCCGCCGAACATCAGCACGCTGGCCGTGCCGATGCCGAGCAGGATGGTCTTCATCAGATGCAGGTCGACGAGCGAGAGCATCTTCCCGATCCAGGTCGGGCTGGTCGCTCCGATCCGGTCCAGGGTCGCGCCGAAGGCGGCGCCGAGCACGATCGCGAGGACGACATCCATCACTGGGCCTCCCTGGTGCGGTACATCACGACGGCGAGCGGGATCGCCGCGAGGAACGCGCCGGCCGCGAAGACGTAGCCCGCGACCGCGGTCTGCATCATGCCGCTCATCATGTGGCCCGAGGTGCAACCACCAGCGAGCCGGGCGCCGTAGAGCACGATGATGCCGCCGACGAAGGCAAACAGGTGGCGCTTGAGGGGGCTCGCCCCCAGCGTCCGCCGCCACAGGGTCGGAACGTGCCGCTCGTCCTTGCCGACCCCACGGCGCAGGTACGAGGAGACGAAGGCGGCCGGGGCCATCGCGAGGACGAAGATGAGGCCGTAGTTGAGCGGGTGCGCGATCGCCTTCGCGTACTTGCCCTTCGACTTCGCGAGGTAGGCGTTGGTCGAGGTGTAGCCGTCCGCGGTCTCGGTGACGAGCCCAGGGTCGACGGCGTCGGCGACGACGCCGTCGAGGATCACGAACTGCGTCGAGACGCCGATCGGCTTGATCAGCAGCACGGCGAGGAAGAACACGACGCCCAGCAAGACGCCGCCGATCTTCCAGTGAAGCACAGTGTTCATGCGCATCCTCCTATGTCAGCGCCCGGAGGGATTCGGGCTGCGCACGCGCCGCCGAAGCAGCGCCATGCCATGCCCGGGGCACGAAGCGTGCCGCTCGCGGGAGCGGCACGGAACCGCGGGGGGCCGTCCCGGGCGGACCGGCATGTTGCAACATCGTCGCGCGTCGGACGTCGCAGTGTCGCGACCGGGCAAGTAGCCCCTGGCGACAGAGGTGGCGCGCTGATCCCTAGAAACCTGGCCCGCAAGCCGCGTGGCGAGGCGCCGCGCGGGTGGGTGGATGCCGAGGATCGACGACACCTTGGCCTGTCCTGCTCGTCCCTCGCAGGCCAGACCTGCGGCTCGCCGTCTCGCGGCGCCCTTTGTTGCGGCTCGGAGGAGGAGGACGAAGGCAGGCACCCACCCCCGCAAGCCTCGCGAGCGAGGGTTCGGGCCACGCTTCTAGAAGCCGACGGCGCGGGATCTGCGGCTCCCCGGCAGACCCCCCGGTCGATCACACGGGATCGACCGAACGAGCGGATGCTTCCCCCGCACCCGATCTGCTACACTGGCCGTCCCACCAACCCCGGGAAACGTCTTGGAGACCGTCGCCATCATCTCCCTGATCGGCCTCGTCCTCAGCCTCGGAAGGGTGGCGACGGCCGCGTTCATGGACAGCATGCCGCGCGGCATCCTGTGCTTCCTCGTGCCCGGCTATGTGTTGTGGTTCGCGTGGCGGCGCTACAAGGGGTGGGACCGTGTCCCCCTCACCCTTTTGTTGTGCACCAGCTTGATCGCCTTCGCGATTTGTTTAGTGTACGCCGAAGCCTGACCCGCCCGTCCTCCGACCCATGGGAGAGTCCGCATGAGCCCCGACGAGGGCAAGCTGTCGCGCGGCAAGAAGCTGGTGTTCGTCGCCCTGATCGTCGCCCTCCTCTGGGGAGCCGGCGAGCTCGCCTGGCATCTCTACGCCTCCCAGCGGCTCGCGGCCTACCTCGCCGAGAAGGAGACGCGCAACGACTTCTTCCTGCCCGACCCCGCGACCCGCATCAAGCTCAGGCCCGGAGACTGGGCCCACCGCAACACCGGCACCGACGACACCTGCTACTTCCACATCAACCGCTTCTCCCTGCGCGGCCCGGAGATCGCCGAGGAGAAGCCCGCCGACAGCCTGCGCATCCTGTGCCTCGGCGGCTCGACGACCTTCGGCACCAGCTGCCTGCGCGACTCCCTGACCTACCCCGCCCAGCTCGAGGCCGGCCTGCGCGCCCGCGGCCTGCCGGTCCAGGTGCTCAACGGCGGCGTGCCGCGCTTCACCACCGTCGACAGCCTCGGCAATCTGCGCCGCCTCGGCGCCCTCGCGCCGGACCTGGTCATCGTCTACCACGCCCTCAACGACGTCTGCTTCGCCGCCGAGGTCGGGGAGTTCTACTACGCCCCGGACAGCGCCCCGCGCCGCGCCAGCCGCGAGCTGCGCTACACCCTCGACAGCGAGTCGTCGCTGCTCGAGGCCCTGTGGCGCCGCCTGGGGCGCCCGGACAAGGCCCGCATCGCCGAGGACCGGCAGAGCATCGAGCCCCGCACCATCGACGGCTTCCGCGCGAACCTCGGGCGCATCGTCGAGGAAGCCTCCGGGCTCGGAGCCGGCACGCTCCTGCTCACCTTCGCCTCGCAGCTGACCGACGCAGAAGAGCGGGAGAGGCGACGCGCGACGATCGAGAGCGACCTGCTGTTCCAGGAGTGCCGTTTGCCGCTCGACACCCTTGCGCTCGAGCTCTCCCGCTTCAACCAGGCGCTGCGCGACTTCGGCGCGGAACGCGCGCTGCCGGTGGTCGACCTCGAGGGCGGGATCCCGGCCGACGACGCCTTCTGGGGCGACCCCTTCCACCTCAACGCGGCGGGCAGCAGCCGCAAGGTCGAGCTGCTGATCGACGCCGTCGAGGCGGCCCTGCGCGAGCGGCAAGGCTGATGGCGACGCCCTGGATCGACCACTACGACGAGAGCGACGGCGTCGAGCGCTACGTGGTCCGCACCCTGCTCGGCCACCTCGGCCGGGCGCTGGCCCCGGGCGGCGAGCGGGTGGCGCGGCTGCTGCCCCGGGCGCGCGACCTCGGCGACGGCCCCCGGCTCAAGCTCGATCAACTGCTCGGCCTGGTGCTCGGGCGGGGCAAGGCCCTGCTCCGCTTCATCCGCGCCGAGCTCAGCGGCCAGAAGGCGCCGAACTTCCGCAAGCTCGCCCTCGCCTCCCCCCTGTTCCGCTGGTCCCTCGAAGAGCTGCTCGAGGAGCTGCGGGAAGCGCCGGGGGCGCGCGGCTTCCTGCGCGAGCAGCTGCCGGAGCTGATCGCGACCCTCGAGCCCGAGACCGCGCAGCCGGAGCTCGAGGCCCTCGAGGAGCAGCTGCGCGGGCTCCAGCGCGACCTGCATCTCAGCGCCGCCGTGCGGCCGCGGGACCTGCTCTGCCTCCGGAGCCGCGACCGCGAGCGCATCGCCGCGCTCCTGCGCGCGGCCCAGAAGCTGCAGGGAAGGGCCCGCAAGCACCCCGCGCTGCTCAGCGAGCTCGCCCACCTGCAGCTCGTGCGGGGCAAGGCCGAGCGCGCCGCGACCACCTTCGAGCGCGCCCTCGGGGGTTGCGATGCCCCGACCCGGCGCGCGCTCTACGCCTTCAACGCCTGCCTGGCCCGCGTCGAGTCGGGGGAGCCCGACGCCGCCCTCGAGCGCTACCGCGAAGCGCTCGAGGCCGATCCGGACGTCGCCCTGGTCGAGCCCCGCCGCTACGCGGTCGTGCGCTTCCTCGGGGCGCTGCCCTGCGGACACCGCCTCCTGTGCACCCACACCGGGCGCGAGCGGCTGGTGTTCTCCCTGTACGGCGGCGAGCTGAGCGCCGAGGCGGTGTTCCCGCAGCTCGAGCGGCTCAACGCCCTCGGCCATCCGGGCATCGCCCAGGCCGTCGACCTCGACTGGGTCGCCCCCAAAGACCACCGCCGCGCCTTCGTGACCTGGGGCCCGACGCCGGTCGGCCTCGACGCCGCCCTCGCGCGCACCGGCCCCCTCGCCCCGGGGCAGACCCGCCGCCTGCTGCGGGCGATCGCCGACGGCCTCGCGGCCGCCGCCGCGCTCGGCATCCCGCACCGCTGGCTGCGCCCGAGCTGCGTGCTGCTCGACGAGGGCCGGCTCGACCGGCCGCGCGTGCTCGGCTTCGGGCTCGCGCCGCGGGCGGAGGACCTGCACGCCTACCTGCCGGACAAGCGCAGGCCGGCGACGCAGCTCGCCCGCTTCCTGGCCGAGGGTCTGCCCTTCGCGGCGCCCGAGCAGCGCGGCGCCCGGGGAGCGCTCGATGCCCGGGCGGACATCTTCGCCCTCGGCCAGCTCGGGGTGTACTGCCTGTTCCGCACGCTGGAGCCGAGCGCGTCGCAGCTCTCCGGCTGCGGGCCCCTCGGCCCACTGCTCGAGCGCTGCCGGGCCGACGATCCGGAGCGGCGCTTCAGCGACTGGGATGCGGTGCTGGCGGCCCTCGACGAGCTCGAAGCGCCGCCGATGCAGGGCCTGACCGCCGACGAGCTGTTCCCCGAGCTCGGCCCGCCGCGCGAGCGGCTCGAGCTGGTCACCGACCCCGAGCTCGCGCCGGCGGACCCCGGAGACACGGAGGCAGAGCTCCCTCCGGTCCTCCTCCACGAACCCCTGGCGGGCCCGGAGCTGCCGTCCGAGGAGAGCGACTGGTCGGAGCTCGAGGCCTCCGACGACCGGGACGGCGCCGACGAGCCCCCCTCCTTCGACTCCGACGACAGCTTCGACCTGCTCGGCGACACCGACGTGTCGACCGAGCCCCGCGAGCTGCTCGGCCCGGACGCCGAGCTCCCGCCGCTGCCCGCCGACGGCAAGGTCGACTACTTCCTCGAGTCGGAGGACAGCAGCTTCGAGCAGTCGGACAGCGTCGAGATCCCCACCCCGAAGATCGGCCCGCGGGGCAAGTCGCTGGCCCTGACGCTACCGCCCGCTCCGCCGCTTCCGCCCGCTCCACCGCCCAGCGAGTCCGGCGAGGAGGACCTGCGCAAGGTCACGCGCCGCAGCTCGCGGCGTCTCTCCCAGCTGCTCGACGAGGCCCGGATGCTCGAGTCGCAGGAGGCGCTCGCCTTCGGCGACAGCGGCTTCCCCGAGCCGGTCGCGCCCGCCGGCGCGGAGCCCGTGTCCCTCGAGGAGGTCGACGCGCTGTGGTGGACCCCGACCTGGGAGCAGGAAGAGGTCGCCGCGATCTTCGACATCCCCCCGGCGGCCCGCAACAGCGCCGCGATGGAGCTG
>JAUIEM010000648.1 GCA_030428695.1 bacterium
GATCAACTCGATCACCGTCGCCGAGGGCGAGGACCTCCTGGCCGACGGCGCGCGTCCAGGGGACCCATACCGCATCGCGCTCACGACGCCTTCCGAGGACCGCGTCGACACGGTCTACGTCGACGCCTACCTCGACGAGATCGACGCGACCGAGGACCCTGAGCTCCTCCACACCTTCTCGACGAAGCTCGAGGCGATGCGCCGGCTGAAGCTGGTGCAGAGCGTGCTCGTCGCCGAGGGGACCGAGCCGCCCGCGCCGCCGAACCCCGACCAGCCCCTCATCGACGCCGACGGCAACGAGCACTTCATCCTCCCGATCGCCCGGATCCGCCGCGAGGCGAGCATCCCGCGCATCGAGAACCGGATGATCGAGGACCTGCGCCGGCAGATCTTCTCGCTCGACCAGGTCGAGGACCGCTACATCAACGCCGACGGCGACACGATGCGCGGGGACCTCGCCTTCCTCCCCGGCACGGCGATCCGCGGCGAGGCGGTCGTCGGCGAGACCGAGCTCGCGGATGACTCGGTCAGCCAGCGCAAGCTGCAGCGGAGGACCCACCTGCTCGGTGACGGCGGGATCGTGGCTTCCGCCTCTCGGCTCCCGGTCGTCCACGACAACCGCTACTTCACCAAGAGCGTCCTGGCCACCTTCTTCGGCCCGAACCTGGTCGCCAACGGCTCCTTCGAGAAGGGGCTCCGCGGGTGGATCGAGAAGGCGCCCTTCCCCGTCCACGGCGCCCCCGGACAGCACGTGCTGGAGAAGGTCCGGGTCGGCTGGCGGCTCTGCGGGCCGGACTGCTGCCGGGGGCTCTTCGTCCACTTTCACCCGGGCTTCAAGGGCTGCGAGGTCTGCACCGTGGCCCAGGAGATCCCCGTCTGCGGCGGCGGCCTGTTCGCCTGGACGCAGTCGGTGCGGGTCGCCCGCGGCAACGAGCGGGTGCGCCCGTTCCTCTCCGTCGGCCTCTTCGCCAGCGAGCAGTTCCTCGGCCAGGTGCGCGTGCCCTTCCACGAGACCCTCGACCTGCGCAACGGCGAGACCGCCCGGGTTCCAGCCGTACTCCACCGCGAGGACGACCTGCGCCGGCTACGCACGATGTTCGAGCTCGACGCCTGCGTGGACCGGATCGTCGTCGCCCTCTGCTTCGAGGTCGACTTCGACGGCTGCTCGGTCGACGAGCTGCTCGAGGTGATCGTCTGCGATGTCCGTGGCTGGCGCTTCGCCGACGACGGGACGATCGAGGACGGCAGCTACGTCCCGCCGCTCCCTCCGCCCCTCGACCCGGGCGATCCGGGTGTGCCCGTGCCGGTCCCCGAGGGCCCGATCCCCACCGGCGGCGGGGACGGCGAGACGATCGTCACCGAGAGCCGCACGACCAAGGTCCCGGTCATCGACCGCGTGACGACGACCGGAGAGGTCGTCTACCGGCCGGCGCACCGGCAGACCTGGCTCAACGTCTACCGCACGCTGGACCCCGTCACGTCCCTCGCCTGGGACGCGGCGACGAACGAGGTCCGCACGCCCGAGCTGGTCGAGGTCGTCCCCACCCGCACGCCCGAGCTGCTGACCACCGACGTGGGCGGAGAGCCAGGCACGCCGCCGCCCTGGATCTTCACGGTCGAGCCCGCGGTCTGGCTCATCGGCGAGACGACCCAGGTCGTGGTGACCGGGAAGGGCTTCGCTCCGGAGCTGACGGCCGCCGTCGTACCCGACGTGGGAATCGCCATCGAGAACATCATCGTCTCCGCCGAGGGAGACCGGCTCGAGCTCGGTCTGCTGTGGCAGGATCCGGCGCCGGGCACGGCGGCCCTCGTCCTGACGAACCCTGACGGCCAGCAGGCCGAGGTGACGGTCCAGGTCGAGAGCCCGGATGCTCAGCCCGTCCCCACCACGATCGAGCCCGCTGCTGGTGCGCTCGAGGTGGCAGTGGGGAAGAGCGCGCCGCTGGAGGTGACCGTCCTCGACCAGACCGGCGCGCCGATGCCCGGTGTCCAGGTCACGGCCGAGTCGGGCGACCCCAACGCGGCACGGATCACTCCGGCGAGCGCCCTGACCGGGCCCGACGGGAAGGCGGTCTTCACGGTCGAGGGCGTCGCGGCCGGCATGCTGATGATCACCTTCGCGGCCGGCGGCGCCGACGCTTCCGTCGCGGCCACGGTGGTCCCGGCCGAGCAGCCGGCCCCGGTGGTCGGCGCGCTCGTCCCGTCGGCCGAGGCGTTCAACCTCGCTGCCACCGGCACCGCCACCATCGACATCCAGGTCCTCGACGAGGCGGGCCAGCTCCTGGAAGGCCAGACGGTCCTTGCCGCGAGCATCAACCCCTCGGTCCTGGCCGTGACGCCGCCCGAGGCGCTGGGGACGGCGGCGGAGCTGGCGGACAAGGCCGAGGTGGCCGGGTTCAACCTCCGCGTCCTCCCCGCGGCGGCCGAGGGCGGGGCGGAGAGGCTGGGCATCGCCATGGACGAGACGGTGACGGTGGAGGACGTGGTGGCGCTGCTGG
>JAUIEM010000252.1 GCA_030428695.1 bacterium
CCCTCTTCAACTGGGGGGTGAAGGAATCTTCCAAAGTCTACGAGATGCTGCGCCAGTACGGGGGCTGCGCCCAGGACGAAGGTCCGGGTGAGGATCTGGTCTTCACCGGCGGAGGCGACGAGAGGCAGCTGCTGATTCCCAAGCGGTACGGCGCGGACCTCGAGCTTCTCAAGACCCACACGATCAAGGTCAAGCCGGTGGCGCCGAAGCCCTACATCCGCGTCGCCGAGATCGACGACCACTTCGCGCCCCGGCACGAGAACCTCAAGCTCAAGTACAACGTCTGCGGCCTGTCCGGCACGAAGATCACGCTCAAGATCACCAGCGCGGCCTATACCGACGGCGTGATCTACCAGAGAGACCTGACCAACCAGGAGAAGCAGGACGGCAACGGCAAGGATCTCGCCACCCTGATCGACGGGACGACCACCTGCAACGCGGGGTCACTGGCCGGCAACGGCAAGTACATCCATCCCCTGTACTCGCCCTACACGGTCACCCTCGAGGCAGAGAACGGGCCGACGTGCACCGCGACCTTCAAGGTCCTCTACGCCAAGATCGAGCTCGCCCGCGGGGGCTGGAAGGCCGACGGAACCACGCCGAACGTCAACGCCGGCGCCGACTGGTTCCGCTACAAGCTCAACGAGCTCGGCTACTGGGGAGGTCCGTTCTGCGCCGACAACGGCATCAAGACGGGCTTTCTCAACAAGGCGGTCAAGCAGTACAAATCGACGAACGCCGCCTTCCTGGCGCGCCTGTTCAACGACAACACGGTCGTCCAGGGCATCGAGAACAACCCGGACTCGGTCTCGGTCTTCGACTCGCTCAACAACCAGGTCGGGCAGTTCAACAACCTGCTGCGCACCGAGCTGCAGGCCAACAACAACCGGCGCGCCGGGATCGAGCGCACCAACAATCCGATCACGAACGAGAACGGCACGGCCAAGCTCTTCGTGCCGTCGCTGTACTACCAGAAGGACGACCAGTTCCAGGCCGGCAACAGCTCGCGCACCGACGAGGATGCGGCCCGCCTGACCTCGCCGATCGTGCCGATCAAGGCCAAGGTCTTCCTCAAGGCGCGCGATGACTCGGCGGTGTTCGTCCCCGAGGCGACGGGCCCGGTCTCGATCGGCTGGCGGGTGCTCGATCCCCCGGAGCAGGGCATGAACGCCCGGTACCAGATCGACATCCGCCACGACCCGAACCTGCCCTCCGACGACCAGCGGCGGCTGGCCTACATCCAGGAGGTGCAGACGTTCCTGACGACCGAGGCCCTGACCTACAGCGACGGGACGCCGTTCGTCAAGAACTGCCCGGCGCTGGCCGGCGGCAAGGCGAACCTGCAGGACCTCTTCCTCGACTGGGTGCCGTTCACCCGTGCGATGCGCGGGGGCCTGGCCTGCACGCCGGTGGTGACCGACGCGGGCAACGCCTTCCGCGGCTACTCCGGGGTCAACTTCATGCCGTCGTTCATCGGCGGCGACTCCTACCGCGTCGTCGCCGACCTCGACTTCGGTGGCCACGGCTTCAGCGGACAGCATGTCAAGGCCCTGGTCGCGGCGCACGGCGGCCATCCGGACAACCACAACCCCGCCTATCTGCGCGGCCGCGACAGCTGCAAGGTGCAGACGGGGGTCTTCACGGTCTGGCGCGACGCGGAGATCTCGAAGATCGTCAAGTGGCCGGGCGATCCCAGCCTCGACCAGGCGCAGCTCAACGCGATCGCCCGGGACTACGAGCACGCGTACGTGCGCATGACCGTGCCCAACCTCGGTCAGGCGAACAACCCTGCGGTCGTCTCGATCACGGACGTGATGTCCAACACCGAGTACCAGAAGCTCGTCAAGGACAACTTCGCGCCGAACGGCATGCGGAACAGCTTCCAGAACCAGGGCCTGACGAACAAGCAGGCGCGCAAGTTTGCCAAGCACGCGAAGCCGGGCAAGAAGTTGTTGTTCTGGAAGAAGTTCAACCTGCGCAACGACGCGATCTACGGACGCGACCTGCCGCCGCAGGGCAGCATCCGGGGCGACCGCTACAAGGCCGCGGTCCAAAAGCTGATCTACAAGGACGCGCGTGGTTTCGGCGACGCGTTCGGCGAGCCGATGGCGCGCTTCATCGCCCGCAAGGTCCGCGCGACGACCCCGTCGGGCCACGTGGTGGTCGCGTGGCGTCCGCACCGGCCGATCAGGGTGTGCGCCGACCCGTCGCAGCCGAAGAACGCCCGCGTCTACGAGCAGAACTGGGTGGCGAAGTACTGCAGCGCGGGACTCTCCGACGGTGTGGTCAGCTACGACCTCGGCGATCCCGACCGGCGCTCCTACGTGCTCGCCCACGAGTTCGGCCACCACAACTTCCTCTACCACCACCAGGTCGGCGGGGTGAGCGAGGAGCCGACGCTGCACGACAAGAACGACGAGAACTGCATCATGAGCTACGCCGACGACAATGTCGCCCCGCGCATCGAAGGACAGTACAACCCGCTGTTCTGCGGGAAGTGCAACCTGCGCCTGCGCGGCTGGAACGTCGAAAACCCCGACCCGAACTTCCCCGAGGAGAGCCCCTGAGATGGCCCTGTCTCTCGAAATCCGGTCGCTCGGGCCCGGCCCCAAGGTCGACACGCTGACGCCGCTGGTCGTCGAGCTCGCGGTCCGCAACGAGGGTGCCGGCGACCTGGTCTTCGACTTCCGGAGCCGCGAGCCCTATCTCGAGCTGCGCGACGAGGAGGGCGCGCCCCTGCAGCGGTTCACCGCGGCGTTGCGGCAACGGCGCCTGATCCACCGCACCTCCCGCGAGCCGCTCCGCGCAGAGACCCTGCCCGCCGGGGAGGAGCGCAGCTACCGCTTCGAGCTGGCCGAGTACGGAGGTTCCTTTGCGGCCGGCCGCTACCAGCTCGTGCCCTGCTGCCGCGACGTCGACGAGCGCGTGGTCGAAGGCTCCGCCGTCGCGGTCGAGGTCGAGCCGGGGGCGCTGGTCCAGGCCGAGTGCTGGTTCGAGGATCCGATCTTCGGCTCCGAGAACCTCCTGCTGGTCGGCGCGGACGGCGTCGCGCGCAGCCGCTGGCTCGGCGACCGCAGCCCGACCGGCGCCCACGTCGACGCGGCGCTCGAGGGAGCGCCGGCGCAGGCCCGGGCGATCCCGAGCGTCGCCTCCTTCTTCGACCTCGAGGACTTCGAGACCGGCATGATCAAGGCCGTCGTCTGGGCGCACGAAGAGCCGACCGAGAACGTCACGGTCTGCCACACCTTCGAGGGCGCGCTGCGCGGCCGGCCGGTCGAAGCCTCCCTGCCGCAGCCGTTGCGCCTCCTCGAGCGCGCGTACCGCGACGAAGACGGCACGCAGGTCGTGTTCGGCGTGACCCCGGACGAGGTGCTCAAGGCGCTGGCCATCGACCCTGCCGGAGTCGTCGAGGAGGTCTTCTCCCGACCGCTGGAGCAGCCGGGAGTGGTGGCCGCGGGCTGGATCCCGGGCCTGTTCTACGTCGTCGAGGCGGGCCCGCCGCTGCGCTGCGTGGTGTGCGATGACACGGGGGCCGTGCTCGCGGAGCACGTGATCGACGAGGCCGAGGAGGGCCAGCCCCTGCTCCTGCGCCTCGACCTGCCGGGGGGAACCCTGCGAGCCTGCTACCGGCTGCCCGCGGAGGAGGACGAGGAGCCGACCGCAGACGCGGCGGATGGTGGACAGGAGACGGACGCCAGCGCTCCCGCGCCGGAAGAGGGCGGGGCGGAAACGGGCGGAGCGGACGCGGACCGAGCGGAACCGGACAAGCCGGACGCCGACAAGGCGGAAGCGACCGCGGCGGACACGGACAAAGCGGAAGCGCCGGAACAGACCGCGGCGGATGCGGACGAAGCGCCAGCCGAGGGCGACCCGGCGGCGTCGGAGGACAGCGACGACGCAGCGCAGGAGGAGGAGGAGACCGTGCCCGAGCGGCTGCTCTTCATCCAGTCCGGCCTCCCCCAGGGCGAGGCCGATCCCCCGGCCATCCGTCGCGTTCGCACGCTCCGGGTCGGCGCCGACGACGAGCTCTCGGAGATCGCGTTCACCATCGACAGGATGTCCCGCCTGCACGTGCTGCGGGCCGGGTCCGCCAGCGGCCTGGTCTACTCCCGTCGCGGCGGCTCCGCCGAGCTCGAGCCCGCCGGCGGGCCCTTCTTCCCCGTCCTGCTTCCCGGCGATCCCGAGAACCAGCTGCCCTTCGGCGGCTTCTTCAGCCCCGCGCGGGGCTACCGCTTCCACGTGTTGTCCGAGCGGAAGGACTGGCAGGCGGCGCGCGAGAGGATCGCATGAGCGGCGCGCCCGCCCGCCCGACGCTCCGCATCACGGCGATCGAGCCGCGTCCCCCGCTCGATCCCTTCCGGCCCTTCGCCCTGCGCTTCGAGATCGCCAACGCGCGGCCCGACGCACCGCTCGTCATCGAGGACGCGCGCGCCCTGCGCCTGCGGCTCACCGACGCCGCCGGCCAGGAGGTCGGGAGCTGGCCCCTGGAGCCGGCTGCCGACGGCGGCACGAAGCGCCGCGACCGACCGCTGTGTTGGGAGATCGCGCCGTGCGCCACCGAGTCCTTCCACTTCTCTCCCGAGCGCCTGCCCGCCCTGCCCGCGGGCGAGCTGCGCGCAGCGCTCGAGCTGCCGCCGCCCTTCGAGGAGGTCCACAGCCCGCCCTTCGCCTTCACCGTCGCGGCGCTCGACGCCCTGGTCGACCAGCGGCGCGCGGCCGGCACCTCGCGCACCGGCCAGGCCCAGGAGCAGCGGCTGGTCGTGCTGCGCGACGGCTGGTTCGGTCGGTCCCAGCGCCTGGTGCTGCTGTCGACCGGCCCGCGCCGCGGCCTGAGCGCCGTCCTCGACGGCCGCGCGCCGCGGGGTGTCGAGGGCTGGTCGCTGCTGCACCAGTGGCCGGGGAACAAGCTCGCCGCGCGGCTGTGGGGGACCCGTCCGGGGCAGCTGCTCGTCTATGCGGTGGACGGTCACGGGCCGATCCACTCGGCCCTGCGCCTCGCCGACCGCCTGTCCCTGGAGCCCGACACCGAGCCGCTCGCGATCATCGAGCTCAACACGACGGGCGCGGTCGCCGCGCAGCAGGATCTGCTCGTGGTCGCGCGGAAGGGAGCGGCGATCGAGCTGGACTACTGGCTGCGCGACCTGCCGGAGCGCTGCTGGCGGCGCTGCCGGCTCGAGACGTTCGAAGGGAGCGGGAGCATCCGCTGCGCGCGGCAGGAGGGCGGCTTCGTGATCGAGCGCGACGGAGTGACCGCAGGGACGCTGGCGCTGGCCGAAGAGCTGGCGAGCTACCGGGAGCGCGCCCTGGCGTCCCCGCCGTGTGGCGGCCTGGAGCCTTAGGCGGCGACGACAAGCCGGTCTCACTCACCGGGACCTGTTGACTGCCGGGTCCTGCCTGGCCAGGCTCGTCGCCCGCTCAGGCGGTGATGACCGCCATCGGCTTAGCCGTCTTCACGGTCTTGATCTTGTACGTCCCCTTCTTGAGCTTCTCGACCTTGGCCTCGCCGTCGACGGTGGTGATCGTCCTGGTCGAGTTGTCGGGCAACAGCAGCTCGATCTCGAACTCCTCGGTGGTCACGATCGCGTCCTGATCGTCGACGAGCTTGAAGGCGATCCAGCCGCAGCACGAGCCGCTGAGGGACAGCTTCTGCTCGGGGTTGTCCGGGTCGTCGCTCTTGACGACCAGCTCGGCCGCGGAGTCGCCGACCTCGGTCGGCTTGTACTTGAGCTTGAGCTTGGTCTCGGTGTTCTTGGCCAGCTCCTTCTCGGCCTGGTCGTCGACGAGGGTGAAGGCGTCCTTGCCCTCTCCGGTGAGCTCCCAGCTCTCGATCGTCAGCGTACCGTCCCCGACGTTCTTGAGCACGACCTCCTTCTCGACCTCGGCGTCCTTCTCGATCTCCTCCCACTTGAGCTCGTCGGCCGGCTCGAGCTTCAGCTCGGGCGCAGTCGCCGTGGCCTTCAGCGTCAGCGTCGGGGGATCGTCGGGATCGTTGGAGGCGAGGCTGAATGTCGCCTTGCGCGCGCCGGCCTCCGCGCCCTTGAAGGTGATCTTCAGCTGGGCCGGGGTGCCCTTCTCGATCGGACCTTCGGGGTCGAGGACGACCGTGAAGTCGTCGACGCCGTCGGTCTTGGCCGGCTTCTCGAGCTCGAGGGCCAGCGCGCCCTCGTTCTCGACCTGGATCGTCGCGGTCAGCTCCTTGCCGACGTTGGCCTCGCCGAAGTCCTTGGTCGTCGCGGCCAGCTTGATCTTCGGCCGCTGGCCGTCGCCCTCGAGCTCGACGGTCAGCGTCTTCTCGAGCGGATCGGTGGTCGTGATCACCAGGCTCGCGGTCTTCTTTCCCTCACTCCCGGGTTTGCAGACCAGCTCGAGCTCGACGACCTTCTCCGGGGCCAGGGTGTCGACGTAGCCGTCCGCCTTGGTGTAGGAGAAGTCCTCGCTCTGCAGGCTGATGTTCTCGATGTCGAGGTTCGCCTCCCCGATGTTCTGCAGCTGCAGGGTCGCCTTGGCCTCGCTCCCGATCAGCTGGGCCTTGAACACCTGCTTGTTCGGCTTCGGCACCAGCTGCGGACGCTGACCCGTGCCGGCGAGGTCGACGCTCGCCTCTTCGGGCACGGCCTTCTTCGCGACCAGCTTGAGGGTCGCGGCCTGTGGGCCCTTGGCGCCGGGTTTGAAGCTGACGGCGAGCTCTTTGGACTGGCCGGCGGGAACCAGCAGCGTCGTCAGGGCGGTGGTGAACGACGCCTTGTGCTCGCCGTCGACCGTGATCGTGTCGACGGAGAGCTCCGCCGAGCCCTCGTTGGTCACCGTCACGTTCCCGGTCTTCGACTCCTTGAGCACCAGCCCCTTGAAGTCGATGGTCGCGGGGCTCACCTTCAGCTTGGCCACCCCGCCCTCGCCGTTGCACCGGACCTCGAAATCCGGGTGGTTCGGGTCGTTGGAGTAGAGCCGGAAGCCGCCCGTCTTCGCGCCCCCCGCCTTGGGTTTGAAGACGACCGCGAGGTTCTGCTCGTCGCTGATCTCGGCCCGGCGTGGCTCGACGCTGAGCTCCCCGACCAGGTCTCCGAAGAAGCCGATGTTGAGGATCTTGAGCGGGACGTCGCCCTTGTTGCAGACCTTGACGGGGATGGACTTCTCCTCGCCGACCGCGACGACACCGAAGTCGAGCGTGCGCTGTTCCACCTCGAGCACGGCTGCCTGCACGCTGACCTTGATGGTGGCCGTGTCGCTCTTCTGGCGCAGCGTGAAGGTCACGGTCACATCCGTCGAGCCCGGCTTCTCGGCCAGGACGGTAACCTCGCGCTGGTCGATCGGCTCGGCGAGGCGGACGACGGCGGGGTCGGCGACCGTCCACTCCAACCTCTCGTAGCTCTTCGAGCGATTGGTCACCGCGTGCAGGACCCGGGTGCTCTTGGGCATGCCGGGATCGGCGACGGTGATGACAGCGCTTTGCCCTTCCGCGATCGAGACCACGGGCGTCGGACCGTCGAAGGTGATCTCGACCTTCTTGCCGACCGGGATCTGCTGGTGCTTGCTCGTGCTCTGGGAGCGAAGCTTCTGCGTCTGGTACGTCTTTTCGTGAAGGTCGTCGGTGTCACTCATCGGAGGGGCTCCAGCAAGACAGTATCCCTAAATGTAGCCGGCGCATTCCGCAAAGGCGAGTCCTCCTGCCGCGTCGCCTCTCCACAGACGAGCGGCGCGGACGGCTCGAAGCACCCGGATTCCGCGGCCTCCGGTTCCGCACTGGCCGCGGTCGCGGGTGCTGTCGATGACCTGGCCTGGGCCGGGAGCAGGGAGGAGACGAGGAGAAGGATGAGGAGCGCGCGCACGGTTCCACCGCAGGAGTCCGGATGCCCCGGGTTGTCCCGCATCGCCCGCCCGCGTGCAAACCCGATCGCCGACGCCAACCATTGATGCTCCCCGCCAGGCACGCTACATTGGGCGCCTCACACCACGGGAAGCAGAATGACCGAGTCCACATCCCCCGCCGTCGGTGCCGTGCCCCCCCGCAGCGACGGCCTGAGCAAAGTCACCGGACAGGCCCGGTACGTCGACGACATCACCCTGCCGGAGCTGTGGCACGGCGCGACCGTGCGCTGCACGCAGGCGCGCGCGAAGCTGCTGCGGGTCGACGCGAGCCAGGTCAGCGACCCCGAGGCGGTGGTCGTGACCGCGGCCGACGTGCCCGGCAGCAAGCGCCTGCAGCTGATCGAGGACGACTGGCCGGTGCTGGTCTACGACGAGGTGCGCCACCCCTACGAGGCGGTCGCCCTGGTCGCCGCCCCGACCCGCGACCGGGCCCTCGCGGCGGCCGCCGAGGTGCGTGTCGAGACCGAGGCGCTGCCGGCGGTCACCTCCCTCGCAGCGGCGCTCGCCCTGCCCGAGGACGAGCAGACCGTGCTGGCGCGCTGCAAGATCGCGCGCGGCGACGCGCCCGGCCTGCTCGCCTCCCCGCCCGCGGACGCGCTGCTGGTCGAGGGGACCTACACGACCGGCCACCAGGAGCACATCTACATCGAGCCCCAGGGGATGATCGCGCGCTGGTCGGACGGCGCGCTCGAGATCATCGGCTCGATGCAGTGCCCGTACTACATCCACCACGCCCTGCGCCCGCTGTTCGGGCTCGAGGCCGAGCAGCTCCGGGTGCGGCAGACCGTGACCGGCGGCGGCTTCGGCGGCAAGGAAGACTACCCCGACATGCTCGCGGCCCACGCGGCGCTGCTCGCGCGCAAGGCGGGCCGGCCGGTCAAGATCGTGTACGAGCGCCACGAGGACATCGTCGCGACGACCAAGCGCCACCCGTCGTGGATCCGCCACCGCACGCTCGTCGCCCCCGACGGCACCCTGCTCGCGCAGGACATCGAGGTCGTGCTCGACGGCGGCGCCTACACCACCCTGTCGCCGGTGGTCCTGTCGCGCGCGGTGCTGCACGCGGCCGGGCCCTACCGCTGCGAGAACGTCGCGATCCGCGGCCGGGTGCTCGCGACCAACACCGCGACCAACGGCGCCTTCCGCGGCTTCGGCGCGCCGCAGTCGGCCTTCGCCTGCGAGCGGCATGTCGACGCGATCGGCCGCGCCCTGCGCATCGACCCCTACACCCTGCGCAAGCACAACGCCTACCGGCTCGGCGACACCACCCCGACCGGGCAGGTGCTCGAGGAGAGCGTCAGCGCCCTCGAGTGCCTCGAGAAGGCGGTCGAGGCGAGCGACTTCGTCGCGCGCTGGCAGGCCCTCGAGGCGCGCCGCCAGAGCGGTTTCCCCGACGACGGCGCGGCGCTCGAAGGCATCGGCCTGGCGCTATTCTGGCACGGCTCGGGCTTCACCGGCGACGGCGAGCAGCGCATGAAGGCCCGGGCGGCGGTGCAGCTCTGCGCTGGCGGCAAGGTCGAGGTGCTCGTCGCCTCGACCGACTTCGGCCAGGGCACGAGCACCGTCCTCGCCCAGATCGTCGCGGACGCCTGCGGCCTGCCGCTGCGCCAGGTCGAGGTGGTGCCGGCGGACACGGCCTTCGTGCCCGACTCCGGGCCGACGGTCGCCTCGCGCACGGTGATGATCGTCGGGGGGATCCTGCGCCGCGCGGCCGAGGGCCTGATCGACGCGCTGTGCGCCTTCGCGACGGAGACCAAAGGCCGCCCGGTGCGGTTCGAGGCGGGCTGTTTCCGCGACGAGGAGGGCCTCGAGCTCGGTGGCCTCGACGCCGTCGGCGACGACTTCCTCGCCGCCCGCGGGCGGCTGGTGGTCGAGAAGAGCTTCGAGCCCTTCGGCCCCGACCACCGCTTCGACGACGAGACCTACACCGGCACCGCCTACCCGGCCTACGGCTGGGGCTGCGACGTCGTCGAGCTGACCGTCGATCCCGACACGCTCGGGGTCGAGCTGTCGACCTGCACGGCGGTGTGCGACGTCGGCAAGGCGATCCATCCCGAGCTGTGCAAGGGGCAGGTCGAGGGCGGCACCCTGCAGGCCCTGGCCTGGGGCTTCATGGAGGATGTGCAGCTCGAGGACGGGCGCTACCTCAACGACCGTCTCGCGACCTACATCATCCCGACCACCCGCGACGTGCCGAAGATGCACGCGATCCTGGTCGAGAACCCGACGGCCTTCGGACCGTACGGGGCCAAGGGCGTCGGTGAGCTGCCGATGGACGGCGGCGCGCCCGCGGTGCTCGCCGCGATCGAGAACGCGACGGGCATCGCGCCCGTCACCGTGCCCGCGACCCCCGAGCGCCTGTTCGCGGACCTGTGCGCGGGCCGCGTGCTGCCCGGAACGGCGCACGCGCTGGCCGAGGAGAAGCAGTGGTGAGTGAAGACGTACGCTTCCGCCTCAACGGCGAACAGGTCACCTTCTCCGGTGACCCGATGGCCCGGCTGCTCGACGTGCTGCGCGAGTCCTTCGGCCTGACCGGCTCGAAGGAGGGCTGCGGGGAAGGCGAGTGCGGCGCCTGCACGGTGCTGCTCGACAAGCAGATGGTGTGCTCCTGCCTGGTGCCGGTGTTCCAGGTCGAGGGGCGGGCCGTGCGCAGCGTCGAGGGCCTGGCGAAGAACGGCGAGCCGGACGCCCTGCAGCGCGCCCTCGCCGAGGGCCGCGGGGTCCAGTGCGGCGCCTGCACCCCCGGGCTGGTGGTCGCGATCCGGGCGCTGCTCGAGCGGCACCGGCGCCCCGACCGCGCGCTGATCCGCGAGGCGCTCGCCGGCAACCTGTGCCGCTGCACCGGCTACGAAGGCATCTTCGAGGCGGTCGAGGCCCTGACCCGGGAGCCGGAAGCATGAGCCGCGCCTACAGCCCCCGCACCCTCGACGAGGCGGTCGCGATCCTCGCCGAGCAGAAGGACGCGACCCCTGTCGCCGGCTGCACCGACCTGATGGTGGTCGACCACGCGCGGCGCACCGAGCGGCACGCCGTCGTCAGCCTGCTGCGCGTCGCCGAGCTGCTCGGCATCGAAGAGCATGACGACTGGCTGGACATCGGCGCCGCGGTCAGCTTCACCAGCATCCGGCGCCATCCGTCGGTGCGCGCGATGTTCCCGATCCTCGAGCAGGTCTCCGCGACCATCGGCGCCTGGCAGATCCAGAACCGCGCGACCATCGGCGGCAACATCGCGAACGCCTCGCCGGCCGGCGACTCGCTGCCGGTGCTGCTCGCCCTCGGCGCCGAGCTCGAGCTCGCGAGCGCGGAGGGCCGGCGCCGCCTCCCCTACAGCGCCTTCCACAAGGCCTACCGGCGCACGGCCCTGCGCCCGGGCGAGCTGATCGTGCGGGTGTGCCTGCCGATCCCGCGCGGAGCCTCGGTCCAGCGCTTCCGCAAGGTCGGCACCCGAGCCGCCCAGGCGATCAGCAAGGTGGTCGTCGCGCTGAGCGCGGCCCGTCTGCGCGACCGCCTGTACAGCGTGCGCATCGCCGCCGGCAGCGTCGCGCCCGTGCCGGTCCGCCTGCTCGGGGCGGAGGCGGCGGCCGAGGGCCGGGTGCCCGATGCCGAGCTCGCCGACCGCGTCGCGGCGGTCGCGTCCGCCGAGGTCGAGCCGATCGACGACGTGCGCTCGACCGCGGCCTACCGCGAGCGCATCCTCGGCCGGGTCGTGCGGCGCCTGCTGCTGTCGGCGCGCTGAATGGCGAAGCGCCGCCGCAGCCGCGCCCGGGACTTCCTCTGGCTGTGCGGCCTGCTCGGGCTGTTGTGGGCGATCGAGGGCGTCGACCAGCTGCTGCTGGCCGGCCGCCTCGACGCGTTCGGGATCGTCCCGCGTGAGCGCTCCGCCCTGCCCGGCATCCTGCTCGCCCCCTTCCTCCACGTCGGCTACGCCCACCTCGCCTCGAACTCCGTGCCGCTGCTCGTGCTCGGCGGCCTGGTCATGCTGCGCGGGCGCAGGGAATTCATCGCGGTCAGCCTGTGGGTCATCGTCCTCGCGGGCACCGGGGTGTGGCTGCTCGCCCGGCCGGACACCCTGCACCTCGGCGCCTCGGGCGTGATCTTCGGCTACCTCGGCTTCCTGCTCGGCGCGGGCATCGTCGAGCGCAGCCTGCCCGCGGTCCTGCTCGCCCTGCTCGCGACCTTCCTGTACGGAGGGATGCTGTGGGGCGTCCTCCCGCAACGCCCGGGGGTGTCCTGGGAGGGCCATCTGTGCGGCCTGCTCGCGGGCGGAGCGACGGCGCGCTGGCTCACTCCCCCGCGGCGCTGAGACCGCGCTTCCCGCTCATCCCCGCGTCCGCATCACGTCCGTTCCCCGAGACTCCGCGGAAGCCGCCGGACAGGCACGGCATCGTGGTCAACCGTCGGCCAAAGTGCTATGCTCTCTGCGGGCGCGGGACTCTGCGCCCTCTGTCACAGGCCGTTCGAGGAAGCTGCATGGCCCGCTGGGAACTGGAGCTCGGGACGTCGGAGCGCTCCTATGCGCCCGCGCTGGCGGCCTTCGTGTGTCGACGGCTCGGCCCCTACGACTGGATCGAAGAGGCCCTCGACAAGGTCGCGCAGATTGCCGATCCCTCCCACCACGCGACCCTCAAGCAGGTCCTCGGCGTCGTCGAGGAGCACGGCGGCCCGATCCTGCAGAGCCTCGAGGAGAGCGGGCCGGAACAGGACGACGTCTCGACCCTCATCGACCTGATGGAGCAGGGCGACCCGGACATCAAGGCGGCCCTGACGACCATCGAGAAGACCCTGCGCGCCCTGCCCGGCCTCGTCGACTTCCTGCGCGGAGACCGCGAAGAGGTGCTGTCCAGCGCGACGCTGCCTGTCGCCGACAAACGCCTCGAGGTGCTCAATGAGCTGCACGAGGTGCTGCGCAAGCGGCTCGGCATGCGCGAGCGGGTGCGGGCCTACGACGCCCTCGGCATCCACTTCGCCGACGATGCGAACCAGCTCCTGCACCTGCCCGACCGCATCAAGGAGCTGCCGACCGAGGTCCTGCGCAACGCCGCGATCCTCAACGCGGTCGGCCAGCTCTACTTCGCGATCGGCTCGCCGAGCGAGGCGGCCGAGTGCTTCACGGCCGCCGCCCACGGCACGATGGACGCCCGGCGCCGCGGCTACTACCAGCTCAACTGCTTCCAGGCCCACCTCCAGGCCGAGGAGAACAAGCAGGCTCTCAAGGCCCTCAAGCGCGCGCTCGCCTCGGCCCGCGACGACTGCGAGCTGTTCGACAGCTACGCCTACGTGCCGAAGGCCGCGGCGCGGTGTGGCACCTACGGCGTGTCGCTTCTGTGCAAGCATCAGGGGGGCGACGAGCAGGTCGTCCACTGTCTCGCCGGCGAGCTCGACACCGACCGCGTCTTCAACACCGCCGCCCGGCTCACGCGCCACAGCTCACCCTACCTCGAGCGGGTGCTCGCGTGGAACTGGGCCGACCGCCGCGTCGGGCAGGCGCCCTACCTGGTCACCTCGAAGCCGGACGGCATCACGATGGCCGAGCTGGTCACGCCGGCCCCGATGCCCCGTGCGCGCATCCTGCCGCTCCTGCAGCAGCTGACCGAGGGCCTCCTGACCGCCCACGCCCTCGGCGTGATCCACGGCGACCTGCGGCCGGAGCTGGTCTTCCTCGGCGGTGAGGGCGGGCTCGAGCCGACGGTCACCGGCTTCGGTCTGGCGCCGCACACCCGCACCCTCAAACGGTACTGGCAGAGCAAGCACCTCGGCCGCTCCTGCCTCGATGCCGAGCTGCTGCAGAGCCTGCAGTTCGTCGCTCCCGAGCAACGCGGCGAGATCGACGAGGACCTCAGCCCGGCGTCCGACGTGTTCTCCCTCGGCCGGCTCGGCTTCTTCATGCTGACGGGGAAGCCGCAGCCCGACCGCGACGAGCACCTCGACGAGAGCGGCGAGCGGCTCTGGGACATCCTCGAGCTGTGCACCCTGCAGCACCCGGTGCAGCGCTACCAGACCTGCGCCGAGCTGCTCGACGCCCTCGAGAGCGTGTCCAGCGGCGAGCCGGTGACGACGAGCTCTGGCGCCGAGTGGGAGATGAAGCTCGCCGCGACACCGCTGACGCCGATCGACCAGCCCTGGTGGGAGCCGCCTCCGGCCCAGGCAGGCTACGCCGAAGACCACGAGCTGCCGGTCGCCGCCAAGAACACGCGGGACATGGAGTTCGTGCTCGTGCCGCCCGGCAGCTTCGTGATGGGGGCCGCCGAGGTCGGCGGGGAGCGCGAGCACGACGAGCACGAGCACGAGGTCGAGCTGACCCGCGCCTTCTTCGTCAAGGCCGCGCCGGTCACCCAGACCGAGTGGAAGGCGATCTGCGGCGACAATCCGTCCGCCTTCACCGCCGTGTCCGAGGCGTCGGTCGAGCGGATCAGCTGGTTCGACGCGGTCGCCTTCTGCAACAAGCTGTCCGAGCTCGAGGGCCTCGACCCGGCCTACGAGGTGCGCGACGACGGCGTCCAGCTGCTCGGCCTGGACCGGAGCGGGTACCGGCTGCCGACCGAGGCCGAGTGGGAGTACGCCTGCCGCGCGGGCACCCGGACCGCGTTCTGGACCGGCGAGCGGCTGCCCGAAGAGGACGCGAACTTCGGCCTGATCGTCGGCCACCCCGCGCCCGTCAAGTTCTACAAGCCGAACCCCTGGGGCCTGTACGACCTGCACGGCAACGTGTGGGAGTGGGTCTACGACTGGTACGCGCAGTACC
>JAUIEM010000253.1 GCA_030428695.1 bacterium
CGACCAGCTTCATCGCGAGGCTGGGGCCCAGCCCTGCCGGGCCGGAGCCGAGCGCGTAGACCGGCACGATGTTCGGGTGCTCGAGGCGTCCGCTGAGCTGGGCCTCGGCGAGGAACTGGACGCGGCGCTCGGGATCCTCGGCGAGGGCGGGTTTCAGCGCCTTCAGCGCGACCTCGCGGCCGAGGCTCCGCTGCAGGGCGCGGTAGACCAGCCCCATGCCGCCCTTGCCGAGCAGCTCGAGGCTCTCGAAGCTCTCGCTGGGCGAGGCCGTAGGGGTCCGTGGAACCCAGGGCGCGGCGGGCTTGTACGTCGCTTCCGCGGCGAACCCGCCGTCGACATCGCTGCCGAGGGTGGTCTCCCAGCGCTCGCGCAGGCTCTGCTCGGTCGGTTCCACGGTGTCCCTCGCACAGCGTCCCCTTGAAGCTAGCCGTTCCCGCGCGCAGGTCAACGGGAAGCGGAGGAATGGGCGCGGCGCAGCGAGGGCCCGCCTCCGGGGAACGAGGAGACGAGGGCCGCTGCGGCCGAACACCTCCGGCGCGAGACACGCGCGTGGCAGGTGAGGACACGCACCCGTTGGGACGGACGGACTGCCACGCCTGGTTGCGAAGGGGAAGAGAAGACAGACAGAGCGGGGAAGACACGCCAAGGCGCCGGACGCACCGCCTGGTTGCGAAGGTGCGAAGCGAAGAGGAAGAGAAGACAGCCCGACCGGGGAAGAAACGCCAAGGCGCCGGACGAACCGCCTGGTTGCGAAGGTGCGAAGCGAAGAGGAAGAGAAGACAGGCAGAACGGGGAAGAAACGCCAAGGCGCCAAGAAGAGAAGACAGAAGAGAAGGCAGAGAAGAAAGCAGAAGAGAAGGCTTCGTATCTTCTTCGCGCCTTGCTCTTGGCGCCTTGGCTTCCTGGCACCCGTGGCGATTTCGTTTCCTGTTCCTTCCAAAGGCCGTCGCGTTTTCATCGAGAGCACCGAGCCACTATGGTGGGTGAGGAGGAGGAACTCCCGATGCCCCTCGCCGACGCAGAGCTTTCCGAGCTGTGGCGCGACTCGCTCGCCCGGGAGCTCGACGGACTCGACGCCGACGCGACCTACCGGACCGGCGCGGCGCCGCGCGTCGGGGTCCCGACCCGGGCGGAGGAGGAGCGCTTCGCGGTCGGCGAGGAGCTCGGCCGCGGCGGCATGGGCACGGTCTTCCGGGCGCGGCAGAGCAGCCTCGAGCGGGACGTCGCGCTCAAGCAGCTCGGGGGGGCGGGCCGCCATGGAAGCACCGCGCGCCTGCGCGACGACTTCCTCTCCGAGGCGCTGATCACCGGCCAGCTCGAGCATCCGAACATCGTCCCCGTCCACGACCTCGGGTTGAACCCCGACGGCGAGCTCTTCCTCGCGATGAAGCTGGTTGACGGCGAGAGCTGGCGCGCGCTCTTGCGCCGCGAGCCCGACGCGCTGCTGCGCCATCTCGACATCCTGCTGCAGGTCTGCAACGCCGTCGCCTTCGCGCACAGCCGCGGCATCGTGCACAACGACCTCAAGCCCTCGAACGTGATGCTCGGGGCCTTCGGCGAGGTGCTCGTGCTCGACTGGGGCGTCGCGACGCGGCTCGAGGAGGACGGGCGGGTGCGGGCGGCGGTCGACCTGTGTACCCCGTGCGGCACGCCGGCGTACATGGCCCCCGAGCTCGCCGAGGGGCGGGGACGCGACATCGGGCCGTGGACGGACACCTACCTGCTCGGCGCGGTGCTCTACGAGATCCTGAGCGGGCGTCCGCCCCATTCCGGCAAGAAGTTCCTGCAGGTGATCCTGTCCGCCGCGCGCGGACGCTTCCCCCCACTGCCCGCCGACGCCCCGGAAGACCTCGCCGCCATCTGCCGCCGCGCCCTCGATCCCGACCCCCGGGCGCGCTATCCGAGCGTCGCCGCGCTGCAGGAGGAGCTGCGGCGCTTCCTGTTGCACCGCGAGAGCCTCGAGATCGTCGCCCGCGCCAGCCTCGAGCTCGAGCGCTGTGCCGCCCAGTTCGACCGGCTCGGTTCCCTCGAGGCCGGCGCCCGCGACGCGCTGTACGCCAGCCTGGACACGACCGTCGCGGCCTTCGCCCAGGCCCGCTCGGTGTGGCCGGAGAACCCGCGCGCCGGGCGCGGGGAGGCCGAGGCCCGGCGGCTCTACGCCGACACGGCGCTGCGCCTGGGCGACGTCGAGCTCGCCTCCTCGCAGGTCGCCCGGCTCGAGGCCGTCGGCGGCCCGCCCGGCGAGCTGCGCGCGCGCGTCGACCGCGCTCGCGTGGCCCAGCGCCGGGCGCGTCGCAGCGCGCGGCGCCTGCGCTGGACGGCGGCGGGGCTGCTGCTGCTGCTGGTGTGCGCCCTGGGCCTGGGGCTGGTGGTGGTGGTGGGGCAGCGCGCCGAGGTCGTCGCCGAGCGCGACCTCGCCCGGCAGCGCGGAGCGATCGCTCAGGACGCCCTCGAGGACATGACCCAGGGCGTGTTCGACACCCTCGTCGATCACGGCAGCACGGGCACCCACGGCCTCGCCCGCGAGCTGCTGGTCGTCGCCCGCAAACATCTCGAGCGCCTCGCCGAGCTCGAGCGCGAGCCCTCGAGCCTGTCGCTGCTCGGGGCGCGGGCCCGCGTCCGGCTCGGCGACCTCAAGCTGCAGATCGAGGGCGACCTCGACGGCGCGGACTCCCTCTACGCCTCGGCCCTGACGGCGCTCGAAGCGCTGCGCGCCGAGCTCGGCGAGCAGCTCGACTTCCACCTCTCGCAGGTGCGCGCCCGGCGGGGCGAGGTGGTCTGGCAACGCGGCGAGGTCGAGGCGGCGCGGAGGATTTTCGAGGCCGAGCTGGTCGCGCTCGGGCGCTTCTCCCACGTCAACGCTCGGCGCCAGCGCTCCCTCGTGCTCGAGCGCCTGACCGAGGCGCGGCGCGACACCGGCGACCTGCAGGGGGCGCTCGAGGCGGCCCGGCAGAGCGTCACCCTCGACCGCAAGCTGCTCGCGGAGTTCCCGGGCAACCGCCAGTTCAAGGAGGACCTCAGCCACTCCCTCGGCATGGTCGGCGAGCTGCTGCTCGAGCTCGGGCGCTTCGACGAGGTCGAGGACGACCTCGCCGCGGCGGAACGCCTGGCGCGCGACCTGGTGGCCAGCGGCGAGGACATCGGCCCCCAGCTCGCCCTGGCGGCCGCCCTGCTGCGGCGCTCCAGCCTCGACAAGCAGCGCGAGCAGGTCGATGCGGCGGCGGCGCGTCTCGACGAGGGGCTGTCGCTGCTCGAGGGGGTCTGCGCGCGCGACCCGACCCACGCCGAGGCCCGTCTGCGGATCGCGATGAACCTGGTCGAACGCGGGCGCGTCGCGATCCTGCAGGACAGCCTGGCGCTCGGCAGCCGGGTCTTCGCCCGGGCCGAGGCGGTGTGCCGGGCGCTGCCCGCCGCCGCGCGCTCGGTGCACGTGACCACCACCCTGGCCGAGGCCCTGCTCGCGCGCTCGCGCCTGTGCCGTCTCGAGCTGGACAACGCGCGGGCCCGGGCGCTGACCCGGGAGGCCCGGAGTCTGCTCGGCGGGCTGCTCGCGCGCTCCCCGGGGGTCGCGCGCGCCTTCCTCTACGCCCGGGCCTGCCTCGAGCTCGCTTTTCTCTCCCTGCGGGCCGACCCTGCGGCGGCGCGGGCGCTGTTCCTCGAGGCCGAGGAACACCTCTCGGAGGGGAGCTGGCGGGCGAGCCCGGCGGCCCACCTCGAAGCGGCCCAGGCGCTGCTCTACGCGCTGCCCGCCGCGCCGCTCGAGCGCCAGGCCGCGCTCGCCGATGCGACCCTTGCGCTGGTCGAAGGGGCCCGGCAGCAGGCCCCGGACCATCCCCAGTACGTGCTCGTGCTCGTGTCGATGCTCAACGACATCGGCAACCAGGCCTTCGCGGAGGGCGCGTTGGAGCGGGCCGAGGCGCTCTACCGGGAGGGCCTGGAGGGGACCGAGGAGCTCGCGGCGCGCCAGGTGGACTACCGCAGCCACCGGCTGTTCGACGCGATCCTGCGGGTCAACCTCGGCAACATCGCGGCCGAGCGCGGCGCGGTCGACGAGGCCCGCGCCTGGTACGCCGAGGGGCTCGCGCGCTGGCCCGCTCCGCACACGCCCACCGGCAGCCTCGACTTCGCGGAGGCGCTACGCAACTGCGCCGCCCTCGCCCTCGACCAGGGGACGCTCGAGGAGGCCGCGGCGCTGCTCGAGCGGGCGCGTGCGCTGCTGCTTCCCCTGCTGCCACGCCTGGCGGAGAGCCCGCGGCTGCGGCGGGTGAGCCGGCGGGTGCTGGCCAACTGGCTCGACACGCGCTTCGACCTCGACGATCCACAGGTCGCGGACCACGCCCGGGAGCTGTGGGAGCTCGCTCGCCCCGACCTCGAGCGCGGCAACCTCGAGCTGGCTGGCCTGGCCCGCGCGGCGCTGGAGGTGCTGGCGGCGCGCCTCGAGACCGCGGCGGGCCTCGAGGCGGTCGATCGCGAGCATCGGCGCCTGCTGGGCGTGCTCGCCGGGCAGCCCCGCGCGCCGGAGCGGGCCGAGCTCGAGGCCTTCGCCCTCCACAACCTCGGACGCTCGGCAGGGCGCCGGGGGGAGGTCGAGGCGGCGGCGCGGCTGCTGCGCGAGGCGGTCGAGGCCCAGCAGCGGGGCGACCTGGGGCGCCCGGCGGCGCGGCTCGAGCTCGCGGCCTACCGGACCAGCCACGGCTTCGCCGAGCTGCTGTGCGGGCGCGCGGGTCCCGGCGCGGCGGCGCTGGTCGGCGCCGACAGCCTGCTGACCGCGCTCGAGGGCAGCGCCGAGCCCGCGGAGCACGCCTCGGTCGCCCTCCGCCACACCTACTGCGCCGCCTTCGCCGGGCTGCTCGGGGCCGAGGAGGCGACCCGCAGGATGCTCGAGCTCGCCGCGCGGCTCGAGGTCTCCACGCCCCAGGCCGACGACGCGGTCGAGGGCATGGCGCGGCTGCTCGACGCCGCGGGCCGTGAGCGCTACGGGGCGGACGATCTGCCCGGCGCGCGCCTCGCCTTCGGTCGCGCGGTCGCGTTGTGGCGGCTGCTGCACCGTTGGGATGCCGGGCCGGAGGTCGGCGCGGAGCTCGGGCTCGTCGTCGGCAAGCTCGGGGCGGTCGCGTTGGAGAAGGGGGAGTTCGCGGAAGCGGCCGCGCACGCGGCCGAAGCCGTCGAGCTGCTCAGCGCCAGCGCGGATCCCGAAGCGCTGTTCTACAGGGCGCGCATGCTCCAGCAGCAGCTGATCGCGCTGTGCGGGGCGGAGCGCTTCGACGAGGCGCGGGAGGTCCTCGCCCGCTTCGAGGCGCTCGGTGAAGGGCTCGCGGCGGAGGATCCCGCCCAGGCGGACTGGCACGCGCAGGCGTTGCGCGACCTCGCGGGGCTGGTGGAGTAGGTCTGCCGGCGCCGCGCAGCGCGCGCGCCCGCCCGGCACCCCCCGGCGTGTTCCGGTAGGCCCGCGCCCGGGCTGGCGCGCGTCGGCGGGCTTTGCGCTGCGCGGCCTCCGGCCCTAGTCTGGGGGTGGAGGAAGCGCGCGCTCGGCGCGGCTCCGGGTCCGGGGAGACGCCGTGGAGCAGGAAGTCGACAAGACCTACGCCGCGCTGCGCCTGTGGTGCGCGGCCCGCTCCCAGACCGGGGTCTCCCTCAGCCTCGGCCTCGACCAGCTCGACGCCCTGTCCCTGAGCATGACCCTGTCCGCGCTGTTGCAGCGGCTCGACGAGGCCAAGGAGATGTCCTCGCGGGTGCTCGCCCACGCCGGGGCGAAGACCAAGGACTTCGACTCGAGCGCCGCCCTGTCCGTCGATCCGGCGGCGCTGCCCTCGAGGCGGGCGGCGATGGCCGAAGAGCCCGACCTGCCCGTGCGCAAGGACGAGCGCTTCGAGATCGTCGGGGCGATGGCCGGCGGCATGGGCGTGGTGACGATCTGCTACGACCACGCCCAGCGCTTCCCCTTCGCGATCAAGACCTTCCGCGACGACGTCTTCCTGCACGACGTCTCCACCCTGGCCTCGTTCACCCGCGAGGCGCGCATCTGGACCGGCCTCGGCCGCCATCCCCACATCGTACGGGCCTACGGGACGCGGCTGATCGAGGATGTGCCCTACCTGTTCCTCGAGTGCGTGCCCGGTCCGACCCTGAAGGACCTCCTGCGCAAGGGCCCGTTCAGCCCCGCGGACGCGGTCGAGGCGGCGCTGCAGGTGTGCTCGGCCCTGCGCTACGCGCGCGGGGTGGTGCACGGCGACCTCAAGCCCTCGAACCTGCTGTTCCACCGCGGCGCGGTCAAGGTGACCGACTTCGGCCTCGCCCGCGACCTCTTCCGCCAGCGCCAGCGCTCCGGCGCCGCCGGCACCCCGCCCTACATGGCCCCGGAGCAGTGGAGTGGCGTCGGACTGTCCGAGCGCACCGACGTCTACGCCCTCGGCACCGTGCTGTACGAGCTGCTCGCCGGCCACCGCCCGTACCAGTACGACAGCATCGAGGAGTACAGGGAACAGCGCACCCGCGCCGAGCCGCCGCCCGCCATCCCGCTCGCCGCCCCCTGGTCCGCCCTGAACGAGCTCTTGACGCGCTGCCTGGCCAAGCCCCAGGAGGCGCGCCCCTCGCTGCGCGCGCTGCAGCGACACCTGCGGGCGATCGCCCGGCCCGAGGAGGCGCAGCGGGTCGAACGGGACGTGCCGCGGCGCAGCGTGGTCGGCTTCTTCCAGGGGCTGGCCGAGCGCTTCCGCGAGCGGCGCCGGGTCCGCGAGGTGCTCGCCTTCGGCAGCGACTACGCCGGCGGCATCGAGGAGGCGATCCGGCGCCAGCTGAAGACCCTCTCCCGGCGCAAGCTGCGGGACTGGGACGTGCAGCGCCTGCTCGCCCTGTCCAAGCTGCGCGACGCCCATCCCCAGGCCTTCGCCGGCTGGTCGGCGGCGAGCCTGGACTTCCTCGGCGTGCGGCTGGCGGGGCGCGACCTGCGGCGGGCCTTCCTGCCGGACGCCGACCTCGCGGGCCTCGACCTGTCGGGCTCGGACCTGCGCGGGGCCTGCCTGCGCGGGGCGGTGCTCGCGGGCGCCGACCTGCGGCGCAGCAAGCTGCGCTGGGCCGACCTGTCCTCGGCCGAGCTCGCCGGCGCCCAGCTCGAGAAGGCCGACCTGCGCAAAGCCGACCTGCGAGGCGCGCGGCTGGCGGAGACCGACCTGCGGGGCTGCCAGCTGGCCGGGGCGAACCTGCGCGGGGCGGCGCTGTTCGAGAGCCGCCTCGACCTGTCGGCCCTGCCCTCGATCGCCGAGCTGCTCGCCGCCCCCGAGCGCGAAGCGCGGCTCGGCGCCCTCGGCCTGCTCGGCCGCATCGGGCCGCATCCGCGGGTGCTGGTCGCGCTGCTCAAACCTCTGCGCGACCCCGACGAGACGATCTGGGTGCGGGCGGCCCATCAGCTCGCCCACTTCGGCCCCGAGGCGGCGAAGGTCGCGCCGCTGCTGCTGCGGCGGGCGGCGGAGGCCTCGCCGGGCAGCCGCATCGCCCTCGTCGAGGTGCTCGCGAGCATCGGTGACTTCCGCACCACCGTGCCCCTGCCCTACGAGGCCTGGCGCCAGGCCCTCGACGAGCAGCACGCGCGGGCGGCGGCGAGCTGGGGAGACGAGGGCACCCGGGTCGTGCGCTTCCTGGTCTCCTGCCTGCACGCCCCCCAGATCCGCCTCCGGGTCGCCGCCGCGACCGCCCTCGGCCAGGTGCGCCCGCGGCTCGAGCTCGCGGTCACCGCCCTGCGCCAGGCCCTCGGCCTCGAGCGCGAGGTCGCCCTGGCCGCCGCCCGGGCCCTCGGCGAGCTGGCGCCCCTGGCCACCGCCGCCGTGCCCGAGCTCAACGCCGGGCTGCGGCGGGACGACCCCGAGCTGCAGGTCGCGCTGCTCGACAGCCTCGCCCGGCTCGGCCCGAGCGCCCGCACGGCGATCTCGCGCATGCGGCTGCTGGCCGAGGCGGAGGATGGGGATGTGCGGAAAGCGGCGGAGCGGGCGCTGCAGGCGCTCGCGAGCGGGCCCGAAGGGCGGGACCCCGCGGTCAGCCCCGGCTGAGCGCCACCAACACCAGGGCCAGCAGCGCGATCCCGAAGCCGGCCCCGATGGCGAGCCGCCAGACCGGCAGCCGCAGCCGGCTCGGCAGCCGGGGCTCGCGGCGCACCCGCACGCGTTTGAGGTTCTGCAGCAGCTCCTCGCCGTCGCGGAAGCGCCGGCGCGGGTCCTTCTCGAGGCAGCAGGCGAGCAGCTTGACGAGGTTCTCGGGGACGTCGTCGCGGGGCGGGAACTCCGGACGGGAGCGCAGGGTGCGCTTGAGCTGGCGCACGACCGAGGCGTCGGCGAAGGGGCTCTGGCCGTACAGGGCGTGGTAGAGGGTCGCGCCGGCGCTGTACACGTCGGCGGCGGGGCCGACCGCCTTGAAGCTCTCGATCTGCTCCGGGGGCATGTATTCGGGGGTGCCCATGCAGGTGTCGCGGCTGGTCAGGCCGCTGCCGGCGTCGAGCTTGACCATGCCGAAGTCGGTCAGCTTGACCTCGCCGGCGCTGCCGAGCAGCACGTTGGCGGGCTTGACGTCGCGGTGCACGAGCCTGGCCTGGTGGATGTGCGCGAGGGCGCGGGCGAGGCCGATGCCGATGCGGAGGATCTCGTCGACATCGAGCTTTTTCTCGATCGCGGTCGCGAGGTCACCGCCGTCGACGAGCTCCATCACCAGGTAGGGGACGCCGGCGTAGCTGTCGCTCTCGTAGACCTCGACGATGTTCGGATGCCGCAGGCCGGTCGCCGTCTCGGCCTCGCGGGCGAAGCGGCGGACCGCTTCCTTATCGCGGGCGATGTTCTTCGCGATGATCTTGACCGCGACCGCGCGCTGCACGGGGGAGTGCTGCCGGGCGCGCAACACGGCGGAGCTCGGGGTGCTCGCCAGGCGGCCCTCGACGGTCAGGCGCGGAAACACCTCCGACAGCGGGGTGTCGTACAGCGAGCGCTGCTCCGTCGCCGACCCGGCCACTGCATCCCCTCGCTGTACGGACGTGCCCGTAGAACCTGACGAAACAAACCGCCGTTTCGTTGCATCAAATTGTACTTAAGTGTCTTCGGTCGCCGCCAGCCCACGCTCCAGCGCGTCCTGCCAGGGGGCAGGCGTGTGGCCGGTCCAGGCGGTGTAGCGGGCGGTGTCGAGGGCGGAGTACGCCGGGCGGGTGGCGGCGCGGCCGAGCTCTGCGCGCCCGATCGGCTGCACCGCGTCGGGGTCGAGGCCGGCCAGACGGGCGAGGGCGCGGGCCTGCTCGAAGCGGCTGGTCACGCCGCTGTTGACGAAGTGGCACAGGCCGCGGGCCTGTGGGCAGTCCAGCAGCCGCACGATGCCGTCGGCGAGGTCGCCGTGAAAGGTCGGGCAGCCCCACTCGTCCTCGACCACCCGCGCCTCGCCGCGCTCGCGCAGCACCCGCAGGATCGCCGCCGGGAAGCCGCTGCCGCCGCGTCCGAACAGCCACGCCGTGCGCACGACGAGGCCCTCGGGCAGGGCGGCGAGGAAGCGCCGCTCGCCCTCGAGCTTGGTGCGCCCGTACGCGTTGAGGGGGCCGGTCGGATCTTCCGGGAGATACGGGCGCCGCAGCGCGCCGTCGAAGACGTAGTCGGTCGAGACGTGCAGGGCGCGGGCGCCGCGTCGGGCGGCGACCCGGGCGACGGCCGCGGCGCCCCCGGCGTTGACCGCGCGGGCGCCGGCCTCGTCAGCCTCGGCCGCGTCGACCGCGGTCCAGGCCGCCGCGTTGAGCAGCGCGGTCGCGCCGAGCGCTTCCGCTTCCGCTGCGATCGCCTGCTCGACGTCGGCGCGGGCGAGGTCGACGGTCGCCCGGGTGGTACCGGCGCAGGCGATCCCCCGCGCTTCCAGGCAATGCAGCAGCTCGCGGCCGAGGCGGCCGCCCGCGCCGATGACGAGGACGCGCGGCTCAGGCATTCTGGCGGGCGTCGCGGCGTGCCTCGGAGCCGGGGAACAGCGTGAAGATGCTCTTGAGCATCTCGCCGGCGCCGGAGTAGCGGTTGGCCGCGTTCGGGTCGGTGGCGCGCTGGATGATGTAGGCGAGCTGCGGCGAGCAACGCAGCCCGAGCATGCCGGACTCGCTCGCGCTCGGCAGCTCGGGCCGGCCCGAGACCGCGTGGTAGGCGGTGACCCCGAGGGAGAAGATGTCGCAGCGGGTGTCCGCCGCGGTCGGGTTGGCGACGAACTCCGGCGCGGTGTAGTTCGTCTCGCGGATCGAGCTCGGGACGAGCGTGGCGCAGCCGACGGCCTGGCCGAAGTCGCTGAGGTACGACCAGCCGCGCCGGTCGTAGAGGATGTTCGAGGGCTGCACGCTGCCGTGCACCTGGCCGCGGGAGGCGGCCTTGCCGATTGCGGGCAGCAGGTCGATCATGAAGCAGATCGCCTGCCGCTCTTCGACCTTCCCGTAGTTCTTCAGGTAGGCCTGCAGGCTACCGCCATCGATGAACTCCGAGGCGATGAACACCAGCCCGTTCCAGAAGTCGACCTCGTGCACCTTGACCGCGCCCGTCGTCGACACCGCGAAGCGCGCGCGCAGGTCGGGCACCACCTGGGTCGCCTCCTGGTCGCTGAGGCGCCGGGTTTTCAGCACCTTGAGGGCGCAGTTGCCGGTGCTGTCGGGGTTGCGGGCCAGGTACACCCAGCCGCGCGGGCCCTCGCCGAGCGGACGCAGCAGCTGGTAGTTCTTGACCCACTGGTCGGCGGACTTCGCCTTGAGGCAGCGCTCGCACTCGGCCTGCTTGTAGTCGATCGCCACCGGCTTGCCGCAGGTCGCGCAGAACTTCGAGCTCTGCGGCGGGCCCTCGCGGGTGGTGACGCGCAGGATGACGTAGCCGAGGGAGATCAGGTCGCCGCCCTTGAGGCGCTGGCTGTGGACCTGGATGCCGTTGACGAAGGTGCCGTTGGAGCTGCGCATGTCGGTGACCATCAGCCCCGACTCATCGTACTTGACCATCAGATGCCGGCGCGACAGGCTCGGGTCATCGATCGCGACCTGACACTTCGGCGAGCGGCCGAAGATCAGGGATGAGCCATAGGGAATGGGAATGGTCCGGACAGAAGAACCATCGCGGATGACTTCAACCGAAGCTTCCATGGAACCTCAGGCGCGTTCTCCGAGGACGTTGGTGTGGCGCTGCGACACGTGCTCCGCCATTGTATTCCGACCCGGGGAGTTTACACTGGTTTCGCCTCGCGCGCCAGAATCCGCTGATCCCGCCCCCACGGGCGCGGGACGGACGAGCGGCGGGCGTGAAGCGGCTGAGAAAGGCGGGCAAAACAGACGATGGACACGCCCTGGATCCTCGGCATCGAGACCTCCGGTCCGGTCGGCAGCGTCGCCCTCGGCGACGGGAACGGCGAGCCCCTGGCTATCGAGCTCCCGGAGTCGCGCCGCTTCGCCGCGGCCCTGCCCGGAGCGGTCGCCGAGCTGCTCGCCCGCGCCCGCATCCAGGCCGAGGAGCTCTCGGCCCTCGCCGTCGGCTGCGGCCCCGGCAGCTACACCGGCATGCGCGTCGGCGCCGCCCTGGCCAGCGGCCTGGCCCGCGGCTGCGGGGCCGAGCTGGTCGGGGTGTGCAGCTTCGACGCCTGGGCCGCCGCCCTGGTCGGCGTCCATCAGGGGTCGCTGCTCGTCGCCGCCGACGCCCGGCGCAAGCGCGTGTACGAGGCCCGCTACGCGCTCGCGGAGGGCTGGAGCGCGACGCGGGCCCCCGCGATCACCGCCGTCTCGGCCCTCGGCCTGACGGCGCCCTTCCCCTACGTCAGCGCCCGGCCCCTGGCCGCCCTCGACGCCTGCGGCGGGGTGCGCCTGCAGGCCCCGCCCGCGCCGCCCGCCGCCGAGCTGATCGCGGTCGTGCGCGGGGGCGGCGGCGTGCGGGTGCCCGCCGGCGCGCCGCTCGGCCTGCGGCCGCTGTACCTCAAGGCGACCGAGGCGGAGGAGCGGGCCGGAAAAGTCGTCGTCGCCTTCGGCGGTTGATCCGATCCTGCGGGATGCTTGCCCGATCCTGTGGACGGCGCCCCGCCTCGCGGCGACATCCGCTATGATGGCGCCATGAGCGCCTCCGAGCTGATCCGCCTCGTCCACGACGCCGCGCCCCGCGCCGGCTCCAACGCCACGGCCCTGCCCGGGGTGGTGATCTACCGCGCCGACGAGCCTAGCGAGCGCCGCGCCTGCCTGTACGACCCCTGCCTGATGATCGCGGCCCAGGGACGCAAGACCGGCTACGTCCGGGGCCAGGCTTTCAGCTACGACCCGGAGCAGCTGCTCGTGCTGTCGGTGCCGCTGCCCCTCGACTGCGTGATCGAGCGCGCCTCCCCCGAGGAGCCCTACCTCGCGGTCAAGGTCTCCCTCGAGCCGCGGGTCGTGCGCGAGGTCGTCCTCGCGGCGGGCCAGCAGGCCCCGGAGGAGATGCAGGCGGCGATCCGCACCTCGCCGCTGACCGACGCCCTGCGCGCGTCGACCATCCGCCTGCTGCGCGCCCTCGCCGACGAGCGCGACGCCCGGGTGCTCGGGCCGCTGTGCGTGCGGGAGCTGTACTACCGGGTGTCGTGCGGGCCGCAGGGCGGCTTCCTGCGCGCCCTCGCCCTCGGCCACAGCCACTCGCGCGCGATCGCCCGGGTGCTGCGGCGCATCCACGCGCGCTTCGACGAGCCCTTCGAGGTCGCGGCGGCGGCGCGGGAGGCGCACATGGCCGTGTCGACCTTCCATCACGCCTTCAAGGCCGCGACCGCGATGTCGCCCCTGTCCTACGTCAAGTCGATCCGCCTGCATCAGGCCCGCTCGCTGATGCTCGACGACGGGCTGACCGCCGCCGAGGCCTCCTACCGGGTCGGCTACAACAGCCCGTCCCAGTTCAGCCGCGAGTTCAAGCGCCTGTTCGGCCTGCCGCCGGGAGCCGAGCTCGAGCGTCTGCGCGCCGAGCTCGCGCCCTCGGCTTCCCGCCGCTGAGCGCCGCTAGCGGTCGATCGCCCGCATGTCGGGGTAGCGCTGGCCGGCGGCCGCGCCGATCGGTAGGATCGCCTCGAGCCGCGCGCGCTCCTCGGCGCTGAGCTCGATGCTGCCGGCGGCGGCGTTCTGTGCGAGCCGGTCGAGGTTGGTCGTGCCGGGGATGCAGGCGACCCCCGGGCGGCTGAGCACGAAGGCGAGCGCGAGCTGGGCGGCGGTGCAGCCCTTCTCCTCGGCGAGGGCCTTGACCTCCTCGACCAGGGCGAGGTTCTTCGCGAAGTTCTCGCCGCGGAAGCGCGGGTTCGTGCGCCGCCAGTCGTCCTCGGGCAGGTCGTCGGCGGTCTGGAAGCGGCCGGTCAGGAAGCCGCGGCCGAGGGGGCTGTAGGCGACGAACACGATGCCGAGCTCGCGGCAGGTGGCGAGCAGCTCCTCCTCGGGCTCCCGGGACCACAGGGAATACTCGGTCTGCAAGGCGGCGATCGGGTGGACGGCGGCGGCCCGGCGGATGGTCGCCGGCGCGGCCTCGGACAGGCCGAGGTAGCGGACCTTGCCTGCCCGCACCAGCTCGGCCATCGCGCCGACGGTGTCCTCGATCGGGGTGTTCGGGTCGACGCGGTGCTGGTAGTAGAGGTCGATGGTCTCGACGCCGAGCCGCTGCAGGCTCGCCTCGCAGGCCTGCTTGACGTACTCCGGCCGGCCGGAGATGCCGGTGAAGGAGCCGTCCTCGCCCCGCATCACGGAGAACTTCGTCGCGAGCACCGCCTGCTCGCGCCGCGCGCCGGCCAGGGCCTTGCCGACCAGCCGCTCGTTGGCGCCGCTGCCGTACATGTCCGCGGTGTCGAACAGGTCGACGCCGAGCTCGAGGGCGCGGTGGATCACGCCGATCGAGGCGCTCTCGCGGGCCGCGAGGGCGTCTTTGCTTCCATAGAACTCACTCATCCCCATGCAGCCGAGACCGACCGCGGAGAACTCCGGGCCGTCGGGCCCGAGTCGCAGTTTCTTCATCGCAGGTTCCTCCTCTGGCACCCAGGATAGGGGGCGCGGGGAAGGCCGAACAGGGGAGGTCCTGCCGAAGCCTTGCCCGATCCTCTACGCGCTTCGTGGGCGGGGTGGCGCGCGATTCCTGACCGCGGCTTGCGAGCCGCGGACCGCACGCCTACCTTTGCAGGAAGCGCACTCCTTCGGGAGGTTCCGATGTCCCGCACGCCTCTTCTGCTGTCGCTGCTCGCCTTCGCCCTCGTCCCCCTTCAGGCCGACGAGCCAGCCCTCGACCTGCGGGGACGGATCGAACGCAAGACCAGCCAGAGCTTCCAGCTCCCCGCCGAGCGCAAGGGGATGTGGCACATCAGCCTCGAGGGCGACACCGACGGCGTCGACCTCGACCTGACCGCGCGGAACGGCGAGGAGCGCTGGCGCAGCCGCGGGAAGAAGGCCTCCGAGCAGCTGTTCGTGCCGAGCCGGCGGCCCGTCGAGGTCGTCGTCGAGCACTACCGCGGCGGCGCCTCGGGCTTCCGCCTGGTCGCGACCCACGTCTCCCCGGACAGCAAGCTGCGCGGCGGCAAGGAGCAGAGCGGCGCCCTCGACGCGACGGGCGACGCCTTCGCCCTGCACGAGCTGACCGGCTCGCGCAAGCGCTACTT
>JAUIEM010000649.1 GCA_030428695.1 bacterium
CTGCAACTGGCCGCTGTGGACCTCGACCTCGGCGAGGACGACGCCGAGCCGCAGGAGGCGCGGGTCTTCTTCCAGACCCGCGGCACGCAGCAGCCCTCGCGCGCGTTCGAGGTCGTCCCGTGCGGCCTCGAGCTCCCGTTCGCTGAGGAGGGAGCGGGCGCGGTGCTCGAGCACACGGACGAGGGCGAGACGCTCGGCGGAGCTTCCAGATCGTGCGCCGAGCCTCTGCGTCAGCTCGACCGCCGCGCTGTCCAGCTCGCGGATCGCGGCCGTGTGGTCGCCGTCGACCGACACCCGCAGCTGCGCGCTGCGCACCCGCGTCTCCACCGCATCGAGTCGCAGCTCCGGGTCGTCCACGCTCGCACTGCGCAGGCGTGTCCAGCCGCTGTCCGCGACCCGCAGCAGCTCCCGCGCCACCTCCTGCGCCGGCGCGTAGCCGACGCCGTGAAGCAGCCGCTCCTGCACCTGGTCCTGCAACCGCCGCAATGCGTCGACCGCGACCTCGGCGCGCAGCCGCGAGACCGCCTGGGCCTCGCGGAGGTGCCGGGCCTGCAGGCGGATCCTGGCGTTGCGCGTCGCGAGCTGATCCTGGGCGCGAAGGCTGAGCAGCATGCCGATCCACAGGCCGCCGATCAGGGCCAGGGCGGTCGCGGCGAGAGCGATGCGCGCGCGCTTGAGCTGCCGCCGGCGCCGCCGTACAGCCGCGCCGGCGGCCTCGATGCGGGTGGCGAGCGCGCGGCTCGGCGCTTCGGCCCGCGCTTCCTCCGTCAACTGCTCGAGCTGGGTGCTGGCGAGACCGAGGTCTCCGCCGTCGAGCGCCGCGGTCGCGTACGCCCGTCGGGCTCTCGCCAGGCCGTCACGGGCCCGGCGGTTCTCCGGCCAGAGCTTCAGGGCCTGCTCGAAGCCGGCGATCGCACGAGCGCAGGGCGGGTAGCGCTCGCTTCCCTCCACGGCCTGCCCGAGCTCCCGCTCGGCGACCGCGGTCAGCTCCCGACTCGGCCGGTGGGCGATGTAGCGGCGCACCTCGTCCTGGAAGGAGGGCACGTCGGGGAAGCGCTCCTCGATCGCAGGGGTGAGGGCGCGCGCGCAGATCGCGGCGAGCTCGGCCGGGAGATCGGGAGGCAACACGGGCAGCTGATCGGCCATCGCCAGGGCCGTCTCGATGGTCGCGGCCGCGTGCGGCGGCTTCCCGCACAGCAGCCGGTAGAGGATGCCGCCGAGCAGATAGACATCCGTCGCCGGCCCGAAGCGCTCGCCCCGTCCGTCGCGCTGCTCCGGAGCCATGTAGCTCGGCGTCCCGCAGGGGTGACGTTGATCGCGGGCGTGGGCGACCCGTGATGGCCGCTCGGGGTCGTCGAAACGGAGGGCGAGCCCCCAGTCGACCACCAGGGTCTCGCCGAAGTCCCCGCGCATCACATTCGACGGTTTCAGGTCCCCGTGCACGATCCCCCGGCTGTGGGCGAAGGCGACAGCATCGCACACCTGCAGCAGCACCTCGAGCTCCGCCTCGAGGGTCCTGGGACGGGTACGCAGGCGCTGTTCCCAGCTCTCGCCCGCGATCAGCCGCAGCCGCAGGCGCGGCTCCCCGGAGACGACGTCGAGGCCGTAGACGGGCACGATCTGCGGATGTTCGAGCTGCCCGGTCGCGACGGCTTCGGCGAGGAAGCGACGCTGCAGGCCGGGCTTGCCGGGGAGGTCCCGGCGCACGCGCTTGATCGCGACCTCCCGCTCGAGCTCCGGTTCCGACGTCCGCCACACCTCCCCGCATCCGCCCCGGGCGAGCAGGGTGCCTGGCCGCGTCGCCGCCTCGAGGGGGGTCTCCGCGCCGATCCCGCGGAAAGCGAAGGCCGGGCGCACGCTAGCGTCACAGCTGCCCAGGGAGAGGTCGTGGCCGGTCTCTTCCCAAAGCTTCCTCCACGCGGCCGCGTCCGTCATACCCATCGCTGCCCCCGTCTCACGCGTCTCCCCGTTATACTCGGAGGGAGCCCCCACCGCGCGAGTCCGCATGGCCGACACCGCCGCCCCCCAGCCCTTTCCGGAGACCAGCTGGAGCCTCGTGCTCGCCTGCCGCGACAGCACGGATGCCGACCGTCGCACCCGACTCGGTGAGCTGTTCGACCGCTACTGGAGGCCGATCTTCTCGTTCGTGCTGCAGGTCTGCGGGCGCGATGTCCACCGGGCGCAGGATCTGACCCAGCAGTTCCTGCTGCACGTGATCGAGAAGGACACGCTGCGGGGCGTCGATCGACGCTACGGGAGCTTCCGCAGCTTCATCCGCGCCTGCCTCCGCAACTTCGTCGCCAACGCGCGGCGGGCGGAGAAGGCGAGGAAGCGCACGCCGACGGGGCAGGCCTTTTCGCTCGACGCAGGTCTCCGGGAGCTCCCCTCTTCCGGGCCGACCCCGGAAGAGGCCTTCGAGGCGGCGTGGCGGCGGGCCGTGCTCGACAGGGTCCTCGTGAGACTGCGCGCCGGGGCCGAAGAGCGGGG
>JAUIEM010000650.1 GCA_030428695.1 bacterium
CCTCGGCGAGCGCCTCGAGGCAGCGCGCCTTCTGCTCGTCGCTGCCGTAGCGGGCGATGGGGCGCAGGGCGTAGGCGGTGTGCGCGGCCAGGGTCCAGGCGATCGAAGCGGAGCCGCGCGCGAGCTCTTCGACGACCAGCACGGTGGTGGTCAGGTCGAGGCCGGCGCCGCCGTCCTCCTCGGAGATCGGGATCCCGAACAGCCCGAGCTCGGCGAGCTCGCCGACGATCCCGGTCGGAAAGCGGGCCTCGGCGTCGAGGTGCTCCATCACCGGCTCGATCTTGCCGGAGACGAAGTCGCGCACGGTGTCGCGGAGCAGGATCTGTTCCTCGGAGAAGGTGGGCATGGAGGGACCTCCAAAAAGAAACCCCGTGGCTCTACCACGGGGTCCAGGGAATGGAGACGGCGGGATTCGAACCCGCGACCTCTTCGTTGCGAACGAAGCGCTCTCCCGACTGAGCTACGCCCCCGGGCACCCGCGCATGATAGCCTTCCGCGTCGCGAGCACAACCATTTTGTCCAACAAAAGCCCGCGGCGGCAGGAACTCTGCCGCCGCGCGAGGTCGGACATCGGCGCGGACTACCTCCGCTTCTGCTTGTCTTTCTCGGCCGCGGCGAGGCGCTTGAAGTTCTCGGCCAGCGGGGTCGCTTCCTTGTTGATGACGGTGTGCAGGAACTTGTGGATCTCGGTGACCCACTTCAGCACCTCGGTCAGCTGCTTGTGCTCGTCCTGGAAGTTCTTGAGCGCTTCGCCCGACAGCTTGGCGAGCTTCTCCTTGCCGGCGAGATCCTCGACCTCGTCGAGCTGCTCGAACATCTTCTTGTCGGCCTTCATCCGCTTCTGCTTCTTGAACAGCTTCTGCAGCTTCTTGGCCTCGCCGTGCAGGGCGTTCACGCGGTTCCGAAACTTCGTGGACTCGACCTGCTTGACCAGTTTGTTGTCGATCTTGTCGGCTTGATTGACCGGCATACTTCTCTGTCCTCCGATGGTCTTCCGGGCGGTTCGCTGGTTCTCGTGGGCGTGAAATGCCCGTTCGCTGGAGCCGGAAACGCTCTTAAGCATACCCACGGGAAGCGGCGAATTCTACGCCAAAAGCATCGGGAGGGGGGCCGCGGACAGAGGCTTTACAAGCGATCGCTTTTCACTATCCTCAAAGCCCTGAATGGGGGAACTTCCATGAAAGTAGCCGTTCCGAAGGAGCGGGCGCCCGGCGAATTGCGCGTGGCGGCGACTCCGCGCACGGTCAAGCAGCTCGTCAAAGCGGGCCTCGAGGTCCAGGTCGAGAAGGGGGCCGGCGCGGCCGCCCACATCTCCGACGACGAGTTCACCGCTGCGGGCGCGACCCTCGCCGACGACCCGCAGAGCCTGTACGAAGGCGCGGGCCTGGTGCTGAAGGTATGCGGACCCGACACCCACGGCGAGCTCGATGAGATCGCGATGCTCGCCGAGGGCACGATCGTCTGCGCGACCGTCCGCCCCTTCTCGAACCTGCCGACCGTGCGCCGCCTGGCCGAGCGCAAGCTCAGCGTGCTCGCGATGGACCTCGTGCCGCGCACGACCCGCGCCCAGTTCATGGACACGCTGTCCTCGATGGCGACGATCTCCGGCTACCGCGCGGTGGTGCTCGCCGCCCTGCACCTGCCGAAGATCTTCCCGATGCTCAACACCGCCGCCGGCACCCTCGCCCCGGCCAAGGTGTTCGTGCTCGGCGCCGGCGTCGCGGGTCTGCAGGCGATCGCGAGCGCCCGCCGCATGGGGGCGATGGTCGAGGCCTTCGACGTGCGGCCCGCCGTCAAAGAGCAGGTCGAGAGCCTCGGCGCGCGCTTCGTCGAGCTGGTCAAGTCCGACGCGAGCCTCGAGGACAAGAGCGGCTACGCCAAGGAGCAGACCGAGGAACAGAAGCAGCAGCAGGAAGAGGCGATGCAGAAGCACATCGCCAAGTCGGACGTCGTGATCACGACCGCCCTGATCCGGGGCCGCAAGGCGCCGATCCTGATCAAGAAGGAAGCCGTCGAGGCGATGAAGCCCGGCTCGGTGATCATCGACCTCGCCGCGGAGCTCGGCGGCAACTGCGAGCTGACCGAGCCCGGTAAGACCGTCGTCAAGCACGACGTCACCCTGGTCGGCGAGCTCAACCTGCCGAGCGCGATGAGCGTCCACTCCAGCCAGCTCTACGCCCGCAACGTCGGGAACCTGGTCAAGGAGATGCTCAAGGACGACAAGCTCGTCCTCGACCTCGAGAACGACATCCTCAGCGGCTGCCTGCTCACCCACGAGGGCGCGGTCACCCACGAGGCGACGAAGAAGGTGCTGGAGGAAGCGGAATGATCCTGTTGCAGCTCGCCCAGGCCGCCGCCGAGGCGGCGTCCCAGGCCCCGAGCCCGCAGACGCTCTACCTGCTCGACAACCTGATGATCTTCGGCCTCGCGATCTTCGTCGGCTTCGAGATCATCACCAAGGTGCCGCCGACCCTGCACACGC
>JAUIEM010000254.1 GCA_030428695.1 bacterium
CCGGAACGAGGTGTTTACGGGCTTGTTGATGCCCCCCTGTGAGTCCCCCGGTGGGGGACCACCGAGTAGCGCGCAACACTGTCGGAGGTTGGGCGACCATCGCCCTGATTGCGCCACCTCCTCGGCCTTCTCTCCTCGTTCCTCGGAGAAAAGACCTGCGGTGGTGTCGCAAACAGGGCTGCCGCCCAACTCCTCTGGTGCGTCCTCCGGCCCTTGACCCGCGCTCCTCGTTCCTCGGAGCGCCGGTCGGCGGGTGGCCTCGCGGACAGCCGAGCGAGTGACGCAGGTGCGCAAGCCCTCACTCCCTCTTCGGCACATCCGCGAGGTCGAAGCGCTCGTAGGCCCGCTCCGCCCAGCGCAGGCCGGCCACGCCTTCGGCGACGAGCACGCCCGCGGCGAGCAGGCCGGCGGGGAGGGCGCCGAGGTACCAAGCCCCCGCGAAGATGCCGAACAGGGCGTAGGTGCCGATGCCGACGGTCAGCGGCAGCACCTGGCAGGCCAGCAAGGCGACACCGCGCACGAGGTTCCCGGTCAGGGCGCCGCCGAACTGTGCGAAGCCGCCCTTCTGGCGGCGGCCGATCACGACCAGGTGGGGCGCGACCAGGGTGCAGATGTTCGCGATCGCGACGTCGACGAACACGGTCGCCGCCGCGAGCAGGACGAGCGCCGCGTAGACCGGCAGGCGCTCGCTCCAGGCCAGCGCGACCAGGGCCCCGCCCTGCCCCGGGCGGGAGGAGGCGAGGAAGAGGGCGAGGGTCAGGCCGACCGTGACGTAGGCGCTGACCGTGATCGTCATCCCGAGCACCTCGCCGTACAGCACCTGGCGCGCGCTGAGGGGGTAGCTCTTGAGCTGCGCGGTGTGCACCAGGTCGCGGCGCAGGTCGTAGCGCAGATGCTGCATCGCGATCAGCACGGCGAGCAGGGTCAGGTACACGACCAGCACGGCGCCGGCCGGCGGCAGCGGAGTGCCGGCGCCGAGCACGGCCAGGCTGGAGCCGCCGGCGGCCGCGAGCACGAGCGCGACCAGGAGGTTGCGCGGCCGATGGCGGCGGCCCATGCCGATCAGGTTCTTCCACACCAGCGCCCACAGCGGGTTCCCCCCGGGCTTCAGGCGGAAGGGCTGGGGGCGGGCCGTGGTCGCGGTCGGACGGGCCTTTCCGGTCTGCTGCGCGGTCTTGTGCTTGTACGCCGCCCAGCCTCCGCTCTTCAGCGCCTCGACCCGGTCGGCGAAGCGCAGCCAGGCTTCCTCGAAAGCGGGCGGACGGAGGAGCGCCGCGACCAGGAGCACGAGCCAACCGCTGCCGAGCACCGCCAGGCTGGGCAGGACGCCGGCCAGGGTCTGCGCGTGCAGGCCCTCGGCGATCTGGATCAGGGGCCACAGCACGGTCTGCACCGTCGGTCCGCTGAAGGTGGCGAGGAACTCCTCCGGGCTGGAGCCCTCGAGCGGCGGCAGGTCCATGACCAGGGCGGTCAGCAGCGCGACCAGCACGATGTGGTACGGCAGGCAACTCACGCCGTCGCCGTGGCCGCCGTCGCGCGCCATGCAGGTCCACAGCCGGGCGCACAAGCTCAGGGCGAGCTGGGCATTGAGCAACAGGATCAGCTGGGGCCAGGCCAGCCACGGCGGACAGGGACTGTAGAAGCCGAGCAGCAGCGAGAAGAAGAGCGCGGAGAGCAACAGCCCCGGCTGATGGGTCCAGATGAAGAACGCGAGCAGGCGGCGCCGGCCGAGGGGCGCCGCGATGAGCTGTAGCAGGGTGGCCTTCGGCAAGGGTAGCCCCGGCTCGCGGCCTCCGCTGCGCAGAAGGAGCAGCAGCCAGGCGACCAGGCCCCCGGTGAACAGGGGACTGAGGTCCGAGCCCGTGCCGAGCTCGAGGTCGAAGAACACCGCCGCCCCGAGGCCGATCAGGGCGACCCCGAGGAACAGGCAGCCGCCGGCGACGCCGATCGCGACCCGTGGCTCCCGCACCCGCGCCAGGAGCCGGGCCAGCCGGTTGCGCATCGCCCGGGAGAGCAGGAACCAGGCGAGCGCGGGAGCCGAAGCGCCGCGGGGGGTGTCCGGCTCCGCGCTCAAGCGTCGGGCTCCGCGGGTTCCTCGATGCTCGCCATGTAGATGTCCTCGAGGCTGGCCTGCTCGCCGAGCTGCGGGAAGCGCGCGCGGACCTCGGTCATCGTGCCGGTGACGACCTCCTGGCCACGGTTGACGATCAGCACCCGGTCACACAGCTGGCTGATCAGCTCGAGCTGGTGGCTGGACAGGATCAGCGCCGCCCCCGCCTGCGCCCGCCGCTGCAGGGACTGGCGCATGTTGCGGATGGCGAGCGGGTCGAGGCCGATCAGGGGCTCGTCGCACAGGATCGCCGCGGGCTCGTGCAGGAAGGCCTGGCAGATCGCGAGCTTCTGGCGCATGCCGCGCGACAGCTCCGACGGCAGGGCGTGGCGCTTCTCGCTGAGGGAGAACTCCTCGAGCAGGGCATCGGCCTTCGGCCTCCAGTCCGCCACCCCGTACACCTTCGCGATGAACTGCAGGTGCTCGAGCACGCTGAGGTAGTCGAACAGCACCGGCGTGTCGGGGATGAAGGCGACCGCGCGCTTGGCGGCGATCGGCTCGGTGGCGAGGGGATGGCCGGCGATCGTCACCGCCCCGGAGGACGGCTGCAGGATGCCGCAGACGCAGTGCAGGCAGGTGGTCTTCCCCGCGCCGTTCGCCCCGACCAGGCCGAGGATCTCGCCGGGCTCGACGGCGAAGCTCAGCTCGTAGACCGCGCACAGCTTGTCGTAGTAGCGGGTGAGCTGGAAGACGTCGATCGCGGGCATCGGGGGCTCCTCCAGGGGGCTCTGGAGGATCGCCGAAAAGCGTGCGCGGGGCAAGGCTTGCGGCGGGCGCGCTCGCTCAGGGACCGACCCACTGCGGGCCGTTGGCGCCGTTCTCCCAGCTCCAGTCCATCGGGGTGTCGAGCTTCTTCTCGTACTCCTCGCCGGCGTAGACGCCCGCGGCGAGCTCGCTCGGATCGATCGCCTGGCGCAGGTAGGTCATCACGCCGGTCACGGGGAGCTCGGGGTCGGTCGCGAAGGCGAAGATCTCCATGAAGCCGTTCGGCGCGGAGATGCTTCCGCCATAGGAACCGGACGTGTGGGAGTTGCCGATCAGGTTGACCTCGATGCTCCAGGTCGGCATGTCGGTCGGCGCCATGTAGGACTGGTAGTAGTCCTGGAAGTTCCAGAAGCCCTGCTCCTGCACCTTGAGCAGCAGGACGACGATCTCCTCCTCGCTGATCGTGCCCTGGCTGATCTCGTCCATCGGGCTCTGGCCGTCGCGCAGGAAGACGACCTTGCCGTCGCCGTAGATGCGGACGTCGTCGACCCGGTTGACCACCCAGCTGTAGGGGGTGAAGCCGCCGGCCACCTTGCAGCTGAGCACCAGCTCGTCGGCCTGGTTGAGGTAGCTCGCGTCCGGGTCGTTGCGGCCGAGGTTGATCACCGGGAACTCGAGGCTGGTGACCGCGTTGCCGGTGTCCGCGTCGTTCGGCGTGACGCGCAGCTCGACGTGCAGCTCGTTGACCAGGCCGAGGTCGGCGGTCGAGCTCCACACGTAGAAGTGCGGGGTGCCGCCCGGCGAGGTGCTGAGGGCCATCGTCCCGCTGCCCGTCGCGCCGGCGGTGGCCGGGGACCAGGTCTGGCCGCGGTCGATGCTGAACTCGACGGTGATGTCGGCGGGGTCGGACTGGGCGTCGACGAGCACGAAGGGCACGCTGACCTGGTCGACCTGGGGGCCGGTCGGGCTGCCGAGGGTCAGGACCGGAGCGGTGTTCGGGCCGGTGCTGCCGGTGCCGGTGCCGGTGCCGGTGCCGGTGCCGGTCCCGGTGCCCGTTCCGGTTCCGGTCCCGGTACCTGTGCCCGTCCCCGGGGTGACACCCGACCCGAGGCCCGGGGTCGCGGTGCCGGAGCTGCCGCTGGACGACGAGGAGGAGCTGCTCTTCTCGCAGCCGAGGAAGCAGACGGACAGGCAGACAAGCAGGATCAGCATCAGGGAAGGACGTCGCATGGAGACCTCACGGCACGAAAGGGGTTGACGTCCCTCGTTCCAGGAAATCCCATGCCAAACCACCGACCGCCGGTCTTCACGCCCTCTTAACCGCACGGTTACACAGCTCCAGGCGGCTTCCGGGGCACGCCCCCTGAGCCGCCACCGTTCCAAACGGGACCGATCGCGAAGCGTTTTCCCAAGATTGGGAATCCGCTCCGAGCGCCGGCCCGCTCCCGCGCCCTCCCGCGCCGGCGAGAGGCCCGCGCGGCGGCCGGCACGCCCCGCTACGCAACGCAGCATGTTTCCGGCGGAAGCCCCTTTTCCCGGCACCATAGCGTGATAGCGCACAGCGTCATTTCCGGAGGATTTTGCGCGCAATCAGAGCAAGTGCTCTGTATAGTCGAGGGGGCGCACGAACCCGGAGGTGCACGATGGCGGTCTCCAGTCTCCACATCCTCTCCCAGGGCCCGGTGCTGCAGGCCCTCGGCCGCACCTCGCTGGCGGCCCTGTGGCAGCAGCTCGGCAGAGCGCGCGACGGCGCCCTCGACGTGCCCGGGCCGGTGCTGCGCGCCACGCTCCCTCCGCGCCCCGCCGGCCTGATCCGCGACTACGTGCGCAACGTCGGCGGCGACCCGCACGCCTACCGCCGCACCGTGCCGGCGCACCTGTTCCCGCAGTGGAGCTTCCCGCTCGCCTCCCGTACCATCGAAGGGGCCCCCTACCCGATGCTGCGCGTCGTCAACGGCGGCTGCCGCATCGAGCAGCGCGCCCCCCTGCCCGCCGACGAGCCCCTCGAGCTGAGCGCGCAGCTCGTCGAGGTCGACGACGACGGCTTCCGCGCGGTCCTGCGCCAGGAGCTGATCACCGGCACCGCGAGCGTCCCAGCCGCGATCAAGGCGACCCTGACCGCGCTCGTGCCGCTGAAGAAGCGTCCCGGCGGGAAGAAGAAGGAGAAGGCGCGCGTGCCCGACGAGGCCCGGGAGATCGCCTTCTGGAAGCTCCCGGCCGACGCCGGCCTCGACTTCGCGAAGCTGACCGGCGACTTCAACCCGATCCACTGGCTGCCGCCCTACGCCCGCGCCTTCGGCTTCCGCAAGCCGATCCTGCACGGCTTCGGCACGCTCGCCCGCGCCTGTGAGGGGCTGCGCCGGAACCTGCTCGCGCAGCGCTACGCCCTGGCCTCGATCGACGTGCGCTTCACCCGTCCCCTCGAGCTGCCCGCCCGGGTCGGCCTGTACGTCGCCGGCGACACGGTCCACGTCGGGGACGCCCCGGGCGGGCCCGCCTACATGACCGGAACCTTCTCCCGCGAGGAACGCGATGTCTGACCTGCTGCTCGAAATCGGCGAACGGCCCCTCCTGCGCCGCCTGGTCAAGGGGCTCTCGCTGCCCCTGCCGATCCCCCAGCCCCTGCGCCGCGCCTCCGGCCCCTACGCTCCGCGCCCCCTGCGCGGCCAGCGGGTCGCCTTCGCCCCCGCAGACCCCAGGCTTGCCGAGGTCTGCGCCCGCGCCCTGGCCGCCGCCGGGGCGACCACCCTGGTGCCCGCCGACGCCGCCCTGCCCGCCGAAGGCGAAGCCTGGGGCCGGCCTCCGGGGCGGCTCGAGGGTGACGGCCCGCTCGACGCGATCGTGTTCGACGCGACCGGCCTGCGCAACTCCGCGGAGCTCGCCGCCCTGCACGGCTTCTTCCAGCCGCTCCTGCCCCGCCTCAAGCGCTGCGGACGCTGCCTGCTGTTGACCCGGCCGCCGGCGGAAGAGGCGGACTTCGTCGTCGCCTCGACCCAGCGCGCCGTCGAGGGCTTCACCCGCAGCCTGGCGCGCGAGCTCGGACGCAAGGGCGCGACCGCCAACCTCGTGACCGTGCCCGGCTTCGCCGCGGAGCGCCTGGCCGGCCCGCTGCGCTTCCTGTTGTCGGCCCGCTCGGCCTACATCAGCGGCCAGGTGCTCGGGCTCTCGGCGGCGGTGGTCGACGAGCGCGTCCCTCCGGAGGAGCGCCCCCTCGAGGGCCAGACCGCGCTGGTCACCGGCGCGGCCCGCGGCATCGGCGCGGCGATCGCCCGCCGCCTGGCCGACGAGGGCGCCCGGCTGTGGCTGCTCGACCGGCCGGAGGAAGACGGGCCGCTCGCCCGCCTCGCCCGCGAGCTGCGCGGGGAGGTCGTGCTCTGCGACCTGACCGCGGAGGACGCCCCGGCGCGGATCGTCGCGGAGCTCGGTGAGAGGCTGGACATCGTCGTCCACAACGCCGGCATCACCCGCGACAAGACCCTCGTCCGCATGGCCGAGGCGCACTGGAACCAGGTGCTCGCGGTCAACCTCGAGGCGATCCAGCGCCTGACCCGCGCGCTGCTCGACGGTCCGCTCCAGGACCACGGGCGCGTCCTCGCCCTGACCTCGATCGCGGGCATCGCGGGCAACGCGGGCCAGACCAACTACAGCGCCGCCAAGGCTGGTGTGATCGGTCTGGTGCGGAACCTCGCCGGACCGCTCGCCGCCCGCGGCATCACGGTCAACGCCGTCGCCCCGGGCTTCATCGAGACGCGGCTGACCGCGCGCATGCCGGTCGGCATCCGCGAGGTCGCGCGGCGCCTGAACAGCCTCGGCCAGGGCGGCCTGCCCGCCGACGTCGCCGAGGCGATCACCTTCCTCGCCACCCCGGCCGCCTGCGGCCTGACCGGGCAGGTGCTGCGCGTTTGCGGCGGCGCCCTGCTCGGCGCCTGAAAGGAGCTGCCCGTGGATCCCGCCCGCCGCGCCGTCATCGTCGGAGGAGCCCGCACGCCCTTCGTCAAAGCCTTCGGTCCGTTCATCAAGCTCGACACCATCGCCCTCGGGGTCGCCGCCGTCGACGGCCTGCTCGAGCGCAGCGGCATCCCCCGCCGCAGCGTCGACAGCCTGGTCTGGGGCGGGGTGATCCTGCCGAGCGGGGCGCCGAACGTCGGCCGCGAGATCGCCCTCGATCTGCGCCTGCCGCCGTCCGTCGAGGCCTACACCGTCAGCCGCGCCTGCGCCTCCGGCCTGCAGGCGGTCACCCTGGCCGCCGCCGCCATCGAGCGCGGCGAGGCCGACGTCGTGATCGCCGGCGGCTCGGACTCGACCAGCAACGCCGAGCTCAAGCTGCCCCAGAAGGTCGTCCACAGCCTCGCGCCGCTGGTCTACGGCAAGCCGAAGCCGGCCGACTACCTCGCCGCGGCGAGCGGGCTGCTGCCGCTGAAGGACATCCTGCCCCGCCCGCCGCGCATCGCCGAGCGCAGCACCGGCCAGGTGATGGGCGAGGCCGCCGAGGACATGGCGCGCCGCAACGGCATCGCCCGCGCCGACCAGGACCGCTTCGCCGTCCGCTCCCACCACCGCGCCGCCGCCGCGGTCGCCGACGGCCGCTTCGCCGAGGAGGTCGTGCCGGTCGAGGCGCCGGGCGGGCGCTGGGTCCACGTCGACGGCCTGATCCGCGGCGACACCAGCACCGACGCCCTCGCCCGACTCAAGCCCGCCTTCGCCAAGGACGGCAGCCTGACCGCGGGCAACTCCTCCGCCCTGACCGACGGCGCCGCCGCGGTGCTGCTGACCTCCGCGGCCAAGGCCGCCGAGCTCGGCCTGAAGCCACTGGCCGCCTTCAAGAGCTGGTCCTACGTCGGCGTCGACCCCGCCGACCAGCTGCTGATCGGGCCGGCCTTCGCCATCCCCCAGGCCCTCGACCGGGCGGGGATGACGCTGTCGGACGTCGACCTCGTCGACCTCCACGAGGCCTTCGCCGCCCAGGTGCTCAGCGTGACGAAGATGCTCGCCAACGACGCCTTCGCCCGCGAGCGGCTTGGCCGCGAGGCCGCTGTCGGGGCCATCCCCGACGAGCGGCTCAACGTCCACGGCGGCTCGATCGCCCTCGGCCATCCCTTCGCGGCGACCGGCGCCCGCATGGTGACGACGATGGCCCGCGAGCTCGCCCTGACCGGCAAGCGGAGCGCCCTCCTCGGCATCTGCGCGGCCGGCGGCCTCGGCGCCGCAGCGGTGCTCGAGCGGGTGTAGCCGACGGACGCTCCCCTCCCCGACCCCGGTTGCAGCCGCGACCCCGCGGGCCCCGCCTTCATCGACCTGGCCAGCGGTCTCAAGCCCGGAGAGAACGGCGCGAGCCCTACCCATGCTTCGACGACGGGATCCATGTCCTGTACCTCGACGGCCGGGCCTCGACCGCGGCGCGGACTGATCCTCACTCGCCGAGCAGCCCCCGCTCCCGCAGCCCCTCGAGCGCCGTCGAGGAGGCCTCCGCCGGCAGCGTGACCGCGATGTCGCCGGTGAAGTGCCGGTTCGCCGCGCCCCTCCGGAAGGTGAAGATCAGCCGCCCCTCCTCGTGGCGCAGCGCGATCAGGTTGCAATACCAGGACCGGTAGGGATGGTAGCTCTCGTCGACGAACAGGGCGTCCTTGGCGAGGATCACGGCCCCGAGGGGATCATCCCAGCGGGCGAGGATGCGCTCGGGCTGCGCGAGCACCTGCTCGTAGGCCTGCCGCTGGAAGGCGCGGTTGAGCACGATCAACCGCCACAGGCTCCAGGCACCCAGGGCCGCGCCAGCGACCCCGACGATCGCGCCGAGGGGCTGGTTGGAGGGGCGCATCGCCCCGAACAGGAAGCCCCCGACCGCCGCGGTGAAGGCGACGATCATCAGGATCGACAAGCCGAGCATGCGCAACACGCAGGCTTCCCTCCCCGGCGCCGCCGGTCAGTCCATCGCCGCCCGGGCGTCGATCGCCGCGAGCTTGCGGGCCCCGCTCCACTCCCCGCGGGTCAGGATCGCCCACGCCCAGTCGAGCTCGAGGTCGAAGCGCGGGCCGAGCCGCACCATCGCCGCGACGAAGCGGCGCTGCTCGAGGCTGTCGGCGATGCGGTAGGCGTAGGCGCGCGCGCAGCCGTCCCGGATCCAGCCGAGCAGCGTCGCGTCGTCGATGGTAGCGGTCGGCTCGGGATGGTCGCGGCGCACGCCGGCCATCAGCTCGTAGGAGCGCTGCTCCTCGGCGATCTCGGCCAACCTCTCGAGCTCGACATCGCGGCCGGGCATGCGGCACCTCCATCGGAGAGGGTACGGGAAGCGGGAGCGCGCGTCGAGGGGAGTCAACGGTCCTCGTACAGGCGCGGGCGCTCGGTCGCCCAGGCGTGCTCGCACCGACACAACCCGACCGGCGAGCTGCCGACGCGCAGCGGGGACGCCACTCGCTCCGCGTGGGCGGCGCAGCTGTGCGATGCGACGCCCGCGCTCAGGGCAGGATGCGGCAGGCGACGATCTTGAGGTCGGGCGCGTGGGCGCTGCCCGGCAGGGCCCACGGGATCGTCCCGAAGGCGATCCCCTCGGTGGCCCCCGGCCCGACATTGACGCGCTGGAAGCCGATCAGCGGTCCCATCCAGCCCGGCCAGGGGTTGTCGACGTCCATGCGCACCGTCACGACCAGGGTCTCGGTGGTGTTGTTGACCACATAGGGGGTCCAGAAGGTCGGCCCCGCCGAGGGCGAAGGCTGCAACAACGCCCCGACCGTCGCCGCGGTCGGGTCGTTGCAGACATCGACGCTGACCAGGGCGTGGGTGGTGTTCTGGTTGGTCCTGTACTGCACGAGGCCGAAGTCCCGCGCCATCCACATCTCCTGGCCGGCGAGGTCGCCGAAGAGCTCGATGTGCAACACGTCGTCGAAGTCGCCGTAGGGCGTGCTCAGCGAGCCGTAGTCCACGACCTGGTACGAGATGACACCGGTGAGGGCGTCGGCGGGGGGTGGGTTCAGGTCATGGAGGAAGTCCGGTCCGCCGTAGTTCCGGTACACGATCCCCGTCGAGTAGCTCTGGTCGAGAACGGCGAAGTCCGGCACGAACACCGGGTTGTTGGAGAAACGGCTCATCACCGTCGGGAAGTTGAACGGGTCCTGGAAGACCACGGAGCGAAGCACCGCCTTGAGCACCACCTGCCCGTCGGCGCTGAACTGCATCATGTTGACGGTCTCGGTGAAGGGATCGAGGGGCTGCTTCATGCGCTGAACGAAGACCGTCCCGAGGCCGACCTCGTCCGAGGACCAATAGCTGTGCTGGAAGCCGTCGTTGGTGAACTCCCGGTCATCCTCGATGAAGGGGATGTAGGCGGTCAGGTCCCAGCCGACGAACACGAACTGCATCGCGCTGCCGCTCAGCCCTCCCGCATCGGTGACGGTCAGGGTGAGCGAGTGCAGCCCCGGGCTGAGGTCGACATCGAGGCTCGCCCCGGCCCCGAGGGAACCGTCGCGATCCGAGCTCCACGCGTAGCTCAGGCCGCTCGGGCCCCCGGCATCACTGCCGGAGCCCGTCAGGCTCAGCGTCGTGCCGAACAGGACCTCCGCGTTGGGCGCCGGAGACGTGATGCTCGCGCTCGGGGGCGTGTTGAAGATATCGACGGTGATCGTCGCCGCCGCGCTCGAGCGTCCGCCGGAGTCGGTGACGACCGCGGTGATCGTGTGGCTCCCCAGGCTGAGGGGAACCTGGACATCCGCACCTGTCCCCAGGGAGCCGTCTCGGCTCGAGCTCCACGCGAGCGCCGCGCTGAGGTCCCCGTCCTCGACGTCGCTGGCGCTCCCCTGCAGGGAGACCTGCGTCCCCTCAGGGAAGGAAGCGCCGCTGGCCGGCTGGGCGATCGAGGCGACCGGGCGGAGGTTCTGGGTCCAGTCCAGCGCGACGTTGTTCGCGTTGATGCTGCCCGTCACCTGGCTGTTACTCGTCGCCTGCACCGTGTTGGCGACGATGCTCCCGGCCGTGAGGGAGCTCCCGACCACGCTCCCGTTCGGAGCCGTGAACCCGAGGCGTACGCGCGAGGCGGTCAGGGTCCCCGTGATCTGCGCGCCCATCGGGCTGCGCAGGCGCACCGTCCCCCCGACGCCCACATCGGCGCCGAAGGTGGCGTGGCCGTCGTCGACGATGCGAAGGTCCCCCGCGATGTCGACGTCCTGCTCGAAGCTCGCGCCGCCGAGGATGCGCACGACAACTCCGCCCGTGAACGTCCCGGAGAAGGTCCCCGTGCCGTCCTTGCGCACGATGCACCGACCGGTCACGGTCGTCGCGCCGGCGACGGAGAGCGTGCCGTCCCTTATCACGAGCTCTCCGGCCTGCAGGTTCCCCATCACCGTCAGGGTCGCTCCCCGGACGATGCGCAGGCTCCCCTGAACGCTCAGGTTCCCGTACACCTCGCTCTGCGTGACGCGCAGATCTCCGGGCACGCTGAGATCCTGCTGGGCGGACAGCGTCCCGACGAGGCACAGGATACACGCCACGCTCCAGACAGAGCGCGGCCTGGTTCGGTCGATCATCGACATTCCTCCTGTCACAGTGTTCTTCCACGAACGCGAGGGACTACGCGGGCCCGGGATTTCCGGAAAATCCATCGCCCCCGTAGACCGGGCGGTCGGTGAGAGCGAGCGGTCGGTAGGAGAGGTAGGTAGGAGAGGCAAGTGATGATGCGAGGACGAGAGCTCATGGTGGGCCTTATGGCGGGCCTCTGTGCCGTCGGCGCCCTGTTCGCCCTGCGCGGGACGAGCCCGGACGCGGTCCCGGGCACGACGCCCCCCGCGCGGCCGAGCCGCTGCGCCCCCGAGCGGGCGAGCCCTCCCTCCCCCCAGCAGGCGCGAGACGCGGCCAACTCCGCGCCTCCGACGGCCTCTGAACCCCCGGCCCGCCGAGCCCCTGCGACGCCGGACCCCGTCGAGACTGTCCCGCCCCCCGCGGGGCCTGTCCCCGCTCCCTCCAGCGACGTCAGCGCGCCGCGGAAGGAGACCGAAGCCGCCGACGGCGAGGTCCGCGTGACGGGCCAGGTCGTCGATGCCGAGGGGCGGCCGATCCCCGGCGTCGGGCTCGAAGTCTGGGTCTCCGTCAACAGCCTCCCCCTGCGCGCCGGCCCCGACGGCAGCTTCCTCGCCAGCATCCCGGCCGGGCGCTACGGGCTGCGCGTCGTCGACGCCGACGGCTGGCTCGACCCGCTGCACGGTGGACTCCGCTGGCTACACACCGACGGGGACGCGGGGCGCGTCGTCCTGCACGCCGCGCCCGCCGAGACCGCGGCGGGCAGCGCGGCGCCGATCGAGCTCCCCGTCGAGGCGGAGACGAGCGTCGCGGGGCGGGTCTACGGCCCTGCCGGGGAGCCGCTCGCCGGCGCCTTCGTCGCCTGGCTGGACCCGTCCCTCGCGGGCCCCGCCGCGGACCTGGAGGCCGTCGTCGAGACCCGCCTGCGGCGCCTGCTGACGCGGCCCCCCGGCGCGGACCGCGGGAACGGGGCGCTGGCCCTCAGCCGCGTCGACGCCGACGGAGGCTACCGGCTCGAGGGGCTGCCGACGGGCTCCGTGCGGCTGCTCGCGCTCGCCCCGGGGGCCTCCCCCGCGGCCCGTGGGCTGAGCCTCGAGCCGGGCGAAGCCGCGACGCTCGACTTCGAGCTTCGGGCCGGGGGGAGCCTGGTCGGCCAGCTCCTCGACCCCGACGGACGCCCGCTCCCGCGGCCGACCCTGGCCGCCTACGGGCCCCGCGACGCCGTCGCGCGCACCGACGCCGACCTCGACGGACGCTTCGCCCTGCACGGCCTCGCCCCGGGCGCGCACCGGCTCGTCGCATCCGCCCCGGGCGCGGGCTCCGTCGTCGTGGGCGCGACGGTCGAGCCCGGGCAGACGACCGAGATCACGCTGCGCTTCGAACGCTGCGTCGAGGTCCGTGGGCGGGTCACCGTCGACGGGCTCCCCGCGGAGGACTTCGCCCTGCTGTGGGTCGATGCGGAGGAGGTGGTCGCTGCCCGCGCCCGCACCGACGCCTCCGGCGCCTTCGTCACCCTCGGCCTGCAGCCGGGGACCTACCACGTGCACCTCGAGGGGCCCGGGGCCCGCGCCGTCGAGCTCGTCGAGCTCCCCGCGGGCGCGCTCCACGCTGTGCACCTGGAGCTTCGGAGCGACGCCCTCCGCGAGCCGGTCGGCGCCCTCGACCCGTGAGCCCCACCCCGCGGGCTCCGGGCGTCAACGCCTGCGCTCCCGCGTCGCCCACGATCGAGGCAGGTCCGCGAGCATGGCGCTGACGAAGCGCAGCGCGGGGGAGGCGTGCTCGATCCGGACCTCGAGCACCTGCCCGACCTCGAAGCGTCGCTTTCCGAGCCGCAAAGCGAGAGGGCTCTCGATGTCGTAGCGGGCTTGCAGCGCTTGTTTGAGATGGGTCATCGGGATGAACACGCGCGCGACGGGTTCACGGGTCTCGAGCGCCATCCCGTGTCTGGACAGCTCGAGGATGCGGGCCACGCGCTCGCGACCCACGTACGGTTCGAGGGCCAGGGCGTCCCGGATGTTCCTCTGCGCCGCCTCCGCCGTCCCGATCCGGATCTCCAGCTCGGTCTGCCGTGCCGCGAACTGCTCCGCCTGCTCCTGCGAGTAGGGGAAGGCGACCCCGCTCTCCCCGGCGAGGATCCGCGTCGAGGCGACGGCGTTGGCGAGGTTGACGATGCCGCTGACGAGGCGGTTGCTGGCGCTGCCGTGTGCGTAGAAGCGCTTGCCCATCCCGAAGTGGCCGGTCTCCGTCGCCGAGTAGCGCGCCCTCGCCGTGTGCCGGATCGCCTGCTTGCCGATGATCTCCGCGAGCCAGGGCTGATCCTGCGGCACCCGCTGCGGAAGCGCGGACAGGTACTCCGCCAGGGTCTCGCGCCGATGATCCCAGGGGATTCCCACCTCCTTCGTATAGTCCGCGAAGTCCTCGAGCCTCCCCGGCTCGTGCACGCGGTAGACCGCGGGAGCTCCGGCCTTGGCGTTGAGCGCGCCCAGGACCTCGTTGGCGGTCGTCGAGAAGGAGTGGATGATGTCCTCCGCCACGTAGCCGTCCCGGGCGCCGACGAGCAGCCCTCCGTCGTCGATGTAGGCCTGGCGGATCCGCTCGTGGGCGCGGAGGGCCAGATCCAACTGCTCCTGCTCGCCCTGCTCGAGCGCGGGGAGCACCGCCTCGAGCTCGGCCCTCCGCGCCTCGCTCAGCCCCGGGCGTTGCAGCTCGTAGTAGACCTCGGCGTCCCGGTAGCTCCCCTGCCAGTCGTTCTCGACCACGCACTCGTAGGCGCCGCAGTCCTCGAAGATCGGCTGCCCGGTAGCCTTGTCCACGTGGCACTCCACCGTGACCGCGTAGCGGGCCTTGCCCTCGAGCAGGACGGCCTTGTCCATGTTCAGCGAGCGCGGGTTGGCGGGGAGGTCGAAGCCCGAGGCGTAGTAGGTCTGCGGATACTCGGCGCTGTGCCGTGCGATCGGGCTCTCGTCGGGGACCAGCGGCCGAGCGGAGGCGAGCTTGTACTTGACCACGAAGCGGTCGTCTCTCTCGAAGACGGTCGCCGCCTGCTCCGGGTCCGCGGACGCGTGATCGGTATGGGATCCGGGGTTGTCGGTGGAGAAGTCGATCTCGTCGCGCAGGTCCAGGAGCCCCTCCGGGACCACCGCCAGGGGCTCGGAGGCCGCGATCCTCTCTGCCTGGGCGAGCTCGGCGGCGTCGAAGGTCCCCGCCACGCCGACGCTGAGCCC
>JAUIEM010000255.1 GCA_030428695.1 bacterium
CCTGCACCAGTCGCTGGTCGGCCTGCGCGACATCTCCAACCTGATGACGCCGCCCCCCGACCGGCGCGACGTCGAGAGCCAGGTGCTCGCCTTCGACCTCGGGGTCGTGCGCGAGGCGATCCTGCGTGAGCTCGCCCGCCAGGGGCAGGTGTTCTTCGTCCACGACCGGGTCAAGAGCCTGCCGGCCCTCGAGAAGCTGATCCGGCGGGTGGTGCCCGAGGCGAAGCTGACCAGCGCCCACGGCCAGATGAAGAAGCGCGAGCTCGAGAAGCACATGCTCGCGTTCATCCGCGGGGACGTCGACGTGCTGCTCGCGACCTCGATCGTCGAGAGCGGCCTCGACATCCCGCGGGCGAACACGATCATCATCGACCGCGCCGACCGCTTCGGCCTCGCCGAGCTGCACCAGCTGCGCGGAAGGGTCGGGCGCAGCGACCGGCAGGCCTACGCCTACTTCCTCGTGCCGAGCCTGAAGAACCTGACCGAGGTCAGCCGCCGCCGGCTGCAGGCCATCGAGGAGTTCTCGAGCCTCGGCGCCGGCTTCTCGATCGCGATGCGCGACCTCGAGATCCGCGGCGCGGGGAACCTGCTCGGCCCCCAGCAGTCCGGGCACATCACCAACGTCGGCTACGAGATGTACTGCCGGCTGCTCGCCGACGCCCAGCAGGCCCTGCGCGAGGGCAAGGACGCCGCCACCCTGGCGGTCGAGTGCGAGGTCGACCTGCCGGTCGCCGCCTCGCTGCCGCAGACCCTGGTGCCGCAGCCGGTGCGGCGGGTCGCGATGTACAAGAAGCTCGCCGGCCTCCACACCGCCGACGGCATCGCGGCCTACGAGAAGGAGATCCGCGACTTCCTCGGGCGCTTCCCCCACGAGGTCGAGAACCTGTTCGCCCTGCACGAGCTGCGCATCCGGCTCGAGCGGCTCGGGGTGCGGCGGGTGCGGCTGGCGGAGGCCGGGCTGGTGTTCGACGTCGCCGACCCCGGGGGGCTGGTGATGAGCCTGTCGAGCTTCGCCGACCGCCTCGGGCGGCCACAGGACGACCGCATCATCCTGCGCTTCAGCGCTCCGCCGCGGCCCGAGGACGCCCTGCGCACGCTGTTGTTCCACCTGCGCCGGGCGGAGAAGCTGGCGGCGAAGGGCTGAGCAGCCGCGGGGCAGGGAGCCCCTACAGCCAGATGTAGAGCCCCGCGGCGAGGCCGGCGAGGCCGAGCAGGCCGGCGCCGATCGCGATCCAGCGGCGCGTGGGTGGCGGGCTCTCGACTTCGACGCGCTGCACCTCGTCGAGCAGCTCCTCGGGTGTCTTCGGCGGCACCGGCGGACCGTGGGGGCGCTTGTGCAGCAAGCCGCGCGCGCCGAAGCCGCGCTCGAGCGTGGCGAGGGCCTCGAGCAATGCGCCGGCGCTCTGGAGGCGGTCTTCCGGCTTCTTCGCGAGCAGACGGTGGACGAGCGCCTCGAGGTCGGCGGGGACGTCGGGCCGCGTCGAGGAGATCGCCCGCGGGGTCGCGTGGTGGTGCAGGTGGACCATGCCCGCGACCGCCGGCGCCTCGAAGGGCTTCGCGCCCGCGAGCATCTCGTAGAGGATCACGCCGAGGCTGTACAGGTCGCTGCGGGTGTCGACGGAGCTGCTCTGGGCCTGCTCGGGGGACATATACTCCGGGGTGCCGAGGGTCTGCCCCTCCCGGGTCAGGCGCATGCCGTCGTCGAGGCACTTCGCGAGCCCGAAGTCGAGCAGGGTCACGCGGCCGTCGCTGCCGAGGAAGACGTTCTGCGGCTTGATGTCGCGGTGGATGATGCTGCGCTCGGCGGCGTGCTCGAGGGCCCCGGCGACGGCCGCGACGATGCGGATGATCTGCTTGTAGGTGAAGCTCCCTGCGGCGAGGTAGGCGTCGAGGGAGCGTCCTTCGAGCTTCTCCATCGCGATGTAGTACGCGTTCTTGTCCGCGGCCCGGCCGACCGCGCTGACCGAGATGATGTGCGGGTGGTTGAGCCGCGACGCGGCGCGGGCCTCGGTCAGGAAGCGCTGGATGAAGTCGCTGTCGTCGCTGAGCTCGCGCGCCAGGAGCTTCAGGGCGACCGGATGCCCCGTCTTGACGTCGACCGCGTCGTAGACCACGCCCATCCCGCCGCGACCGAGGACGCCGCGCAGCTCGTAGGAGTCGATCAGGCGCGAAGCGGGGCGGCCGTTCCGGCGCGAGCCCCGGCTGCCCGTCCGTCGCGAGCCGTGGCGGTCCGACCGGCGGGGGTCCTGGCGGCCCGTCCGCCGCGAGCCGTGGCGGTCCGACCGGCGGGGATCCTGGCGGCCCGTCCGCCGCGACCCGTGAGGGTCCGACCGGCGGGGATCCCGGCGGCCCGTCCGCCGCGAGCCGTGGCGGTCCGACCGGCGGGGGTCCTGGCGGCCCGTCCGCCGCGGGCTGGCGCTACGCCGGGAGGGCGGGCGACGGGACGGCCGGGTGGGGCGATCGGGGATGGCGAGGGATGGAGGAGTCGTCATGGTGTGCACCGCGTGTGTGTCTTCCCTTCCCACGGCAGCAAACTCCATGCCGGCTCGGGATCAGGCCAGCCGCCGTGGTCGGCCCGGCCGCCCCTGCCTCGTTCCTGGACGCCGCCCCCATCGCAGTGTCCCAAAACGAGATGGAGCAGGGACTTGCGCTATAGGTTCCAGGTCAATCGGCGAAGATCTGCCCGAGCAGGGCGGGGAAGGGGAAGGCCGGACCGGGGTCGCTCTTGCTCTTGTGGACGTTGTCGTGGCCGACGAAGCGGTTCTTCGTCAGCTGCGGGAAGCGCTCGACCAGCGCCCGCATCATCAGGACGAAGCTCTTGAGCTGGGCCGGGGTGTACGATTCCCACTCCTTCTTCTTGTAGCGGTAGCCGGTGTCGGTTCCGTCGGGATAGCGCAGGGGCTGGCGGCTGTCGAAGCGGACGATCGGGTTCTTCGCGTACTTTGTCACGTAGCCGTAGTTGCAGAAGTCGACACCGACCGAGCGCTTGTTGCAGTCTCCGCCGACCTTCCAGGGCAGCCGCACGTAGTCGTGGATCGGCTTCCAGTCCCCGTCCCGCGGCTTCGCGCCGCCGGCGTGGTAGGTCTTCTCGAACACGGTGCACAGCTGGCTGACGCCGCCGCTGCGGCCGATCAGGAAGTGGGTGCGCAGGTTGCGCTTGCCCGGGCGGTACAGGCCGTGGGCCTTGCGATGGTCGCCGTAGGTCACGTTGTAGTGGACGACCACCCACTCGATGCTCTTGTTGCGGTTCTTGATCTTCTTGTCCGGCACCGGCGGCGGGAAGTGGTACAGGTCCGGCAGCAGGCCGGCCGGATCCCGCAGCATCCCCTCGTCGTCGATCACCAGCTTGTCGTCGACCGGCACGATCTCGACGGAACCCTCCGGCGCAGGCTCGTCGCCGACCGGGCTCGCCGGCACCGTCGGCGCCGGACGGGGCGGGGGCGTCGGGCGCTGCGGCGCGGCGAGCTCGACCCCCGGCGGCGCGAAGATCAACAGCTGCTCGGGGGAGCCGCCGCACACCACGTAGAGCCGCCGGCGCGCGTCCATCGCCAGGCCCTCCGCCGGGGCGTCGCCGAGGGCCAGCCGCGACAGGGCGGCCTTCAGCCCCTGGTCGAGGGGCGCCTCGACCACCTCCCCACCCGAGCGGCTGAGGAACAGCATCCGCGCGGGCTCCCGGGTTCCGCCGAAGACCTGCTTGTTCGGATCGTGGACGCACAGCCCCGTCAGGTCCCGCAGCCCGCCCCCTTCCACCAGGCCGTCGAGCAGCTCGACGCCCTCCGCCGGCCGGTCCCAGCCCTGGCCCATCAGCCCGCGGTGGGTGCGCTTGCCCGGCTTGATGTTGCGGTCGGGGCGGCGGATGCCGATCGCCTTCTGGAAGCGGGCGATCGCTTCGAGGGTCGGCTCGTCCGGCTTCCCCGCGCGGAACTTCCCGGACAGATAGCCGAGCTCGACCAGCCGCTCCTGCACGGCCTCGACGTCGACCCGGTGGTTGCCGCCGTCGCCCCGCACCTTCCCGACCTGGTCGGCGAGCGGGAAGGGCCGGAGCGCCTCCAACCCCGCGAGCGGCACACCGTAGACGCGCGCCTCGCCTTCCCGCGCCACCAGCAGCCGCCGCCCTGCCGCGTCGAGGCCGAGGCCCTCGAGCCCGGCGCCTTCGGGGGCCTGGCTACCCAACGCCGGGGCGCCGGGCACCCCGGTCAGGGCGAAGCGCGCGCAGTCCTTGGCGGCGAGCGAGGTCGTGCGCGGGCCGAGCTCGGCGCGGACCAGGACGAAGCTGCGCTCCTCGACCAGGTAGAACACCGAGCGCCCCTCGCTGCCCGGCCCGGCGTAGACGATGTCGCGCAGGCGTCCGAAGCCGCGGGTCTCGATGTCCTTGCCCGCGAGGGGGTTGCCGCGCAGGTCCGTGCGCCGGATGCGGCGCTCGTCGGCGCTGACCAGGTAGAGCCGCTCCTCGAGGGGATGGCAGGTGACCCCCGCCCAGCCGCGGCCGGTCAGGGCGACCCGGGCGCGCAGCTCGTGGTCCTCGAGCAGGGGCTTGCGGAACGAGACGAGGTAGGACGCGCCGGCTTCGAGCATCAGGCTGGTCATGGAAGGACCTCCGTTCAGGACGCGGCGAGCCGCGCGTAGCAGGGGATGAAGCCGCGCATCGTCGCCCAGGTGGAGCGGTCGTCGCGGTCGAAGTCTTCCGGCAGCAGCGTGCCTGCCTCCATCGCCTGGCGATGGGCCGAGGGCGGGAGCGACGTCAGGGCGTGGTGGCTCGCGTCGGACTTGAAGCCGCCCGCGAAGCGCCGTCCGAAGGCGTCCGCGTACCAGCGGTTCCAGACCTCCTGCATGCGGCCGCGCAGGTCGGGCTTGCGGTCCCAGAGGTCGCGCATCGTCCAGTAGAACTGCCAGACGACGTACGAGCGCCAGTCGCTGGTCGGCGTCCGCTTCCAGTCGAACTCCACCCGCCGGTCGCCCTCGTAGACCGCGAGCGCGCCGCTGTCGGCGTCGTAGTCGATCGCGACCCCGTACTTCTTCTGCCAGCGGCGGTGCGCGTAGCTCTTCCCGCTCTTCGGCAGGCCGCCGAGCCAGGCCTTGCGGCTGTTGAGCAGGCTGACCATCGCGGCCATGCCGCCGACCGTGCGGATGCCGAGCTGCAGGCAGGCCTTCTGGGCCCGGGCGATGACGTCGTCGACCCAGAAGCGCAGCTGCAGCTCGACGATGCGCCGGTCGCGCAGGGCGTAGCCGAAGGCCTTGCGGAACCACAGGAGGTCCCAGCAGCGGCGGCCGGCGTGGCGGCTGCTGGTCTTCGACTGCCGCCACCAGCCCTCGACCAGCAGGGTCTTGCGCAGGCCGTCCTCGAGGGCTTCGGCGATGTCGACGTCGGTCGGCAGGCTCGCCCGCAGGTCGAGCTCCCCGACCTCGAGGTCCATCGCGCCGCGCGCGGCGTCGCGCTGGAAGATCTGCCACAGCACCTCGTTCTCGTCGACCTCGAAGAACTCGCGGAAGCGCATCAGGAAGGCCTCCCGTGTCTCTTCCTCCGCGAACACCGCGCGGCAGAAGTCATGGCCGTCGTTGAGGGGCCAGTGGGCGATGCCGAAGGTCAGGCCGTCGAGGGGGTCGACGATGTCGTAGTGGCGCCGGCTGATCGCGTCCGGGTCGAAGGCGCGGATCATGTGCCAGAGCGGCGTGTCCTTGACGACGAGGACGACCTCCTCATCGTCGACGTTGCGGGGATGGCGGCCGGCGTCCGTCCACGCCGGGTTCTGGCCGGGCTCGAGCAGCTGCTCGGACTCGAGGGGCTCCTCCGGCGTGAAGATGTGGGCCGGCTCGAGCTTGTGCAGGCCCATCAGCCAGTGATGGGTCGTCCCGTCCGGGCTGATCGCGCCGTCGGGCTTCTTCGCCTCCATGCGCTCCTGGAGCTGCCGGATCGCCGCGACCGTCGGGTCGGCGTCGCTGTCCTGCAGGGGCTGGCCGACCGCCTCGGGGGCGAGCAGACCGAGGGCCCAGAGGCGCTCCTGCACCCGGCGCACATCGTCGAAGGCCGGCCGGTTGGGCTGGCCCCGGCCGACCCCGTCGAGCAGGTAGAAGCCGCCGAGGCGGCGGGCGTGGGCGCGGAGCTCTTCCTTCGTCGCGCATTCCCGCCGGTCGTGCAGGGCGTCGTGGTAGACGAACACCCGGCCCTGGGCATCGGCGCTCGGCTCCGGCCCGGGCGCGGGTTGCGGAGGAAGGGACGGAGGCGCGTCCAGGGGCGCGCGCTGCAGGATCTCCCCGTCTTCGGACGCGCCGTCGACCGCGAGCTGCAGGGGAGTCGCTGCGGGGACCTCGGCGAAGCGCGCGGTCCAGGTTCCCTCGACGCTCTCGATCGGCGCCGCGGCGACCGTCTTCCCAGCGCTGTCGAGCAGCCGGGCCTGGGGCGAGGGGCTGTCGCGCCAGGGGGGGATGGCGTTGGTCAGGAAGCGGACCTGCAGGGCGGCACGGGACCGCTCGACGACGATGCGGAACACCCGCCCGCTCGACAGGGGGACGCCGGCGGGCAGGGCGTCGGCGGAGATCTGGACATCGGCGACCACGGTGGAGGCTCCTCGTGCTGGCGCTCACGAGGCGGTTTGCCGGGGGCGGGGGTCGGGTCAGGGTTTTTTGGGAGGTGCGGAACGCCCGCTCCTTGTTCACCGATCCCACCCGTGCTAGAACCGGGCGCCCCCGACGGAGAGGAATCGCGATGCGCAAGGTCCTGGTGCTGTTGTTGTGCGCGGCTGGGATCGTCGCCCAGGAGCCCGACTGGCCGACCGGAACCAACCCGAGCCCCGCCGAGATCGCCGAGGAGATGGCGCGCCTCAGCGCGCTGCACGCGGTGCCCCTCGAGCTGATCTGCGCGGTCGCCCACCGCGAGAGCGGCATCCAGCAATGGCGGGCCGACGGCAGCTTCGTCTACAACAAGAGCGACTTCGGCCTCGGCATGATGCAGCTGACCGGGGCGACCGCGGAGGCCTACGACACCGAGCGCCTCAAGACCGACTGGCGCTACAACCTCGAGGCCGGCGTCGAGGTGCTGGTCGCCAAGTGGAACCGGGCGATGCGGCGCGAGCACTTCCCCCCCGGCATCGAGGTCGACCGCGGCCTGCTCGAGAACTGGTACTACGCGGTCTGCTACTACAACGGCAAGCAGTCCGACGTGTACGTCAGCAAGATCTTCGCCCACCTCGAGGAGCTGCCTGGGCGGATGGCGGCGATCCTGCCCGCTCCGGTCACGATCACCCGACCCGAGACCGTGCTCGAGGGCTTCACCTGGGGCGACCCCTTCGTCGCGGTCGCCGCCGGCCTGGTCGACGGCCGGGGCGCGCTGCACGAGGCGCCGGTCCACCACGGCGCGCTCGGCGATGCGGAGCTGTACGCCTACCTCGACCAGCAGCTCGCCCGGGCCGAGGCCCAGCGCCAGCGGGGCAGGATCGACAAGGCGCTGAAGATCTTCCGCGCGCTCGGCGCGCTGCCCGGGCTGAGCGAGCCCTCCCAGCGCATGCTCGCGCGGCGCCTCGAAGACCTGGAGGCCGACGGCCGCGTCCGCCTGCTCGAGGCCCTCGCCCACGAACGCAGCGGCAGCCGCCGCGCCGCGCTGCGCAAGCTGAAGCGCAGCCACGAAGGGCTCGCCGTCGGGCTGGCCGCGGCGCTGGCCTACAAGGCCGATGACGAGCTGCCCGCCTTCACCCGCGCCACCGTCCATGAGGCCCGGGGCCAGCTCGACGAAGCCCGCGCGCTCTACGCCGAGCTCGCCGCCGGCGAGGACGACGCGGCGGAGGAGGCGGGGCGACGGCTCGCGTGGCTCGAGGAGGAGTGAGGGGCGGCGAGGCGCGGCGCTCGCAGGGGTGAGGGTCTGCGCCGCTCTCCGGGCGCGGTGCCCGGATGCAGCAGATCCGCCCGCGACGTGCGAACGGATCACCGTGGGAAGTGCTTGTCGTCGCCGGCTACGCTACAACCCCTTGAGGTGTTTCTGGTGGGCCTGCAGCTCCTCTCGCAGCATCCGGAGACGTGTCTTGTTGCGTTGGATCTGCCGCTTGAGGAAGTCGATGTGTTTCTGGCAGGACTGGGCGTCGCCGACCCCGCCACCGCCGCCTGCAGCGCTTCCACCGCTCGGCGTCTTCGTGGCGCCCCCCCCCGGCGGTGGGGGGCACGGCCTTGACGACTTTTCCGATGAATCCCATGGGGGTCTCCTACTTGCGCGACAGCGCGCGCTTGAGCTGCTGGTGTTCGCGAAGATCGGTCCGGAGCGCCTTCAGCCGTCCCGTGACCAGCTGGATCTCCTGCTGCAGGCTCTGGATGTACTGCCGGGTGCGCTGCGCTTGCAGTCCGCCGCCCCCACTGCCTCCGCCGCCGCCCGCGGTCGCCTTCGCCTTGCTGGCAGCCCCGGCCCCTGCTTTGGCGGCGATCCCACCTAAGAATCCCATGTCGTGTCTCCCTTGGAACCTGCCTTCATCCTACCGTGGATCGACGCCCGCACCGCGCCCAAAACCGAGCTCGAGCACCCCGGCGAACGCGAGCATCCCCGCGGAGGTCGCGTGGCTCGGGTCGGGATCGGCGGGGTCCCGCAGGCAGCCGTCGCCGTCCTGGGCGCGCAGCAACAGGTCGACCAACACCTGGACATCGCAACCGCAGCGCTCGCCGAGCCAGACCAGGCAGAACAGCAGCTCGGCGGCGAGGTCGACCTCGCCGCGCGCGCACACCCCCGGCGCCGCCAGCAGCAGCTGCTCGGCCCGCCGCGCAAGCCGCCCCGTAACGCGCCCGGAAGCTGTCCCCCGCGCAGGTCACCCGCCGCGGACCGACCCGCCGCACCCCGGGCCCGACGGCCGCGGCGGCCTGCCAGCAGCTCTTGAAGCGCAGCTCGAGGTCTCCCGCGGGCAGCACTGGCACGGCGACCGGTGTGCCCGCCGCGGCCTCCGCGAGGTCGCGCCGGACCTCGGCGACGGGCCGCGAGACGAGCCGCCCCTGCGCGTGGCGCTTGCTGGTGACGAACGGCAGCCGCCCGTCGAGCTCCGCGGCCAGCCCTGCGCCGCCGCTGACGAACAGCCCGGGGATACCGCGCTCGGCGGCGAGCCCGCAGACCACGTCGGTCTCGTTCAGGCGTCGGCCCGCGAGCCACCACTCGGCGCTGAGGTTCATCGTGTGGGGGCAGAAGCCTGCGCCGCCCGCCCCGGCGTGCATGCCGAGGCAGGCGAAGGCCGAGACGTCGGCGAAGAGCTCGGAGGCGAGGGCGTCATCGTCGTAGAGAACCTCGACCTCGTCGGGCAGCTCTTCGACGTGGACGTGGCCGAGGGGCGAGCCGGAGCGGTGGCTGTCGGCGACGCGCACCTCCTCCCAGCCCGCCGCGAGCAGCGCCTCGACGACGACACCCAGCTCGCCGGTCAGCGCCGCGCAGGCGTCGTCGTGGCCTGGGCCGTCGTAGATCAGGGCGGCCAGGTCGTCGACGCCGGCGACGCCTTCGAGGTCGGCGACGATCAGGATGCGCTGCGGACGACTCGGCTCGGCCACGTGCGACCCCTTCTTCGCGGATTCCGCTCGATTCTACCAGGCGCCGGCAGGCGCGGCGCGGACGCCGGCCTTTCGCGAACGGATGCCCGCGCGTTGCGCGATGGCCCGGCCCTATGCCCCGCTCGCCGCCTCTTCTTCCGGAACCTCCCGGGGTCCCCGCCACAGCCGCCAGGCAGCGTAGCACAGCGCGAGACCTGCGGCCCCGAGGAGGAGAGCCAGCAAGAGGAAGTGCACCAGGAAGGCGCCCTTCTCCCGATGGATGAGGACCGAGGAGCCGGGCTTGTCGGGGTGGTAGTAGACCGGAACCCGATCTCCGGCCTCGAACAGCTCGAGAAACTCCCTGTCGTCTCCGAAGCTCGCGATGCTGAGCCGATCGGAGTGATAGGTGCGGCCCGCGACGGTGTAGCGATATTCGAAAACGGGCCTGGTGGTAGTGACCGTTCGCACCCTCCCGGGGTCCGAGGGGCTCATCGACCGTTGGGTGCCGTGGACGGTGCGGAGCTCGGCGCTGAGGATCTCTCCTTCGACCGAGGGCCAGTCCTCGGTGCGATCCACCGCGCCGAAGCCGCCCGTCGCGATCGACACGAGCAACCCGGCGGCGCCGAGAAACGCCGCGCCGAACAGGCCCAACGCCGGAGCGATGGCGCGCCCGCTGATGCCGTTCTCGGATGTGCTCTTCTTCTCCATCGCTTCCTCGTGGCCAGCGCTGGCTCTCGGGAGGCCACCGCAGCGCCCCGCTGTCTGGACGCCTTCCGCCCTGCCCGTCTCTCCCCAGCGCCCCGCTCAGTCCGGCTTGTAGCGGTAGCCCTCCAGGCCGTGCTTGCGGAGCATCTCGTGCAGGGACGTGCGGTTGATCCCGGACTCCCGCGCCGCCTGCGACACGTTGCCCTCGGCGCGTCGCAGGATCTCCTCGCAGAAGGCGCGCTCGAGGCGCCCGATCGCGCTCCGGCAGGCCTGTTTCAGCGCGCGGTAGGTGCGAGGAACCTCCGCCGTGACGCCGTCGAGGCTCGCCGCGGAGACCTCGGCGGGCAGGTGCTCGGGCCGCACCTGGGGCCCGTCGACGAAGACCAGGGCGCGCCGCATCAGGTTCTCCAGCTCGCGGACGTTGCCAGGGAAGGGATGGCGGAGGAGCAGCGTCCGCGTCTCCGGCGCGAGCGCGGGCGGGGCGCAGCCCATCGCCCGGGCGTGGCGGCGGAGGAAGTGCTCGGCGAGCAGCAGCACGTCGTCGCCGCGCTCGCGCAGCGGCGGGATGCGGATCGTCACCACGCCGAGCCGGTAGTACAGGTCCTCGCGGAAGCGCATCTCGGCGACCTGCTCGAGGAGGGGCTGGTTGGTCGCCGACACGATGCGCACGTCGACCTGGGAGGTGCGGTCGCTGCCGACGCGCTGGATCTCGCCGGACTGCAACACGCGCAGCAGCCGGACCTGGGCGTTGAGGCTGAGCTCGCCGACCTCGTCGAGGAACATCGTGCCCCCGTCGGCGGCGGCGAACTTGCCGGCCCGCGCCCGGGCTCCGGTGAAGGCGCCCTTCTCGTGCCCGAACAGCTCGCTCTCGAGCAGCGTCTCGGGGATCGCCCCGCAGTTCAAGGCGACACAGGGCCCGTCGGCCCGCTTGCTGCGCTGGTGGACGGCGCGGGCGAGCAGCTCCTTGCCCGTGCCGGTCTCGCCGAGGAAGAGGACCGGCACATCGGTCGGGGCGACCTTGGCGACCTGGTCGAGGACCTGTTGGAAGCCCGGATCCGCGCCGATCAGCACGCTCCGGCCGTCCGCCTCGCGCAGCAGGGCCGCGTCGCGCGAGCGGCTGAGCTCGCGGCGCTCGAGGGCGCCGCGCAGGGCGGGCCCGATGCGGCCCGCGAAGATCTCGAGCAGCGCCTGCTCCGGGTCCCGGAACACGCCCGCCGCGGAGCTGTTGACCAGGTACAGCACGGCGAGGACGCGCCGCTCCTCCTTGACCGGCACGGCCAGCACGCTGAGCAGGTGCAGGCGGCGCACGCTCTCGAGGTGCTGGAAGTCCTCGTGGTCGAGGGCGTTGTCGAGCACGAGCCCGGTGCCCTGCTCGAGAACGCGCTCGAGGATGCCGCGGCTGACCTCCGGCGGCCCGCCACGCGCCAGGTAGTGGCTGCCCAGGCTCGCCCCGTCTCCGTCGGCCAGGACCAGGTGTCCCGCCTCGGCCCCGCTCAGGCTGATCGCGGCGTCGAGGGCGCGCTCGAGCAGCTGCTCGGCATCGCCCTGGCACGTCACCTCACAGATCCGGTGGTAGAGCTCGAGCTCGTCCATGTGGCCTCCTCCCCGAGGTCATCGTAGCCGGAAGCGGCCGCGCGCGCTCGCCGGCTTCCCGAACGCGGCCTGCGGCGGCCCGGATCCCGACGGTCCGGGAGTGTCGGGAAACAGCGACACCTGTCGACCGGTGCGGTCTGTCCGGCCGGGCCGGTGCGCTGTCAGACGGCCTACGAGGGGGGTGGGCGCTCTGGCCTCCGAGTTGCGTTCCGGGAGAGCAGCGAGCTTGGGATCAGCCCGAAGCTTCGCGAGCAGGAGGAGGGAGCGATGATGGGAAGCACGGCAGCCGATGTCAGAGCACCGCTGCGGGCGCTGGCCGTGTCGGAGGCGGGTGCCCGGCGCGGCGTCACGCTCCGGACCGGGGACCGCTACAGCATCACCGTCGCCCGCAGGCTGTTCCAGCTGTCGCTGCAGCTGCTCGACGCCTTCGGGGAGGAGGTGCTGGCGGGGCGCGAGTACACCATCGCCGGCGGCGCGGACCTGCTGCGCGGGACGACCGATAGCCGCGGCCGCCTCCGCCACGACGGGGTGCTGCCGCAGCCCTACCGCCTGCGTCTGCACGCGGGGGGGAGTCCGGTCGAGATCGGTGTGCCGTGGGTGTCCGATGGCGAGGAGCCGCATCGGGTCGCCGTCCCCGGGGTCGGAGTCCACAAGCTCCATGCCCGCTTCTTCGATCACAGCGGGAGCCGGCCGCTGGCCGCTCTTCCCTGCACGATCAGCGGCGGTGGGATGTGCTGGCGGACGCGCACCGACGGCTCGGGCTCGATCGAGCGCGCGGCGGTCCCGCGCGCCGTCTACACCGTCCGCTTCGAGGGCGGCGCGAGCGTCCAGTTGGTCGCGGTGCCGCGAGCGGCCTCCGAGCCCCATCTCCAGACCGTGGCGCGGGTGAGAATCGACCGGGATGGCTGCATCGCCAGCCTTTGAGTAGAGAGGAGACCACCGATGACGACAACGCAGGCGCTCAGCGCCCGTCTGATCCCGAACGTGCTGACCCCAGGACCCGGCCGCGGGCAGAAGGCCACGCACCGCGACTACTGGCTGCGGCCGCTCGAGCTCGAGCTCAGCGGCATCGATGACGAGGTCGAGGGCCTGAAGGTCCAGCTGCTCGAGCTGGACAAGGCCTACGGCGAGGGCTCGAGCGACCAGGTCATCGGCGAGCTCGAGGGCTCCAAGCGCGGGCTGCGCTTCGAGCCTGCGACGGCCGGCGCGTCCGCGGCCCGGGACCTCGTCGGCATCGACCTGAAGCTCGCCGGCCGCCTGGCGACGGCCGGGTTCCGGGCCGACGAGCGAGAGGGGCTGCGCGCCGAGCTGCAGCTCAGGGTGCTCAAGGGCGGAGCCCCCGTCTTCACCTCGCCGTCGCCGGCCCTGATCCACCTCGGCCCGGTCCTGCCCCTGCTCGATGGGATCGGCAACGCCGCCCTGGCGATCCGGGGCGCGATCGCCGAGCTCTCGGCGCTGTGCAGGGATCTGCGCAGCAGTACGAAGAACCTGCGCCGCTTCACGAAGAAGGGCGGCATCCTCGACAAGCTCCACAAGATCTGCAAGACGCTCAAAGACCTGCGCAAGCCTCTGATCGTCGGGGCCGTCGCGCTGAGCGTCTGCTCGGGCGGGGTGCTGGCGGCGGTGGCGGCCAAGGTCCTGCGGCTGATCGCAAAGGTCCTGAATGTGGCCTCCGCACTCGAGGAGCCGCTCAAGAAGCTGAGGGCGCGGGCCCGGATCGCCGATCCAAAGCTCAAGCGCGCCGAGGAGTCGGTCGCGAAGTGCGTCGCGGGCCTCGAGAAGCTGCCGCCGAAGCTCAACCGCGTCGAGGCGGCGACCCTGTTGCTGAGCGGCGACGTCAAGGCGCTCAACTGCGTCTCTCGCAGGGAACCGCTCGTGCGCGTCCTGTTCGACCTGCACGGGCGGAGCGCTCCCCTGCCGGCCCTATGCGCGACGGCCGGAGGGGCCTCGCGCAAGGCCCGCGCGGTGACCGGGCCGGTCCGCAAGGCGACGGCGGTCGCGGAGGCGATCGAACAGCGGGCCGACGCCGCCCTGGACGCGTTGGGTCGGCTGCAGTCGGCGTGCGCCTCGATCGAAGCCTGGGTCCCCGATCTGGTCGAGGCGCTGATCGAGAAGGTCGGCTGGGCGGTGGAGACAGTGATCGGGTGGGTCGAGAGCGGCCTGGCCTACATCCCCTTTGTCGGCCGGCTCTACAAGGACCTGTCGGAGAAGCTCCACGACCTGTGCAGGAGCATCCTCGGCTTCCTCGGCGATGTCTCGCGGGCGCTCTCCGGCGTGCCGGAGCTGCTCAACACCGTGACGTCCGCCCTGGCCGCGGCGGACCGCGAGCTCGAGGGCGCGGTCTCCGCCGCGCGCACGGCGTTCGACGGGCTCCAGGAAAAGTCCCGCGAGGCGGTCGAGAGCATCGAGGCGGCGCTGAAGAAGAGGATCGTCGGCGCGGACTGCTTCACGCACCTGCTCGAGCTGTACCAGAAGAAGGAGCGGGCGATCGCGCGCGCCGACCACTGGCAGGCCAAGGTCCAGTGCCGGTTCCTGAACGTGGAACGAGACGGCGGGCATCGGGTCGTCCTCGAGCTGAGCGGGATCCCCGAGAGCGACGGGACCAGGGTCAAGGTCCGGCTGATGGACTGCAACCATCTCAACGAGGGGAAGAAGGTGCTGCGCAAGGACCGCTCCGACGTCCTGGTCGACGCCGATGG
>JAUIEM010000256.1 GCA_030428695.1 bacterium
CCGGCGCCCGGAGCGCCCCCCGGGCCGCCAGCGCCCGCCTGCCCGCCTGGACCCCCGTCGAGGGCGAAGGACAGCGCGGCCTGGACCGCCTCCTGGAAGGCTCCCGGCCCGCGGACGTTCACCTGCACCGCCGCGCCGCTTCCGCCATTTCCGCCATCTCCGCCGTCTCCACCGCGGCCGCCGTCGCCTCCGTCGCCGCCATCCCCGCCGTCTCCGCCCCGGCCCCCGCGGCCGCCGTCGCCGCCGTCACCGCCATCCCCGCCGGGGCCGCCGTTGCCTCCGGCGCCACCGTGCACGAAGCGCCGGCCGACGCGGCCGTCGCGGCCCGGTTCCCCCGCGCAGCCATCGCCGCCGTCGCCGCCGTCGCCGCCATCCCCGCCGTCTCCGCCCCGGCCTCCCTCGGGCCCGACGCCGCCGCGTCCGCCCCGTCCGCCGTCTCCTCCGGCGCCGCCCCGGGCGACCAGGGTGTACGCCTGGCCCTGCTCGAGGACCAGGCTGCCCTCGGTGCCTCGGCGGGTGCGGTAGGTCAGGAGCACCAGCGGATCGTCGTAGAACGTCGACGCCAGCGGGCTGACGTCGATGTCCAGGGGCTCGGCGTCCCGTCCGTCCCCGCCGCGCCCACCGGAGCGGCCGGCGTAGCCCGTCTCGCGCTGGTCGCGGCCGTCGCGGCCGGACTCTCCGTCGGAGCCCGCGTCGCCGTCGCGGCCGTCCTCGCCGTAGCGCCTGCCGTCCCGGCCCGCGCGTCCCGTCCGGCCCCGTTTGCCGTCGCTGCCGGCGTAGGGCGCGCTGTCCGGGGCCTCGCCGCGGCCGTAGGGGGCGCCGTCGAGCCCGCCGCGCGCGGCGGCGCCGCTGAAGGAGAGCTGCGGAGGAAACGCGAAGGTCGGCCGGAAGGCGAAGCTCTGCCGCCAGGGGCTGTCCGCGATGCCGATCGCGACCCGGTAGCCGTCGGCCGCCACCGCGCCGGGATCCTCGCGGAAGGCGGCGGCGCGGAAGCGGCCGGCGTCGAGGAAGACGCCGTGGGCGGAGCGCAGCTCGAGGGCCGCGGGGTCGAGGTAGGAGCGGCCGGCAACGGGCGTGGCGAGGTCCGGCGCCGTGAACAGGATGCGGCCGTCGTCGAGCTCGACCAGGACCCGGTCGAGCAGCCGGAAGTCGCGGCCCGCGTAGACGGGGATCTCGACCTCCTCGTCGACCAGCAGCACGTGGAAGCCGACGATCGCCGTCGGCGCCGGGCGCCGGAACCCGAAGGGCGCCGCCGCCAGCGGACGGAGCGCGGCCGGCGCGGGAAGCGCTGCCGCCGCCTCGTTGAGGTCGCGCGCGTCGAGGGCGGCCAGGGAGGCGCGCGCCGGGCCCTCCAGCGTCTCGCCCGGCCGCGTCTCGTACGGCGCGAACCCCGGCCGGACCGGCACGGCGCAGCCGCACAGCAGGCAGGCGAGGCAGGTCGCGAGGAACCTCATCGCTCCCCTCCGGGCAGGCGCTCGAAGAGCAGCGCGACGCTCGGCTGGAGGCCGACCGCCTCCGCTACCGCGCGCAGGCGGTGCCAGGCCTCCGCGTCGCCGGTGGCCGCGACATCGCTGACGATGTGCAGGCGGGTCTCTTCGTCCGCGTGGCGGAAGCTCCCGATCAGGCAGCCGACGGCGGCGGCCTCGTCCGCGGGCCGCAGCGGGGCGTCGTGCAGGAGCGCCCCGAGCAGCGCGACCCGGTGCAGATCGACCTCCTCGAGCACCGCGCACAGCATCCGGCAGGCGCCCGGAAGATCCCGCCCCCGGCGGAACGCGAGGCTCGCCTCGCGCAGGGCCCGCTCCGGCCGCCGCAGGCCGTGGATGAGCAGCGCCTCGGGGCGCTCCTCGTCGGCGTCCAGCTCCTCGTGCAGCGCGGCGAGCTGGGCCTCGTCGAGGCGCGCGACAGAGGAGATGTAGAGGTTGAGGATCGACGCCGCGCGCGGCCCGGCGAAGCTGCCGAGCTGGCGCATCTGCGGCAGGCAGGCGCGGGCGCAGGCCAGGGGATGTTCCTCGAGCAGGAACGCGGACACCAGCTCCTGCACCCGCACCGAGGGGTGCGCGAGCATCCGCGACAAAGGGTCGACCAGCTCGAGGGCGAGCGCCGCGACCCGGATCAGGTTCCCGAGCAGGCGGGTGTGCTGCAGCGCGTCGACCTCTTCGGCCTCGAGCATCGCCGCGGTCTCCTGCCCGAGGAAGTGGGCGAGCCGCACCGGGTCGAGCGCGAGCAGGCGCCCGAAGAGGAAGTCGCGCTCTTCGTAGGGCGCGTGCCGGCAGCGCTCGGTCAGCGCGAGCAGGGCGCGCTCCTCCAGCGGCGCGAAGGGGTGCGCGGCGAGCAGGAGGCGCTCGTCGTAGCCGCGGGGGTCGAGCGCCGCCGGCCGTACGCCGGGCCCCTCCCCCCAGTGGTTCGCGACCAGCACCCGCAGCGGCTCCAGGATGTTGACGAGCTCGGTCGCCGCCGCGGCGCTCAGCGGCTCCGGCGCGGTCTCCACCAGCTGCAGGAACAGGCGGTAGGGGGCGACCCCCCACAGGATCTGGAGCGCGCTCCGGTGCAGGTGCCGCGGCCCGGCGTTGACGAACAGCGCGACCGCCTCGAGCAGACGGCGCGTGCGCCCCTGCTCCTCGACGACCTGCCGAGGTGCGCCCAGCAGCCGCTAGCCGGCGAAGTCCAGGCGCAGGGCGACGTCGGTGGCGGGCGCGGACCCGCTCCGGGCGTCATTCGTCAGAGCATCGGCGAGCACGTCGGAGTCGAGGATCTCGACCAGGAAGCGGCGGGTCAGGAGGGCGAGCTCGCGCGCTTCGGCGCCCCGCGGAGACCTCTCCTGCCTCCGCAGCGCGAACAGCGCCGCGCACAGCTGGTCCTGCAGGGCCTGCGGGGCCGCCCGCAAGGTCTTCTCCAGGGGCACCAGGGCGACGAGCGCGGCGCGGGCGAGGCGGAGCTCGCCGTCCGGGACCTCCCGCTGCCGCCCGACCTGCTCGACGAGGAAGCCGACCGTGTCCGGGTCCTCGAGCAGGCCGAGGCAACGCACCGCCCAGGCCTGCAGGTACTGCCGCTGGTCGGGAGAGAGCGCCGGCCGCGGGGGCTGGGTCCACGCCTCGAGGACGGCCCGCACCCGACCGTAGGCCGTCGGCGCGTGGAGCGCGAAGCTCCCCTCGACGGCCAGCCGCGCCAGGCTGTCGAGCGCCCAGGCCGCCGCCGGCACCCCCAGCTCGGGGTCGTCGAGCTGCGCGCGCAGGTACTCCGCCGCCTCGAGCCGCTCGGGCTGGGTCTCGACCGCGGCGAGCTCGCGGGCCTGGCGGGGGCTGACCCGGCAGCCGAGCGCGAGCACGCAGACGAGCGCGAGGCAGACGCTCCGTCCGCGGACATCCGGCCCCATCCGCGACGTCCGCGCGTCGCGGGCCACCGTCCTGCGCATGGTGTGCTCCCGTCACCCGGCCCGTCTCGAGTTTCGGTGAAGGGAGCGGCGGGGTCAACCCGGGGGTGCTGGGGGGCCTGGAAGAAGGAAGAGGAACCGCCAAGACGCCAAGAAGCACTGACTTCAGCGCAGGTAGGTTCTGTCCCGCGAGGGGAGGTCAGTTCCCGAAGTACGACGGGAGGGGGTAAACCCCTCCCCTACATGCCGCACGTCCGAGATCACCCGTGGTGTGCGTCGGAATCCAAGGTAAGGGCGGGTTTATCCCCGCCCGCCGCAGACGTGGGGACGTGCGTCTTCGGGTTCCGTGAGACAGCCTCGTAGACCCCTCCCTACAGTTTGTCCTACGACTGCTCGAAATCTCTGTAGGGGCAGGTCTACCCCCGCCCGTCGAGCTTGGACAGAAATTGCGCAGAAGTAGAATCTTCTCTTGCTGGGTTATGGGTTCCTTATAGATATCTTCTCTTCTCTTCTTCTGCCTTCTCGTTCCGCCTTCACGGCCTTGCTTCGCTTCTTGGTGCCTTGGCGGTTCCTCTCCCTCCCAACGACTCCCCCCGATGCAGAAAGGGCAGGGAAGCCCCCCTGCCCTTCCAAGAAACCTGCGACCCGGCTGCTACCGCCGCGCCAGCGCGGCCTCGAGCATCGGCTGGATGGTCGCGATCGCGGCGTCGACCGCGGCGTCGCTGCCGTACTGCAGCTCGAGGGCCTGCAGGCTGGCCGGCCAGGCGACGAGCGCGAAGGCGGTGCCGAGCGTGGAGGCGTCTTCGGGGTGGGCGCGGAGGGCGGCGAGCAGGCCCGCGGCGCAGTCGGCCCGGACCTGCAGGGCCAGGCTGGCGGCGGCGGCATCGGCGTTGGCGCGGGAGTCCCACGCCCAGGCGCTGCCGAGGTTGCCGAGGGCGTAGACCAGGCTCTGGCGCACGGTCTCGTCTTCCTCACCGGTCACCCGGGCGGTCAGGGCCGCCGCGGCGTCCCGGGTCGGCACGTGGCCGAGGCCGCGGGCGCAGGCTTCGCGCACCAGGGCCGGGACGGAGGCGTCGAGCAGCTCGACCAGGCTGGCGTGGGCCGCGGCGCCGGCCGCCTGGCCGAAGCTGAGGGCGGCCGCCCGGCGGAGCTCGACGGGCTGCTCGACGTCGCGCAGCACGGTCTCGAGGAAGGCGCCGGCCTCGGGACCGCCGAGGCGGCCGGTGGCGGCGAGCAGCGCGCGGCGGTAGACCTCGCGCTCACGGACGCCCTCGGGGCCCTCGGTGAAGGGGTACTGCTCGGCCGTCCAGACGAAGCGCTCGATGAACAGGGGCACGGCCACGGCGCCGCAGCGCACGAGGTCGGGCTCGCAGATCGGCTTCGGCTTCCGGAAGCGCAGGTAGGTCTCGCGGTCGAGCCCGCGCGGCGCCTCGACAGAGGTGGCGAGGGCGGGGTCGCGCAGGCGGGCGGCGCAGGCCGCGGCGACCGTCCGCGCCTGCCAGCTCAGGGCCTGGTCGGCGGCGATCGCATCGAGGCCGGCGAGGTCGGCCCGCACCAGGATCTCGGCCCGGGCGGCGGTGTAGCTCTGCGCGTCACCGGCCGGCGCGGTCGCGGCGGCCTGCACGAGCAGCTCGGTCAGCTCCTGGGCACCGGCGGACAGGCACAGGCCGAGGAGGATCACAAAGGCGGTTCGTCTCATCGCATTCTCCATGGTCTTGTGCTCAATACTCCCACCAGTTGAGGGTCGGCGGGGTGCGGACGGTGTTGGTGCCGCAGTGGGCCTCTCCGAGGTTGACGTGGTAGCTGTAGAACACGTCGGCGAAGTGCACCGTGATCGGCTCGGCGACGGTGCCGAGCGCCTCGAGGCGCGTGGTCACGGTGTCGCGCCAGACGTCGGTCGGCTGGTCGGGACCCTCGGGGTCGGGCACGACCAGGTGGTGACCGCCGCTGGAGCGGGCGATCACGACCATGTTGACGACACCGGGGTTGTAGGCGACGCCTTCGCCGCCGCCCGCGTCCTCGAACAGCACCGGCAGCTCGATGATCTCGCTGTCGCTCAGGCCGATCTCGCTTTTGAAGAGCTGCCTGATCGCGTCCATTTTGACCTGGACCTCGTTGTTCAGGGTCATCAGGTAGGTGTCGTTGAGGATGCTGGTGACGGTGGTCTGGTGGCTGCCGCGGCCCGAGAACACCGGCAGGCTGCCGCCGCCCGCTGCCTGGACCGCCTGCAGATCGGCCTTGGCCAGGTCGGGCGAGGCGAGCACCAGCACCCAACCGCGGTTGGTGTTCGGCGCCGGCACGAAGCTGGTGTGCTCGTCGAGGTGGCCGACGGCCATCCACTCGGTCGAGACCTCGAGGTGGTCGCCCTGCAGGCCGAGCTCGTCGAAGAAGTTCCGGTACTGGACGTCCATGCGCCGCGTCGTGCTTCCGTTCCCCATCAGCAGGCTCGAGGTGCCGCCGCCGACGGCGACGCGGCCGAAGGGATACTGGGTGCCGCCCGGAGCGGTGTGGGGCGGGATGATCTCGAGGTTGCCGCCGTAGTTCAGCGAGCCCTGGGTGGTGCCGAAGCGCTCGATGAAGTCGAAGTCCGGCCCGAACAGCACGTCTTCGCACCAGTCGTCGACCGGCCGGTAGCGGGCGCACTGCAGGACGCTGTCGATGCGGCGGGCGCCGGTGGTGCCGGGCAGCATCACGACGCCGGGCTCGGAGGAGTCTTGCAGCCAGATGTCGTAGCCGTACTGGCTGCCGGGGACCTCGCGGTACTGCACGCCGGCGGTGCTGCAGGCGGCCGACAGGTCGTTGCGGAACTCGTCGTTGTAGGTGCCGTCGTCGACGACGTGCACTTCCTCGGTGTTCCACAGGTTGGTCGCCATGATCCAGGGCGCGCAGCGCATCTGGACGACATCGCTCGACAGCACGCCGCCGGTCGCGTCGAGCAGCTCGAGCTCGAGCTCGACCAGCCCGTCCCAGGAGCCGTCGATGCGCTCGTTGGCCTCGATCCCGAGCTCGATGTCGGAGGTCAGCGTGCCGCCGATCGTGAACGAGGCGCCGGAGCTGTAGATCGAGGTCCAGCTGTTGCCCGAGCGGCGGAAGATGCGGATGTTCCCGCGGGCCGCGCTCGACACCAGGATGCGGGCGCTGCTCGCCGTCGAGCCGCGCACCATGATCGAGGCGAGGTCGTCGGCGTCGCCGTTGATGGTGGTGTCGGCCGCGTCGATGATGCCGTTGTTGTCGTCGTCATCGATGTTGTAGTAGAAGACCGCGCCCGCCTGGGTGCTCCAGGTCGCTTCCTGGGCGTCGTCGTCGTTCGTCGTCTCGACCGTTCCGTCCCGGTCGGCGTCGACATCGAGGTCGGCGCTGCCGCCCGGCGTCGGCGTCGGGGTCGGTGTCGGCGTCGGCGTCGGCGCCGGTCCACCCCCGCCCGGCGTGACATACGGCGTGCTTCCGCCGCCGCCACCCGAGCCTCCCGAGCTTCCTCCGCTGTCGAGGCAGCCCGTCAGGGCCAGAGCGCACAACAGCGGAGCCATCTTCCACAACAGGTCGAGACGCATCGCATTCTCCCGATAGGGTACTCCAGGCCTATCTTACGAGATCCGGGGAGTCACGTTTGTCATGGAAATGTTAATCTGCTGTCGGGGAGCTCCCCTTCACCAGACGATGATGCTCGCGTGGTCCTTCTCCTTGCGGACGACGATCACGTAGTCCTTCGCGAAGAAGCCGAAGACCAGGATCGCCGCCGCCGTCGCGGTCAGGCCGACCGACCCGAAGCGCACCGTGTCCTCGAGCCCGACCGCGGTCGCCGCCAGCCCGAGCACGACGAACACCAGGCCGATGCTCGACTCGGCGCACAGGCACCGACCTTGCGCGTCGCCTGCGACCGCTCGCGGCGCAGCAGCAGCCGCGCGACATCGCGCACCAGGCCCTGGCCGAGCAGCAAGGCCGCGCCGTAGGCGACCGCCGGGCCGACCCCGACGGTCCACGACCGGCTCCCGAAGGTGAAGAACAGCGCCGCGCTCGTGGCGGCGATCAGGGCGAGCTCGACTGTTTCCGCGCGGGTCATCGCGCTACCTCCTGCTGGCTGGACGGGCCGAAACCTCTACGCCTCCGCAGCCGGAGCGGATTCCTCCAGCACCCCCCGCAGCAGCTGCAAGGCGGCCCGCGTCTCGTCGCGCCGGGCCGCCGGGAAGGTCTCCAGCCGCGCGGCCAGGGCGTCCAGGTCGCGGGCCTCGAGCCGCGCGGCCTCGGCCCGGCCCGCGGGGGTCAGGCGCACGCGGTGGCTGCGCTCGTCCTCTCCCCGCTCGCGCTCTACCCAGCCGCGGCGGCGCAGCCCCTCGATCAGGTGGCCGCTGGCCGACGCGGCGAGGCGGGTGGCGAGCGTGGCGGGCTCCATCGGCCCCTCCCGCAGCAACAGGAGGGCCGCGGCCTGGGGCTCCTTGCGCCCGACAGCGCCGACCGCGCGGCACAGGGCGAACAGCTCCTCGACCAGCGCTCTCACCGGCCGCGCAGCGGCTCGATGGTCACCGTGGCGGTGCGCGACGCGTCCCGGTTCTCGAGCCGCACGTTCGAGCCGCGCACGCGGACGACGTCGCCCGGCAGGAGCCGCTCCCCGTCGTCTTCCTTGCCGCCGTCGCCCGCGACGTAGACGAAGACCGGGCTGTCGTAGACGTACAGGACCACGTCGGTGAAGCCTTCGGACACGGTCAGGCTCGCTCCGCCGAGCAGCACCTCGCGGGCGATGGCGGGGAGCAGCTCGATCACGCCGGCGGCCGGCGGCTCGGGGGCACGCAGGCGCGAGACCTCCCAGGCGAGCTGCAGGTTCGTGATGCTGACGCGGTCGACCGGGTTCTCGTGGAGCTCGTCCCACATCCCCAGCGGCAGGGTGCCGCCGCTGCGGAAGTAGTCGCGCGCCTCGGGATAGGTCCAGGAGCGGCGGCCGTCGGCGGCGACCGGGAGGCTGAAGAAGATGACGACGGCGGCGAGCACGGCGCCGGCCCACAGATAGGTGCGCATCGGGTCCTCCTGACGGGGAATGTTCAGGCTTGCGGCGGAGGTGGCGGTCGCAACATGCCCTGGTCGATGCGGATGGCGCGCGTGGAGTCTCCTCCGCGCATCGCCTCGTCGGCCCGCTGGGTCTCATCGCTGACCCAGCGGTTGCGCCCGCCGCGTTTGGCGGCATACAGGCAGCGGTCGGCGGCCTTGATGAAGTCCTCGGGATGCGCGTAGCGCTGGTTCTTCAGCGTCGCGACACCGAGGCTGACCGTGACCCGGATCTTCTTGCCGTCGGCGACGAAGGAGTGGTTCGCGACCGCCTCGCGGATGCGCTCGGCGCACAGCCGCGCCCTCTCGGTGTCGGTCTGGCGCAGGAGGGCGGTGAACTCCTCCCCCCCGTAGCGCGAGACCAGGTCTTCCTGACGCAGGGAGTGGGCGACGACCGTGACCAGGGTCTTGAGCACGGCATCACCGGCGGGATGTCCATAGGAGTCGTTGATGCGCTTGAAGTGGTCGAGGTCGAAGATCACCAGCGACAGCGGCACGTTGTGGCGCAGGGCGAAGGCGAACTCGGTCTGCAAGAGGCCCTGGAAGTAGCGCTTGTTGAACGCGCCGGTCAGGCCGTCGCGGATCGCGGACTCGTACAGGCGCTGCTGGAAGGCCTCTTCGTCGGAGTCCTGGTAGCTGAACTTCAGCAGGCTCGTCGCCCCGATCTGGATGCGGTCGCCGTCGACGAGCACCTTCGACTGCACCTTGCTGCCGTTGACGAAGGTGCCGTTGGTGCTGCCCGCGTCCTCGATGACCAGCGCGCCGTCGTGGTCCTGCGCGACCACGCGCGCGTGGTTGCGCGAGACGCCGTCGTCGTCGAGGCGGATCTGGGCGGTCGCCGAGCGCCCGAGCTCGATGCAGGGCTCATCGAGCTTGAACATCTGCCCGGCGAGCGGGCCGCTGATCACGAAGAAATAGCCCTTCTTCTGGCGAGAGCGCTTCTCGTCCTCCTCGAGGATCTTGCGGATGTCGTCGGTGTTGACGACATTCGTCATGACCTCGGGCTCTTTCTTCTTCATAGCCGGTATCCCGGGGCTCCGGTCAGCGAACACGGCGTGATGCCTGAGTATAGCAGCGCGCCGGAAGCGGCACAAACCAGCTCCGCGCAGCGGCGTCGCGACCGGCGCGCGCTCGGCCCGCTCGCGCAACAGGCCGGGAAGATGGACCAACGGCGGCTTGTCCCGGGCCGTCGGCACCGAGAGCCAGACACAGCGCCCGACCTCGGGGCTGAGGCTCGGCAGCGGGTAGGTCGCGCGGCGGCGGCAGAGCTCGTCCCCGTCGAGGTAGCACCACTCGAGCTCGACCTGCTGCTTCTTGCCCGGCGTGACCTCCTCGAGCAGGCCGAGCCGCGGCAGGCCCTCGGCGAGCCGCTTCTGCAGGGCGTTGCCGGTCAGCAGGGTGCGCAGCGAGTCGCGCACGCTGCGCCTGGGCAGCAGCCACTCGTCCCGCTGGGCTCCCTCGGGCTTCGGGGGCACACCCACCCGCACGGCGGCGACCGCGATCGCGCGGTGCACATCGACCTCGCCGAGCTGGAAGATCCCCGCCACCCGCGCGAGGAGCTCGCGCTCGGCCGGGTCGAGGTAGCCGTCGCTGACGACGATGATCGCGACGTTGTTCAGCTTCTCGACCGCCTCGCCGGCGCCCGCGGCCTTGATCTTGATCGCCGCCCCGCCCCGCAGGCTGTCCAGCCGCGCCTGGGCCGCCTCGATGGAGAGCCCCGCGCGGCGGGCGTAGAGACCGAGCAGGCGGGCCTCGCAGCTCGCGAGCTGGCCGTCGACCAGGGCCGCGCGCGCGAGCAGGCTGAAGGCCCCCAGGGCCTGGGACTGGCGGATCTGGTCCATGCTTCCCCCGACGGTCACTCGTCCTCGAGCCGGAAGTCGGCGCGATGGAGATGACCCGCGCGCAGCTCGACGGTCATCGTCGGACGGTCGTCGCCGATGCCCGGGCCGTGCAAGTCGACCGTATACAGGCCGGCGGACAGTCCCGTCAACGTGAAGCTTCCGTCCTGGGCGACGCGCGTCGAGCGCCGGCCGCCGAGGTGGGGGAGCTGGCGGGCCTCGACGGTGTAGGCCTCGGGGATGTCATCGAGCCGACCGGTCAGGCTGCCCGGCACGGTCAGCTCGCCCTCGAGATGCAGGTCGATCGCGGCCTCCTGCACCCCCTCGATGCCGACCGTGACGCGCTGCTGCCGGTCCCCGTGGCGCGAGGTGGCCCACAGCTCGTAGGTCCCGGCGGGCAGGCCGCGGAAGCGGTAGCGCCCGTCCTCTTCGGTCTCCTCGCTGGTGTGCAGGAGCCGCTCGGCGTCGTCGTTCTCGCCGACCGCGAAGAGGCGCACCCGCGCCCGGTGCTCCGGGCCATCGGAGCCGTGGACGGTGCCGGCGATGCGGCCGCCGCGCGACACCGTCAGGACGATGCCGGTGACCGTGTTCTGGCCGCGGATCTCGATCTCCTCCTGGGCGCTGGGCAGGAAGTCCTTGCCGAGCGCCCAGAGCCGGAAGTCGTCGTCGTACAGATGCGGGATGCTGAAGCTCCCGTCACGGCCGGTGCGGGTCTCGCGGATCACCTGCCCGCGCATGCTCTCCAGGCGCACCTTGAGCTTGTGGACCGGCTGGCCGCTGGAGTCGAGCACCCGGCCCTGGACCTCGCCGTCCGGGAGCATCTGCACCTCGATCCCGTTCGCCCCGAGCTCGAGGCGGACGTTCGAGGTGTACAGCAAGGAGAAGTCGTCGGCCCGCGCGAAGAACGCGTAGTCACCGGGAGGCAGGGTCTTCGTCGAGAACACGCCGAGGGTGTCGCACTGCTCGCGCACCTTGTAGACCTCGCCCTCCAGGAGGAAGACGCGGGCGAGCGGGAAGGGCTCGCCGTCCGGCCCGAGCACCCGGCCGCTCAGCCACGCGCCGACCCGCATGCGCAGCTCGACCTCCTGCGGCACCTCCTCGACCCGCACGAAGCGGGTGGCGCCGAGGTGGCCGTGCTGGCTGCCGGTCATCTTCCACAGCCCGGGGAACAGGCCGCTGATCGCGAACCGGCCGTCGGGGTCGCTGGTCGCGCTCTGGCGCCCGTCCCGCTTGCCGTCGGGACGCATCTCGACGCGCACGTCCGGGAGCGGCTCGCCGGTGTCGAAGTCGACGACCGTCCCGTAGACCGTCTGGCCGGCTTCGAGGAAGAACGAGACGGGGTCGGGGGTCTCTTTCGCGCGGATCTCGACGGTCAGCGGCGCCGCGGTGATGAAGCCCGCGCGCCCCGCGGTGATCGTCCAGCGCCCGGGCGAGAGCGGGCCGAGCTGGAAGCTGCCGTCCGCCCCGCTCTTCGCGTTCGCCTCGCCCTTCTTCTTGCGGCGCGCATGGATCCACGCCCCGTCGAGGGCCGCGCCGGCGCTGTCGCGCACCCAGCCCCGCAGGGTGGGCTCGCGGGGCGCTTCCTCTTCCGCCTCGGTGTCGCGGTCGCGGTCGCGCTCCCTGTCGCGCTCGCGGTCCCGCTCCCGCTCACGCTCACGGCCCCCGTCGTGGACCGACGCCTCCGCGAGCACGGCGAGCCCGGCATCGAGAGCCTGGACCTCCGCGAGGGAGCGCTCCCTCGCGTCCGCTGCTTCCTCCGGCTCCCCCCCGCTCCCTGCGTCCCCCGCTTCCGCCGTCTGGTCCGGGGAAGCGGCGTCCGCCGCGGGATCGGTGTCGGGCAGGGCGACCGGCGTCGGCTCGTCGTCCGCCAGGGCGGAGGCTGCCTCTGCCCGGAGGCCGGAGACGGCGCCGAGGGCGTCGAGGGCGAGGTCGGGGGAGGGGCGGGAAGCGCGGGACGAGAGCGGCTCGTCGACCGCGCGCAGGCCGAGGACCAGCCCGGTCAGGGCCAGCCCCAGGCAGATGCCGAGCCACGTTGCACGGTCCATGGCCTGTCCTCGTCAGGGACTGCCATCAGCGTAGCGGAGATCGCGCCGGCGTGCACGGAGGGGCGGCCGCGCCTCTTCCTGGCGCCCGGACTCCTGCCGCGGGAAGACCGCGCGGCCCGGGAGCTCCCGCAGCAAGCGCGGGCCCTGCGGCCTGCGGTCCTGCGCGCCTCGACGGGGGAATCCTGCTTCCTCCCGCCTACGGAGCCTTGCCGAAGCGCCGGACCACCGCCCGCTCGAGATCCTCGAGCTCGGCGAAGCCGTACAGCCGCCCGAGGGCGAACTGCAGCGGCAGGTCGTTGACCAGCATGCGCCCGAGCATCAGGAGATCCTCCGGGCTCCCCTCCTCCATCAGCAGGGCGACCGTGACGTGGGCGAAGGCGACGCGCTCCTCGGCATCGTCGGCGCTGCGCGGATAGTGCCGCCAGCCGATCAGCTCGAGCAGCGACATGCGACCGCGCACCCGCCGCCGGTAGAGCGAGACGAAGGCCGCGCGGGTGGTCGCCGGCTCGAACTGCGTCGCGACCCCCTCCCGCAGCCACAGCGGCGTGTCGGCCCCGAGCGCCGCGTTGCGCCACAGTACGTGCGCGACCTCGTGGGGGATCGCGCTGGTCAGCAGCCGCGGGGCGCTCTGCAGGAGGTCGATGCGGCGGGCGCGCACCTTCGACCCGCGGCAGGCGACCGTGCCGAGGCCGCCGTAGCCCTCGCAGGCGCCCGCCCGCCGGAAGCTGTCCGTGTCGGGATGGAGCACGACCTCGATGCGCCCGTCGAGCGGCTCGAGGTCGAAGCGCCCGGCGACCTCCTCGCGGGCGGCCTCGAGGGCGGCGGCCACCTCGCCGACGACCAGCTCGTTGCGGTGGCGGATGAGGAAGTGCTCCGTGCGGTAGGTCAGGCTGCGCGCCGAGGTCGTCTGGCTCCAGCGCCGCTCGCGGCTGCCGACCTCGCGGCCGAGCAGCTCGGAGACCAGCTCTTCGGCGGCCGGCTCGAGGGCCGCGAGGTCGGCGCTGCGGGAGAGGGGATTGTCCGGCAGGAAGAGCGAGCGGTAGAGCTCCGCGGCGCGCTCGTAGGAGCCCTCGGCGACCTTCAGCTGGGCGTCGAAGAAGGCGCCGATGCCCGAGCTCGGGAACTCCCGCCGCAGGCGATCGACGCGGTCGCGCGCCCGCTCGAGCTCGCCGGCCTCGAGCAGGGCGGAGAGCTCGAGGCCCCCCGCGTACACCAGGCGCTCCTGCAGGCCGACCCCGAGGCCGGGATCGAGCTCGAGCCCCGCACGGAAATGCTCGACCGCGGCGCGCCACCGCCCCTCCTCCAGCGCCGCGTCGCCGAGCGCCGCCTCGCAGCGGGCGTACTCGCTCGCGAACTCCTCGAGCAGGAGCGGGGCCGCCGCGGCGACCGCCGCGAAGCCATCCCGGGCCGCCGCGAAGTCGCCCGCGTGGTGCCGGCGGAGCGCCTCGGCCAGGCGCTCGTCCAACGCGTCGAGGCGCGCCTCCACCGATGCGCCGAGGTCGGCGAGAGCGTCGTCCCCGAGCGCCGCGCGGGCGTCCCGCACCAGCTCCGCGGCGCGGTAGGGCGCGTCGAGGGCGAGCTGCTGCTCGATCCAGCCGCGGTAGGCGCGCACCAGCAACCCGCGCAGCGCCGGGTCGGGGCGCTCCGCGAGCCGCGCCTGGAGCGTGGCGACCGCCGTCGGCCAGGCGCCGACCCGGACCAGCTCGGAGACCTCCCGCAGCTCCGCCTCGGCGTCGCGCTCGATCGCGGCGAGCTCGTCATGGGGGATCCGCACACGTCCGCCGCCGGCGACCTCGACCCAGACGCCCTCGGCGTCCTCTTCGACGACCGTGCCGTAGAGGATCGAGCCGTTCTTGAGGTGGATCTCGTCCGCGCTCGCGCTCGCGGCGAGAGCGGCTGCGATCAGCAACGCGGCGATGCGCATCGGTCCTCCTTTCCCCTTTGGCTGTACGGGCTGGCGGGCGGTGTGGTTTGTGGGGGTTGGCTCCTTCTGGGCAGGATAGTCGAACGTGGGGGGGCGCGCAGGGGATCGCCGGGGACGCAGGACCCGCGGTTGCGGGCGGACGGGAGCGTGACGCCGAGGGAGCGAGCCCGGGGCCGGAGCGGGCATGGCGCACGGAGGTCTGGAAGCCCCCA
>JAUIEM010000257.1 GCA_030428695.1 bacterium
GATGGACCAGATGCGCGGCATGGTCCAGGTCGACGCCGAGGGGAGCTTCCTCCTCGAAGGCGTCGAGGCCGGCAGCTACACGCTCAACGTGACCGCCAGCGGCTTCGCCCGCCACACCCGCGAGCTGCGGGTGCTCGAGAACCAGACCGTATCCGGGCTCGACATCGCGCTCTCGCGAGGCGGCTCCGTCAGCGGGGTCGTGCGCGGGCCGTCCGGTGAGCCGGTCGAGGCTTCCCTGTACCTCAAGGACCTCGACCTCGAGGCGACCGACTGGGGGACCTGGTGGGAGCAGAACACCTCCGAGGCGGCCGACGGCAGCTTCACCCTCGACGGCCTCGACCCCGCGCACCGCTACGCGGTCTACGCCAACCTGCCCGGGGTCGGCCTCGCCCGCGCGGTCGCGAGCGCCGGTGACGAGCTCAGCCTCGAGCTCGAGCCGACGGGCCGGGTCGACCTGCACGTCCTGCGCGGCGACCAGCCGGTGGCCGGCGCGCGCGCCCGCCTCGACTTCCCGGACGGCGGCACCGTCGGCGAGGTCTTCCTGTGGCCGACGAGCTTCGCCCAGGGAGGCGAGTCCCTCGCCTCCGGGCGGATCCTGATCGAGGGGGTGCCGGCGGGCAGCTACCAGCTGACGGTGACCCAGGGCGGGGCCGTCACGACGAGCAGCGTCGACGTCGCCGCAGGGGACGTGGTCGAGCTCGACGTCGTCCTGCCGTAGAGCGCGGGTCAGCGGACCTCGACGTGCAGCTGTTTGCGGTCCCAGGTCGGCGCGCCGTCGCGGTAGCCGTACACGGTGAACAGCAGGTTGAACTTCCCCGTCGGCAGCGCATCGAGCTGCGAGACCACGCCGCCTTCGACCCACTGCAGCCCGCCCTGCGCCAGGCGTTGATCGCTCGCCGGCCGGAAGCCGTAGGTGTCGACCCGGCCGTTGACGCGGAAGTTCGGGACGCCCTCGCGCAGCGGCTGGATGTTCAGCTCGCAGCGACGGTAGCTGCCGAGCCGGCCCTCGTCGACGCTGAAGCGGACGACGGGGTTGGTCGAGACCGCCGCCGGCAGCTCCCAACAGCTGCGGCCGTCGGGAAGCGCCGCGGGCTGCCCGTCGAGCCATAGCTCGAAGCCGTGGCCGACGTAATCGGGCAGGCTCGGCTCCTCGGGGGTTTCAGGGGGGTCGGACGCGGGGTCCACGGCACATCCTCCGAAGACGAGCGGCAGCAGCACCATCCACGCGAGCGAAGGACGGAGCCTTCCCGGGCGGTTGTTTTCAGTGCAGATCATCGGGGCCGCTCAAGTGTACAGGTGGGCGACGTCGTCCGCGTAGCCGTTGTACTTCCGGGTCGGGACGCGCTCGCCGGTCTCGATCAACCGCTCCGTCGCCTGCGACCAGCGCGGGTGCGGGACGTCGGGGTCGACGTTGGAGAGGAAACCGTACTCGTCGGGCGCGAAGTCGTTCCAGAAGGTCGGCGGCTGCTCGGCCGTCAGCTCGATGCGGACGATGGACTTGATGCTCTTGAAGCCGTACTTCCACGGCACGATCAGGCGCACGGGCGCCCCGTTCTGCACCGGCAGCGGCTTCCCGTACAGGCCGGTGGTCAGCAGGGTCAGGTCGTGCATCGCCTCGTCGATGCGCAGCCCCTCGTAGTACGGCCACTTCGCGCTCGCCCAGCTGCCCTCGCGCATGCCGGGCATCTGCTCGGGCCGGTTCACCGTCCAGAAGCGCACGTAGGTCGCCTCGCTGCTCGGCTCGACCCGTTCGAGCAGGCGGGCGAGGGGGAAGCCGGTCCAGGGCACGGTCATCGCCCAGGCCTCGACGCAGCGGAACCGGTAGACGCGCTCCTCGAGCTCGAAGTGGCGCTCGATGTCCTCGATGTCGAAGGTCTGCGGCTTCGCGCACAACCCGCCGACCTCGACGCTCCACGGCCGCGGCTCGAAGCCGCCGACCAGACGCCAGACCCGGTCCTTGGTGGTCGTGAACTCGTAGTAGTTGTTGTAGCGCGTCGCGAGCTCTTCCGGTGTCAGTCCGCGCTCCTCGACGGTGTAGTCATCGTTGCGCGGGGCCGGATAGGGGAGGTCGCTCTCGTTCTGGGCGACCGACGGCGTGCTGCAGCCGAGGACGAGCGCCGCGCTTCCCAGCCCGAGCCGGGCGATGAACTCGCGACGCTGCATGTAGACGTGCTCGGGGGTGGCCGCGCTGTCGGGCAGCTCCCAGCTCTTGCGGATCTTGATGCATGCCATCGCGTCCTCCTCGCCCCGCTGCCCCTACTCTACGGCGCCCCCAGACACCACGTCAAACCGGTGCCGCCGCGCAGCGCCGGCTGCCGGTTGGAGCGGGAGAGCCGGGCGCCGGGTGGCGGCGCTTGCGCCGTCGCCCGGGAACAGCCCGGGTTTCCCACCGTCTTGGGGGCGGCGCGGCCGCCACCCAAGACACCGCGTCAAACCGGTGCCGCGGAGCGGCGGGTGCCGGTTGGAGCGGGAAAGCCGGGCGCCGGGTACTGACTGACAAATCTCTGACGCACTCTGTCCACCGCTCCACCACGAAGCCGGGGAGACAGGCCGGTGGTAGGCGGAACAGCATTTGCATGTCTGGGAAGGGGGAGGAGTCGCTGCTTCCCTACACTTTGTCCTCGCACCAAGGGAAGGAAATGACCCACGTTCCCCCACAAGAATCAAAGACTTCCGCGAGATGGGTGCTCATGTATGGTCTTCCCATGGTGGTGTTTCCCGCTGTTGCGTACACCCTGCATCTCGTGGTCAACCTGATAGCCCTGGACTCGCGGGTTTCCCTGGCATTTTCACTGCTCCCTCTATCGATTGGGTGCTGGGCCTCCGCCATTGCCTTTCTTTTCGTACGATTTGCTGGCAGCTCGCGACTATTCACAGCGTGCCTGACAGTTACAGTCCTCTCAGTCCTCGGTCACCTTGCCGGGATCGCTATGCATTCCGGGGGGGGCACAGAAACTCAACATGCAGAGCCCCACTGGTTTTCTGCTGACTTTGAAGATGGTACTCGCCTGGACGATAGCGACACTTGTGATAGCTGCAGTGATCGACAAGCGGAAATGCGGCTCGAGTTGAAGTGTCGATATCCGTTGCCCTGAAGTTGCGCCGGGGCGCGTCTACGCCTGGGCCTGGAGCTGCGCGCGAGCCCAGGCCTGGTCGGCCGGGCTCAACCGCGGCTGCGCGGGCTGGTCGTACGCAGCCTTCAGCTGGTAGGCGCCGCGCTCGTAGGCCTGGTCGAGCAGGGGCTGCAGGGCGAGCACGGTCGCGTCCTCGCCGCGCAGCGGGATCGCGACCTGCGGCAAGCGCTGACGCAAGCCGAAGGCGTAGACCTCGCGCCGGCTTCGGTCCCGGGCCGGGCTGACGACGACGCGATAGGGTTCGGCCCCCAAAGAGCCGGGCGGAACGGCCACCGTCGGCTCTCCCGTTCTGAGGAGGTCGATCTCGACCAGGCTGGCCGTCGAGGTTAGGACGTGCGCCTGCTTCTCGAGATACATCTCCCGTCCGCGGCCCGTCTGTTTGTTCGAGGGCGACAGCACCTCGATCACGGTGACGACACCGGCGCCCGTCGCGGCATCCTGGATCTCGAGGAAGACTTCACGCCGCTCGTGGGACTCGAGCTCGAGGACGGTCGGCTCGTCGGCCTCGAGCAGACTTGCGGCAGTTCCCCCGCCACGTCGACCTTGCGCAACGATATGGACGTCTGGGTAGTAGCTTGTGCGAGGCGTGGCGAGCTGCTCGATGAAGACCCGCTCGCCGATCGACACGAAGTAGCGCTGACCGAGTAAGGCCTGGAGCGCGTCACTGGCGTAGGTGATCAGTCGCTGATGGAGGTTCGGGAACAGCGCTGGATGCTCGAGCCAGGGGTCCATTCCCGGAAAAGGTCCGGGCATGTTCTTCTCCGTCGGGCGCCTGTTTCCAGTGTAGCAGGCTGGAGCCTTCGGCGCTGCTCGGAAGCCGTTCGGCGGGCTGCTCGTGGACGGGGGACCCAGCGAGATGGACCAGGTGCCCAGCGGGCTGAAGCGCTCGTCCGCGCCGCGGCGATCGAGCCAGGCGCGGCCGCAGCCGTCGGGCGGCTCGAGGGCAACGTCGAGACTACGCCGGCCGGGTCCTGCGCAGAAGCGCGTCTTCCCCCGAAACCCTGATCCCCTCCCGACGACCCCTACACCCGCCGGAACAGGCGCCGGATCCAGTGGGCCCGCTCGGATGGCTGGCGCGCGAGCTCCATCGAGCGCAGCATCGTCTCGACCTCACCCTCGTCGAAGTACACCCCGCCGCAGCTCTCGCAGACGTCGACGGTGACGCCGCGGTCGATCTTCTCGTACATCGGTCCCTGGCACTTCGGGCAGGGGATGTCGCCGCGGTTGGTCGCGACCGGGCCGTCGTCGGGGGTGTGGCGGCGCAGCTCCTCGGCTTCCCGCTCGAGCTGGGCGATGCGGCGGGTGCTGCGCTCGGCGACCTCCCGCAGCTCGGCGACGGCGGTCTGGGAGGAGCGCAGGTCGTCGAGCTCCTGCTGCAGACGCTGGTTGTCCTCGCGCAGGCGGGCGGAGAGCTCGGCCTCGCTCGAGGCCTTCCACTGTTCCTGCTCGGCGAGCACCTTGAGGCGGGCGACCTCGGACCGGGCGGACGAGGCCTCGGCGCGCAGGCGGGCGAGCTCTTCGCGGGCGTCGGGACCGAGCTCCTCGCGGGCGACACGCAGCTCGGCGGCGGTGCGGGCTTCGAGGGCGGCGTACTGCTCGCGGGCGCGGCGCAGCTCTTCGGCGGCCTCGTCGCGGAGGGCCTCGGCGCGGGCTTCGCTCGCGGCGACCGCGCTCCGGATGCGCTCCGCGATGCTCGCCTCGGCGACGCGTTCACGCTCCTCGGCCTCGGCTTCGGCCGCCCGCACCCGCTCCTCGGCCTCGGCGCGGGCCGCGGAGGCTTCGGAGGCGGCGGCGGCGCGGGCTGCGGCCGCCCGCTCCTCGACCTCGAGCTCGGCGGCGCGGGCGCGCTCGGCCGCCTGCTCGGCGCTCGCCTCGGCCTCGTCCGCCCGGGCGCGGGCCGCCTCCAGGGCCTGCTCGGCCTGCTCGGCGCGGGCGAGGGTGTCGGCGAGGGCCACGCGCTGCTCGTCGCCGGCGGCCGCCGCCGCGTCGCGCTCCGCGCGCAGGCTGTCGATCTCGGCCTGGAGCCTCTGGCGGGTCTCCTTCCCGTCCTGCAGGGCGGCGCGCACGCGGGCGGCGCTCTCCTCACGCAGGGCCTGGACGCGCGCCTCGGCCTCCTCGACACGGGACTTCTCGGCGCGGCGGGCCTGCTCCTTGGCCGCGATCACCTGCTCACGGGCGAGCCGTGCTTCCTTCTGGGCCTTGGCGAGGGCCTTCTCGGCCGTGTCCGCCCGCTTCTCCGCTTCCTCCGCGTCGTTCTTCCCGGAGCCGAGGGCCTGCTCGGCCTTGTCCGCCCGCTTCTCCGCCGCGGCCCGGGCCTGCTCGGCGGCGGCCGCCTCCGCCTTGAGCGCGTCGAGGGCCTGCTCGGCCTTGTCCGCCCGCTTCTCCGCCTGGGCCCGCGCCTTGTCCGCTGCGCTCGCCCGCGCCTTGAGCTCGTCGCGCGCCTGCTCGGCCTTGTCCGCGCGTTTCTCCGCTTTGCTGAGCGCCTTCGCCGCGGAGTCGGCCTGCTTCCTCGCGGCGGCCAGGGCCTCGGCGGTCTGGGCTTCCGACTCCGCCGCGCGCAACGCCTCCTGGGCCCGGGCGCGTACCTCGGCGAGCTCGGCCTCCCGGGCGGCCAGGGTCTCGCGCAGCGTCTGCAGGGCGGCGTCGGAGCCCTTGCCCGGCGCGGCCTCGGCGGACTTCGCGGGCGCGGCCGCCTCGGTCGACTTCCCCGCCTTCGTCGACCCGCTCTTCTTCGCGGTCGCCTTCGCCGAGGTCTTCTTCGACTTCGCGGACTTCTTCGTCACGGTCTTCGCGGCAGACTTCTTGACGGCCTTCTTCGCCGACTTCTTCCTGGCCGGCTTCTTGGCGTCGGCCTTCGTCGACTTCTTGGCGTCGGCCGTCGTCGACTTCTTCGCCTTGCTCGCCGCCTTCTTGGTGGACTTCTTCGCAGCGGACTTCTTCGCCGTCGTCTTCTTGGCTGTAGCCTTCTTGGTGGACTTCTTCGTCGCCTTCTTCGCGGACTTCCTGGTCGCAGACTTCGCGGACTTCTTGGCGGCGGCCTTCGTCGACTTCGCCGCCTTCGTCGACTTTTTCGTCGCCGCAGACTTCTTCTCTTCCTCTGCTGCCTCGGTCTTCGCGCTCTTCGCCGCCTTCTTCTTCCCGGCCGGCGCCTTCTTCGCCGCCTTCTTTCCCTTGGCAGACGTCTTCTTTGCGGTGGCCTTCGCTTTCTTCGCTGGCATCACGTAATCCTCGCGCGCAGAGCGGTTTATCGAGTGTAGCGTAGAACCTCGCTCCGCGCCCGTCGGGCTCTGCAGGCGGCGTGCGCCTTCGGCTCGCTCCCTCGTCCCCTGCGATCGAGCTTCCAGCCGGGAACAGAAACCTCGTCGAAACCGACACCTCCTCGACCGGCCGGCTACGCCCCCTTTCGCGACCCGCCGCACAGCGTCGACGCTCACCCCGCTTGATTCACCGGGCTCATTCGAACAGCGCGTCGAGCTCCGGCAGCCCGCGCAAGCTCGCGAAGGATGGATCGCCCGCGATGGTCTGGCGCACGCTCTCGATGTCGGCGGCCAGGGCCGCGCGCTCGGGCGGGGGAGCCTCGGCGAGCGCGCGCTCGAAGCTGCCGAAGAAGTCGGCCAGCCAGGCGGCCGCCTCGCGCCGCAGGGCGTCGCCCGCTTCCCCCTCCGGAGCGGCCAGGGCGGCCGCGCGGGCGGCGCTGACCAGGTCATCGCCCGCGGGCGGGCCGAGGCGGAAGGCGGCCCGGAAGGCGTCCGCGGCGGGGCCGAAGTGCTCCTGCTCGAGCAGGAAGAGGCCGAGCATCGCGCCTTCGGCGTAGGTCTCCGGAGGGCGCTCCCCCGTCAGGAGGGCCTCCTCGCTCTCGAGGAACAGCCCGCGCTGCCAGCAGAGGTAGCGGAGCTGGTCCTGCTGCCCCTCGAACATCAACAGCTCCTGCTCGAGCTGCGGCGCGACACGCACCAGCACCGCGTACCGCGCGACCGCGTCATCGAGCCGGCGCCGCGCCTCGAGCAGATCCCCCGCCGCCGCCGCCGCCCGGGCGAGGTTCTGCACCGAGACCGCGACCCAGCGCCCCCACTGCACGCTGTCCGGCCGGGCGGCCAGCTCGCGCTCGCGGATCGCGAGGGAGACGCGGAAGTGCTCGGCGGCCTCATCCGGCGCGGACCAGCCGAGCGCCGCATCGCCGGCCTTGTCGAAGGCGATCGCGACGTTCCCGGCGTCGGCGGCGCCCGCCTCGAACAGCGCGCGCTGCGTGGCGAGCGCGGTGGCGAAGGCCTCGCGCGCCTCGGCGACCGCACCGGACGCGCCGAGCCACTCCGCCCACAGGATGCGGGTCTGGGCGAGGTCTTCCCGGTAGCGCAGGCGCGACGGTTCCGCCGCGCACAGCTCCTCGAGCAGGGCGACGGCCGCCTGCAGGCAGGAGCCTCCCGCGGGATCGTTCAGCCGGCGCAGCAGCTCGCCCCGGCTCGACAGCACCTGGGCGAGCTCCCGCCGCAGCTGGGGATTGCCCGGCGACGCGGCCAGCAGCTCCTCCCCGTGGCGTTGCGCCTCGGCGAAGGCGGCCTCGGCGTCCGCCAGCCGCGCGGCCATCCAGGTCGCGTCGCCGAGCAGGTTGAGGGCGAGCATCAGCTGCCGCCGGGCGAGCAGGTCGGCCTCGTCGAGCCCGACGAGGCGCTCGGCCCATTCCACCGCCTCCCGCGCCTGCTCGAGGGCCCGCGCGCCGTCCCGCTGCGAGCGCGCGAGCTCGGCGAGGCCGATCAGGGCGTCCGCCAGCAGCGACCAGGAGCGCACCGACTCCGGCTGCTCGGCGTACAGCCGGCGGGCGAGGGCCTCGAGCTCCCGGGCGCAGCCCTCGGCGTCCTCGAAGGCGCCCTTGTCGAGCAGGATGCGCAGGTGCTGGCCGAGGCACAGCGCGAGATCCTCCCACGACCGCGGCAGCTCCGGGTGGCGCCCGTACGACGCCCGGGCCCGCGCGATCGCCTCGCCGGCCACGGCGTCGGCCCGGGCGAGGTCGCCGTCGAGCCAGTGCAGCTCGGACAGCTCGAGGGCGACCCCGAGCCGCACCGGCAGGTTCTCCAGCGCCGTCACCGGGTCGTCGGGCAGCCGCCTCGCCGCCGCCCGGGCCTGCTCGAGCTGGACGATGGCGGCGTCGCGCTCCCCCCAGCGGCTCAGCAGCCGGCCGAGGTTCAGCCGGGCGCTGATCACCCGGCGCTGGAGTTGCACGTTGCCGGTGTCGCTGCGCAGCAGCTCCGCGTGCAGGGCGAGCTGGCGTTCGAGGTGGAAGCGGCTCTGCGGGAAGTCCTTCTCGCGCTCGTACAGGGCGGCGACGTGCATGTGGACGTCGGCCAGGGCGCGGCGGGCGGAGCGGTCGTCGGGGTCGCGCTCGAACAGGGTGGTGCGGGCGGCGAGGACCTCGTCGTACAGCTTCCGCGCCGCCCCCAGATCGCCGCGGTCGATGAAGGTCTTCGCGAGCTCGAGGCTGTTCTGCAGGTAGCGCTGCAGGCCCTGCAACGCGAGGGGATTCGCCTCGACCAGCGGCCGACGGATCGCGACCGCCTCGCGCGCCGCCTCCTCCGCCGCCGCGTCCTCACGCCGCGCGTTGTGCAGCTTGGCGCGCTCGCCCAGGGTCTGGGCGAGCTCGGAGCGCAGGCTCGCGGACAGGGAGTCGCTGCGCAACAGCCCGCGCTGCAGCTCTTCGGCGCGGGCGAGATGCGTCTTCGCCTCGTCGGTCTTCCCCCGGCGCAACAACAGCCCGCTCAAGGTGCGTTCGAACACCGACAGGGTCAGCAGCGTCGAGCCCCGCGCCTCGAGCGCGACGAGCTCACGTTGCAGGGCCAGCCCCTCGCGGCAGACCCGCTCCGCTGCGTCGAGCCGGCCGCTGAGCACGTGGGTGCTGGCGAGGGCGAGCAGCACCTGGGCGCGCTGGACCCGGGCCGACGGCCCGATGTCCCCGGCGGTGTCGGCCAGCACCTCCTCGAGCAGCGGGACCGCCTCGCCGACCCGCTCGAGCGCGATCAGCACATCGGCGAGGCGGGTCCGCGTCTCGCGCCAGCGCACTCCCATCTCCAGGGTGTCGGCGCCCGGTGTGGAACGCAGGCGGGCGAAGCGCGCCCCGGCCTCTTCGAAGTGCTCGATCGCCTGTTGGTGCTCCCCCATGCGCCGCTCGAGGTCGCCGAGGGCGAGCAGGGCGAGGGCGCTGCCGCGGGAGACCTCGTCGCGGGCCAGCTCGGTCTCGAGCAGCTGCTGCCAGCCGGCGCGGGCGGCGGCGAGCATCTCCTGGGCGAGGGCGTAGGCCCGGGCGTCGCCGAGCTGGAGGAGCAGCTTGTCCTTGATCTCCGTGGTCAGCAGCTGGAAGCTCCGCGCCGCGATCTCCCCCCGCTCCCGCGCGAAGGCCTCCTGGCGCTCGGCCTCCCGCTTCTCGGCGGCGATCGCGGCGTTCTTGGCGGAGATCTCCGCGAGCAGCCCGTCGTACACCGTCAGCGCCCAGCTCAGCCCCCCGAACACGACGAGCAGCGAGAGCGCGAGGCCGACCGCGAGCCCCCGCCGCAGCCAGCGATCGCGGGACTGGCGGCGGACCGCGCGGGCGATCTTCCCGAGCAGCGGCGCCTCGGGGCCGAGCTTGGCCGCCTGGCTGCGGGCGAGCAGCAGGTCGCCCTGGGCGAGCGCGGTCTCGGCGTAGCGGGCGCGGGCGCGGCGCTCCCCCGCCCGGGCGTCCGGGTTCTCTTCCCACAGCCGCAGCGCTTCGTGGAAGCCGGCGACGGCGGCGGCGAAGTCGTCGTACAGCTCGGTGCGCGCCTCGAGGTCGAGGTCGGCGCGCCCGGCGCGCTCCTCGCAGGCGTCGAGCAGGCTCCGGGCGCCGTCGCTCAGCTGCAGGCTCTCGCGGTGGCGCAGCCAGGCGCGCAGCTCCTGCTGGAAGCTCGCCACGTCCGGGTAGCGCTCCGCCGGATCGGGGGCGAGCGCCCGGCGGCTGATCCTCCGCAGCCCCTCCGGCCAGCTCTCCTCGAACTTCGGCAGGTTCCCGCGGGTCGAGGCGACCAGGGCCTGCAGGAAGCTGCCGCCGTGCGGGGGGCGGCCGGCGAGCAGCCGGTAGAGGATGCCGCCGAGCAGGTAGATGTCGGTGCGCGGCGAGACATCCTCCCCCCGCCCCGCCGCGAGCTCGGGAGGCACGTAGCCCGGGGTCCCGCAGGGCCCGCGCAGGGCCGAACGATGGCGCAGGCCACCGGGCTCGTCGGCGCAGCTGACCGCGAGCCCCCAGTCCATCACCAGCACCTCGCCGTACGGCCCGAGCACGACGTTGGAGGGCTTGAGGTCGTTGTGCACGATCGCGTGGCTGTGGGCGTAGGCGACCGCGTTGCAGACCTGCAGCAGCACCTCGAGGTGGAACAGCAGGTCGCGCTTGCCCTCGCGCAGCACCGCGCTCCAGGTCGCGCCGTCGACCCGCTTCATCGCGAGCAGCGGCGCCCCGTCCTCGGTGCTGTCGAGGTCGTGCACCGGCACGATGTTCGGGTGCTCGAGCTGGCCGTGGATGCGGGCTTCGGCGAGGAACTGCGCGCGCCGCTTCGGGCCGGAGACCAGGTCTTCCCGCAGGGTCTTGACCGCGACCAGACGGCCGAGGCTGGCCTGGCGGGCCTCGCGCACGATCCCCATCCCACCGCGCCCGAGCAAGCCCTGGGGCAGGAAGCGCCGGGTCGGGACGACGAAGCGCCCGGAGCCCCCGCTGCCCCCGGCGTCCGAATCCCACGGCCGGTAGGTCGTCAGCGTGTCGGCGCTGTCCAGCGTCTCGCCGCAGCTCTCGAGGAGCGCGGCCCAGCGCTTCTGGACGGTCGGGTCGAGGTCCATGGCGTTCCGGGGGCCGGAGGGATGTCCAGTATAGCGCCGGGGCGCAGCGGGGGCAGGGCCGGGGGAAAGGGGAAGCGCAGAGGAAAGGAACGTCTGCTTCGCTTCCACGCCGACTCCCGACGCCGATCGCGTGGGGAGAAATCCCGCATGCCCGTCGCGAGCACCGGCTTGTCCGTGGCTTTCCGGTCCGCTAAGCTCCTGCGTCAGCTTGCCGGAGCCGCGCATGACCGATCCCGACGCGAAGGACCGCATCCGCCGGACCGAGAGCCCCGGCGCCCCGCCGGGCACCATCACCGTCGAGGAGGGCGCCCCGCGGCCGGAGATCCGGCTGCTCGGCTACGGGCCGGAGGGCTGTGAGGAGGCGCTCCTGCACACCCACGCGGACCTGGTGAAGATCACCGAGTTCCTGCGTTCGTACTCCGTGACCTGGGTGAACATCGACGGCCTCGGCGACCCGAAGATCCTCGAGGAGATCGGGCGCATGTTCTCGATCCACCCCCTCGTCCTCGAGGACGTCGCCCACGCCCACCAGCGCGCGAAGATCGAGAGCTACGGCGACTACCTGTTCCTCGTCACCCGCATGGTCGACGCCCGCCACGACCTCGACACCGAGCAGCTCAGCCTGGTGCTCGGCGCCAACTACGCCCTGAGCTTCCAGGAGGGCATCCCCGGCGACTGCCTGCACCCGGTGCGCGAGCGCATCCGCCACAACATCGGCCAGATCCGCACCGAAGGCGCCGACTACCTCGCCTACACGATGCTCGACGCGGTCGTCGACAACTACTTCCCGGTGCTCGAGGGGTACAACCTCCTGCTCGAGCGCTTCGAGGACAAGATCCTCGAGGGCACCGGCAGCAGCGTGGTCAAGCGGGTGCACGCGATCAAGCGCGACCTGATCACCCTCGAGCGCTCGCTGTTTCCGCTGCGGGCGATGCTGAAGTCGATGCGCCGGGACGAGTCGCCGTTCTTCCGGCCGAAGACGCGCATCTACCTGCGCGACGTCTACGACCACTCCGTGCAGCTGCTCGACCTGGTCAAGAGCTACCGCAAGATCGCCGTGTCGCTGATCGACCTGCAGCTGTCCCTGGCCAGCCACCGCATGAACCAGGTGATGAAGCTGCTGACCGTCATCGGCTCGATCTTCCTGCCCCTGACCTTCGTCACCGGCCTCTACGGCATGAACTTCGACACCACCCGCTCCTGGAACCTGCCGGAGCTGCGCTGGAAGTACGGGTACATCACCTGCCTGGCGGTGATGTTCCTGATCACCCTCGGCATGCTGGTGTACTTCTATCGCAAGGGCTGGCTGACGTCGGAGGACTGATGCCGAGCGCCTCCGCAGACTCCCCCGCCTCCTTCCGGAAGCTCTTGCGCCTGTCCCTGCCCGAGTGGCGCACCCTCGCGCTCGCGAGCCTGTTCCTCGTCATCGGCAGCGGCATGGGCCTGGCCTATCCCCAGGCGATCGCCTTCCTGATCGACGGCGCCCTGACCGCCGACGGCGGACGCGAGGCGATCGACCGGGCCGCGCTGACGATGCTCGGGATCTTCGTCGTCCAGGGCGTAGCGATCGGCCTGCGCCACGTGCTGTTCACCTACGCCGGCGAACGCATCGTCACCCGCTTGCGGGAGCGGCTGTTCGCCCAGCTGGTCGTGCAGGAGATCGGCTTCTTCGACGGCCGCCGCAGCGGCGAGCTGCTCAACCGCCTCGCCTCGGACACCACCGTGCTGCAGGGCACGGTCAGCTCCCAGGTGTCGGTCGGCCTGCGCTCCCTCGCGATGGTCGTCGGCGGGCTCGCCCTGTTGTTCTACACCTCGCCGGCGCTGACGCTGGTGATGCTGGTCGTCGTGCCTCCCGTCGCGCTCGGGGCGGTGATCTACGGGCGGCGGATCCGGCGGCTGTCTAAGGATGTGCAGGACGCCCTCGCCGGGAGCAGCGAGGTCGCCGCCGAGAGCCTGGCCGGCATCCGCACCGTCCGCGCCTTCGCCCGCGAGGACCAGGAGGCCGGCCGCTACGCCCGCGCCGTGCGGAAGGCCCTCGGGCTCGCCCAGAGCCGCGCCGTCGCGACCGGGATCTTCAGCGCCGCCGCCTCCATCGCCGCCTACGGGGCGGTCGCGAGCGTGCTGTGGTACGGCGGGCGGCTCGTGCTCGACGAGGCGATGAGCGTCGGCGAGCTGACCAGCTTCATCCTCTACACCCTGATCGTCGCCTTCTCCCTCGGTGCCCTCGGCGGCCTGTGGGCCGACTTCATGCGCGCGAGCGGCGCCGCGGCGCGGGTCTTCGGCCTGCTCGAGCGGGCGCCCTCCATCCCGACCCGCGGCGGGCGGGTGCTGCCCGCGCTCGAGGGGCGCGTCCGCTTCGAGGCGGTCGGCTTCGCCTACCCGACGCGGCCGGACGTGCCGGTGCTGCGGGAGCTCTCGCTGGTCCTCGAAGCGGGCGAGGCGGTCGCCCTGGTCGGTCCGTCCGGGGGTGGGAAGTCGACGATCGCGGCGCTGATCTCGCGCTTCTACGATCCGGACGCCGGGCGGGTGCTGCTCGACGGGGTGCCGCTGACGGAGCTCGATCCGTCCTGGCTGCGGGAGCAGATCGGCGTCGTCGCCCAGGAGCCGATCCTGTTCTCGACCAGCATCGCCGAGAACATCCGCTACGGCCGCCCCCAGGCCAGCCTCGAGGAGGTCCACGCCGCCGCCCGGGCCGCCAACGCCGCCGGCTTCATCGAGGACTTCCCCGACGGCTATGCGACGGCGGTAGGCGAGCGCGGCGTCCAGCTCTCCGGCGGGCAGAAGCAGCGGGTCGCGATCGCGCGGGCGGTGCTGAAGGACCCGCGCATCCTGATCCTCGACGAGGCGACCAGCGCCCTGGACGCGGAGAGCGAGGCGCTGGTCAAGGAGGCGCTCGAGCGGCTGATGCAGAACCGCACGACCCTGATCATCGCCCACCGCCTGTCGACGGTGAAGGACGCAGACCAGGTGCTCGTCGTCGAGGCCGGGCGGATCGTGCAGCGCGGGCTGCACGCGCGGCTGATGGAGGAGGAGGGGGTGTACCGGCGGCTGTTGGAGCGGCAGCGGGGGTAGGTCAGGCGGCGGCGAGGCTCGTGTAGTCGTCGAGGAGGCAGCCCGGGATCGGGTGCTCGAGGCGCCAAACGATGCTGATCGGCCGATCGCCTTCGTCGCTCTGGCGCACTCCGGGCCCCAGGTAGGCGTAGGGTTGGCCTGGACGTAAGTTGACGAAGAGCTCGAAGCTCCAGCCGTTTTCGGGGGAATCGATATAGTTCCGGCCTGTCGTGCTGTTGCGACCCGAGGCCGACTGCGTCTGCCAGTGGAAGAGGCGCTCGCTGATCGCGTAGTCTTCGTAGCGTGTCGTCGGCGAAAAGTGCTTGCCCGACTTGTCAAGTGTGACCAACAAGAACTCT
>JAUIEM010000258.1 GCA_030428695.1 bacterium
TGAGCCACCCGGCGATCGTGCAGATCTTCGACGTCTTCCGCCACGAGGACCAGATGTACATCGCGATGGAGTACCTCGGCGGGGGCTCGGTGCAGGACATGCTGGCGGACAAGGTCTGCCTCGACGAACGGGTCGCCGCGCGCATCGCCTACCAGGTCGCCGGCGGCCTGGCGATGCTCGGGGGGCGCGGCATCGTCCACCGCGACATCAAGCCGGCGAACCTCCTCCGCACCGCGACCGGCGACGTCAAGATCTGCGACTTCGGCCTGGCCCGCGGAGGGGGCGCGCAGGCCCTCGACTCGGCGGGCAAGGTCGTCGGCAGCCTGCCGTACATGGCGCCGGAGCAGTGCCGCAACAGCGACAGCGTCACGCCGCAGACCGACCACTACGGCCTCGGCTGCACCCTGTACGAGATGCTGACCGGCTCCCCGCCCTTCCGCTCCGTGCGGGCCCGCGAGATGATGGCGATGCACATCAACCAGACCGCCGACCCGGTGCGGGAGAAGCGCCCGGACATCTCCCCGGCGATGGAGACGATCGTCGGGCGCCTCCTGTCCAAGGACCCGGGCCAGCGCTACCGCGACGGGGAAGAGCTCGCCAACGTCCTCGCCGACCTCGCCGGCATCGGCCACGCATCCGGCGAGAGCCGGGCCGCCGTGACCCGCTCGCGGAAGCTGCGCACCGCGCGCACCAAGCGCCCCGGCAGCCGGCGCAAACGCGCCAGCAGCCGGGTCGGAGGCCGGCCGGCGAGCGGCAAGCTGCCGGCGAGCGCGAGGCTCGCGGCGACCACGAAGTCGGGAGAGCTGCGGGCGCGGAAGAAGCGCCGGACGCACCGGAGCCGGCCCACGGGCAAGAAGGGCGGCGGGCTGTGGCTGGTGCTCCTGCTCGGGGCGGTCGCCGTCGGGCTGCTGATCCTGTTGTCCTCGGGGGTGTTGTGACGCCCGCTCTCCGCGCTCCGCTCTCCGCTGCACTCGCTGCCTCGTGCCCTCGCCCCCCCCGGCTTCGGAGGGTCCGGCCCGAAGCCGGGGAGGCGCATCTCAGCTCAGGTCTGCCAGCGACGCGCCGAAGTTGATGTGAAACGGCCGCCCGTCCAGGACGACGGCCGGAACCGACTGGACTCCAGCCTCGCGCGCCTCGGCGATCCGGCCCTTGTCCTGGCCGAGGTGCACCACCTCGACGTCGACACGGGTCGGGTCGAGCAGGCTGGCGAGCTGCTGCTCCGCCTCGACGCAGACCGGGCATCCGGCGTGGAAGAAGGTCGCTTGGAACTTGCTCATCGATCTCACTCCTCATAACGGTTGCAGTGCAGAACAAATAGTATCGACTCGATACCACCAACCGAAGGATACAGCATCGCGGAGCGTGTACAAGATCATTTCGCCTCGATATTATATTTTCCGTCCGCAGGGCACATGGACTGGAGGCCTGCATGAGCGGTGACGAGCTTCGACGGGTGCACGAGCTGCTGGAGCGGATCGGCAACGTCCTGCGCGCGGAGGCCCGCGGCGTCGACGGGGCGCTGCAGCCGGTCCAGGTCCAGGCGCTCGCGTACCTCGCCCGGGCCAACCGCTACAGCAACACCCCGGCAGCCCTCGCCGAGTACCTCGGGATCACGCGCGGCACGGTGTCACAGACGGTCGGCGTGCTCGAGCGCAAAGGGCTGCTCGCACGCACACCCGACCCCAAGGACGGCCGCAAATCGCATCTGCGGCCGACCCCGGCCGGGCAGCGGCTGCTGCGCGAGGCCGTTCCGGCGCCGGCGCTGCGCGAGGCGCTCGGAGAGGACGCCGCGGCGGCCCTGGCCTCGCAACTCACCGCGCTGCTGGCCGGGCTCCAGCGCCAGCGCGGCGGGCGCGCGTTCGGGGTCTGCGCGAGCTGCCGCCACCTCCGGCGCGAGGCCGACGGCACCCGCTGCGGCCTGACCGGCGAGCCCCTCCGCGCCGAGGACACACAGCAGCTCTGCCGCGAACACGCGGCGCCCTCTCCGGACCCCCACGCCCAGAACCCTTGAGGCCCCGTCCGCGCCGGTTCCCTGTTGACGCCCGCCGCCAGGTGCGCATCATGGACCGGGCCCCCACACGGAGCCAGCCGATGTCCGACAACGTGATCAACGTCGAGGACGCCCCCGAAGAGGGCGAGATCGACGGGCCGATCGGCCACTTCTACAAGGTCCTGACCCCGTCGATGGAGCGCCTCGGCCACCTCGGCGTCAACCAGACCCGCGTCCCTCCCGGCCAGGTCGCTGCCCCCTTCCACGCGCACCTGCGTGAAGACGAGGTGTTCTTCGTGCTGTCCGGCCGCGGGGTGCTGCGCTACGGCGACGAGCTGCGCGAGCTGCGGGCGGGGGACTGCGTCTCCTGCCCGGCGGGAAGCGGCAAGGCGCACCAGTTCGCCAACCCCTTCGATGAGGATCTGGTCTACCTCGCGATGGGCTACAACCATCCCCATGAGGTGTGCGTCTACCCGGACAGCGGCAAGACCATGGTCCGCGGGCTGCGGAAGATCGGCACCCTCGAGCCCCAGGACTACATGCACAACGAGCCGGCCGCCCCGAAGATCCTCGAGCTGTGGAAGCAGGCCGAGGGTCCGCCCGCGTGAGAGCCTTCGCCTGCGACAGCTTCAGCCTGCCCCTGCCGGAGGGCCATCGCTTCCCGATGGACAAGTACCGGCGCGTCCGCGAGAGCCTGCTCGCCGACGGCGTGCTGCGGCCCGACCAGATCGGCCGGCCGCCCGCCGCCGACGACGCGGCGCTCGCCCTCGCCCACGACACGGAATACCTGCGCCGGGTAGTCGACGGCGCGCTCGACGAGAAGGAGGTGCGACGGCTGGGCTTCCCCTGGTCCCCCGCCCTGGTCGAGCGCTCGCGGCGCTCGGTCGGAGGCACCCTGGCCGCCTGCCGGGCGGCCCTGCGCGAGGGGGTGGCGGTCAACCTTGCCGGCGGCACCCATCACGCATCCCGGGGCCGGGCCCAGGGCTACTGCGTGTTCAACGACGCGGCGGTCGCCGCGCGGGTGTTGCTGGAGGAAGGGCTCGAGCGGGTCGCGGTGCTCGACGCCGACGTCCACCAGGGCAACGGCACCGCGGAGATCTTCGCCGACGAGCCGCGCGTCTTCACGTTCTCGATCCACGGCGCCCGCAACTTCCCCTTCCACAAGGCCTCGAGCGACCTGGACATCGGCCTCCCCGATGGCACCGAGGACCGCGCCTACCTGCGGGCGCTCGAGGACGGCGTGCGCGAAAGCCTCGCCCGCAGCCGGCCCCGGCTCGTGATCTACAACGCCGGCGCCGACCCCTACGTCGGTGATCGGCTCGGCCGCCTGGCCCTGAGCCGCGACGGATTGCGGCGCCGCGACGCGCTCGTGCTGTCGCTGTGCCGCGCTGCCGGCGTGCCGGTCGCGGTGACGATGGGGGGCGGCTACTGCCCCGAGGTCGCGGAGATCGTCGCGATCCACGTCGAGACGGTGCGCCAGGCGCTGCGTGTCTGGCAGGCCTGGCGGGCGGCGGAGGCACGGACGGGCAGCCCGGCATGAGCGCGACCTTCCTGGGCCCGCCCGACGCGCAGCTGTTCGCGCGCTTCCATCCGGGCCGGGGGCGCCCGGGGGTGCTGGTCTGCCCGCCTCCGGGGCCGGGTGGGCTGCGCTTCCACCGTCCCCTGCGGCGGCTGTGCGAACAGCTCGCCGGCCGCGGGCTGGCGGTGCTGCGCTTCGACTTCCGCGGCACCGGCGACGCGGCCGGAGACTTCTGCGACGCCGACCTCGAGACCTGGAGCGAGGACCTGCGCCGGGCCGCCGACGCCCTGGTGCGGATGGCCGGCTGCGCACGCATCGGCCTGCTCGGCCTGCGGCTCGGCGCCAGCCTGGCCTGCCGCCTGGCTGCCGAGCGCAGCGACGTCGCGGCGCTGCTCCTGTGGGATCCGGTCGCCGACGGCGAGGCCTGGCTCGCGGGCCTGCGTCGGGAGCAGCAGCGGATGCTCGCGACCGCCCACGTGCGCGGCGGCCCGCCCGAGCCGGGCGAGCTGCTCGGCTTCGACTGGAGCCCGCGGCTGCTCGCGGGAGTCGAGGCCCTCGACCTGTGCGCCGACGCCGCCTCCACGCCGCCCTGCCTGGTGCTCGAGACCGACCCCGCCCTGCCCCTGGGGAAGGTGGCGGAACACCTCGGAGCGCGCCTCGAGCGGCGTCCGGATCCCGCCCTGTGGCGCTGGTACGAGAGCTTCCGCGGCGCCGTGCCGCGGCCCTCGCTGCTGCGGCGCTGCGTCGCCTGGCTCGACGAGGAGCTGCGGTGAGCGAGCGGGTCGTCGAGTTCACCGCCGAAGGGGCGCCGGCGCTGATCGGCGTGCTCCACAGCGCGCCGCGCCCGGCGGAGGTCGGCTGCGTCTTCCTCGACAGCGGCCTCGCCCCACGGGTCGGGCACTACCGGCTGTACGTGCGGCTGGCGCGGGAGCTCGCGACGGCGGGCTTCCCCTGCCTGCGCTTCGACTTCTCCGGCGTCGGCGACAGCGCGCCGCGCACCGACGGACGCACCGCCGACGAGGCGGCGATCCTCGAGACCCGGGCGGCGATCGAGGTGCTCGGCTGCCGACGGGCCGTGCTGCTCGGGGTCTGCATGGGGGCCCGGCAGGGCTTCCGCATCGCCCTCGTCGAGCCGCGGGTCGCCGGCCTCGCCCTGATCAACCCGCGCGGCCACCTGCACGAGGGGCCGGCGGCCGGGCTGAAGCTGCGGGCGCTCGTCGGCCACGGCCTGCGCCTGAGCCTGGCGAGCAGCTTCGCCACCCGTGCCCGCGACACGCTGCTCGCCGGGGACGCGGACCTCGGCCGGATCGGGCGCATCGGCCGCCAGCTCCGGGCCGGCGACCTGCTGCCCGGCTGGGGTCGGGCGGCGCGGAGGATGCTCCGGGCGCTCGGCCGCGGGCCGGTGCTGCAGCTGCACGCCGAGGCGGACGAGGGGCTCGACTACCTGCGCGCCGCCCTCGGGCCCGGGCTGTGGTGGATGCGGCGGCGCGCGGACTTCGAGCTCGTCCGCATCGCGGGCAGCAACCACACTTTTTCCCAGCTGTGGAGCCAGCGCCGCCTGCTGGCGGAGATCGGCGCCTGGATGCGGAGACGCTTCGCGGGCCCTGCGGAGGCACGATGACGATCGCGGAAGGTCTGGCCGCGCGGGCCCGGGAGAATCCCCACGCCCCCGCCCTGCTCGCCCCGGACCGCGAGGTCCTGAGCCGCGACGCCCTCGTCGCCCAGCTGCGGCGCGTGCGGAGCGGGCTGCGGGCGCTCGGCATCGGGCGGAACGACCGGCTCGCCTGCGTGCTGCCGCAGGGGCCGGACGCCGCCGGCGCCTTCCTGACCCTGGCCTCCTGCGCCGCCTTCGCGCCGCTCAACCCGGCCTACCGCGAGGCGGAGCTCGACTTCTACCTCAGCGACCTCGCCCCGGCCGCCCTGGTCGTCCCCCCCGGCGAGGCCGCGGCGGCGCGGGCGGTCGCCGGCCAGCGCGGGATCCCCGTGCTCGAGCTCTTCCCCCAGGCCGCCGCCGGGGCCTTCCGCCTGCGCGGGGCGACCGGCCGCCCGGCCAGCGCCGACGGGGCCTGCGCGGCGGACGACGTCGCGCTGCTCCTGCACACCAGCGGCACGACCGCGCGGCCGAAGCTCGTGCCCCTGCGCCAGCGCAACCTGTGCGCCTCGGCCCGCGCGATCGGGGCGACCCTCGGCCTGGAGCGGGAGGACCGCTGCCTCGAGCTGATGCCGCTGTTCCACATCCACGGCCTGATCGGCGCGCTCTTGTCGTCGGCGCTCGCGGGCGGCTCGGTGGTGTGCCCGCCCGGCTTCTTCGCGCCGCGCGTCTTCGCCTGGATCGAGGACTTCACGCCGACCTGGACCAGCGCCGTGCCGACGATGTACCAGGCGCTGCTCGCCCGCGCCGAGGCGCACGCCGCCCTGCTCGCGACGCGCCCGCTGCGGCTCCTGCGCTCCTCCTCGGCCGCGATGCCGCCGACCGTGATGGCGGCGCTCGAGCGGGTGTTCGGAGCGCCGGTGATCGAGAGCTACGGGATGACCGAGGCGAGCCACCAGATGGCGAGCAATCCGCTGCCGCCAGGGGTGCGCAAGCCGGGCTCGGTCGGTCCCTCGGCCGGTCCGGAGCTGCGGGTGCTCGCGGCCGACGGCGGCGAGGCGGGCGTCGGAGAGGTCGGCGAGGTGGTGATCCGGGGCCCGGGGGTGACGAACGGCTACGTCGAGAATCCGGCGGCGAACGCCGCGGCCTTCACGGACGGCTGGTTCCGCACCGGCGACGAGGGGCGCCTGGACGCGGACGGCTACCTGTTCCTGACCGGGCGCATCAAGGAGATCATCAACCGCGGCGGCGAGAAGATCTCCCCGCGCGAGATCGACGAGCGGCTGCTCGCCCATCCGGCCGTCGCCCAGGCGGTGTGCTTCGCGCTGCCCGACCCCCGGCTCGGCGAGGACGTCGCGGCGGCGGTGGTGCTGCGCGCCGGGGCAGAGGTCGAGGCGGCCGCGCTGCGGGCCTTCTGCGGGGAGACCCTGGCGGCGTTCAAGGTGCCGCGGCGCATCGTCTTCCTCGACGCGATCCCCAAGGGACCAACGGGGAAGCTCCGCCGCATCGGCCTCGCCGCCCAGCTCGGGCTGGCCGCGGAGGAGGTGGTGGAGGAACCGGGACGGGCGCCGGAGGGGGAGGCGGAGGAGCGGGTCGCGGCGCTGTGGCGGGAAGTTCTCGAGCGCGACGAGGTCGGCGCCGAGCAGGACTTCCTCGCCGCCGGCGGCGACTCGATGCTCGCCACCCTGCTCGTCGCCCGGCTCCGCGCCGCCTTCGGCCGGGAGCTCGACGTGCTCGCCCTGTTCGAGGCGCCGACCGTCGCCGCCCAGGCGCGGCTGCTCGCCGCCGCCCCGGAGCAGGCGGAGGCGCCGCTCACCCCGCGGACCGAGACCGGCCCGGCTCCGCTCAGCGAGGCCCAGCGCCGGCTCTGGATCATGGCCCGGCTCGCCCCCGAGGCCCCGCTCCTGCATCGGCCGCTGCTGCTGCGGCTGACCGGCCGGCTCGACGCGGGGAAGCTCAAGGACGCGCTGCGGGCGCTGCTCGAGCGCCACCGGGGGCTGCTCTGCGGTTTCCCCGAGGAGGCACCCGGCCGGCCGGTCGCGGTCGAGGGCGCGAGCTTCCTGATGCTGCCCTGCGAAGATCTGCGCGGGCTGCCGCGGGAGGCCCGCCACGCCGCCCTGCACGAGCGCGCGGTGCGCGACGGGCGGACCCCGTTCGCGCTCGGCTCCGGGCCGTTGGTACGGGCCTGGCTCTACCGCCTGGACGAGGCCGAGCACGCGCTGTTCCTGGTCTTCCACCATCTGGTCTTCGACGGCTGGTCCGAGGGCGTGCTGGTGCGTGAGCTCGCGGCCCTCTACGCCGGCGACCCCTTGCCGGAGCTACCCCTGCAGGTCGCCGATGTCGCCGCCTGGCAGGCGGGCCGGGCAGGCGAACGCGAGCAGGCGCTGGCCTGGTGGCGCGAGCAGCTCGCCGGTTGCCCGTCGCTCGCGCTGCCCCTCGACCATCCGCGACCCCCGCAGCCGAGCTACCGGGCGGGCCGCTGCCGCCTGCTGCTGCCCTCCTCCCTGGCGCGCCGGCTCGAGAAGCTCGGCCGCGAGGCGGGGGCGACCCTGTACATGGTGCTGCTCGCGGGCTTCGGCGCGCTGCTCGGACGCACCGCCGGCCAGCGCGACGTCGTGCTCGGCACGCCGGTGTCCGGGCGCACCCGCACCGAGACCGAGGGGCTGATCGGCTGCTTCATGAACATCGTCGCGCTGCGCACCCGCATCGACGAGGGGATGTCCTTCCACGCCCTGCTCGCGGCCGTGCGCGAGGCCACCCTGGGAGCCCTCGCCCACCAGCTCGTGCCCTTCGACCGCCTGGTGCAGGCGCTGCGTCCGGCGCGCCACGCCGGCCGCTGGCCGCTGTTCCAGGTGCTCTTTCAGCTGCGCAACCACGCGCGCGTGCTGCGCACCGACGGCGCCGTGCGCTTCGAGGTCGCCGACTTCGACCCGGGGCTGATCGGGGGCCTCGACCTCAGCCTGGACGTCGAGACGGGTCCGAGCGGGCTGCTCTGCACCTTCGACTACGCCATCGAGCTCTTCGAGGCGGGCACCATCGAGGCCCTGGCGGAGCGCTACCGGCGGCTGCTCGAGGCCGCGCTGGAGGCTCCCGCGCGGCCGGTGCAGCGCCTGCCCTGGCTGCCCGAGGAGGAGCGCCAGGCGGTGCTCGCCCTCGGCCGCGGCCCCCGACGGGAGATGCGCGCCTCCCTGTTGCACCGCGACTTCGAGCGCTGCGCCGCCGAGCACGCCGAGCGACCCGCCCTCGACGGGCTCGGCGGCGTGCTCTCCTACGGCGCCCTGGACCGCCGCGCCTGCCGGCTGGCGGCGCGCTTGCAGGAGCGCGGGGCGGGGCCGGGGCGCGTGGTCGGCATCCTCTCCGCCCCCGACCGCGACTTCGTCACGGGCGTGCTCGCGACCCTGAAGACCGGCGCGGCGTGGCTTCCCCTGGACGCCCGCCAGCCGGCGGCGCGGATCGCCTCGCTGTGTGAGCGCGCGCGCCCCTGCGCGGTGCTCGTCGGCCCGGCGCTGGAGGCGCTCCTGCCGGCCGCCACCCCGCGCCTGGACTTCGAGCCCGGGGAAGGGCCGGGGCTGGCGAAGGAGGACTGCGCCGCCGAGGTCGACGACCGCGCCTACGTGATGCCGACCTCCGGCTCGACGGGCGCCGCGAAGCTGGTGGCGATCCCCCACCGCGCGATCGTCGAGCAGCTCGACTGGCGGCGGACCGCGGTCTCGCTTCCCGGAGGACGGGTCCTGCTCGCCGCCTCGATCAGCTTCGACGACTCGGTCTGGGAGCTGTTCGTGCCCTTGAGCACCGGCGGCACGGTGGTGCTTCCGCCTGCCTCGGGGGTGTCCGACCTGCACGGCCTCGCCCGCCACGTCGCGCGCTACGACGTCGAGCACATGTGCCTGGTGCCGTCCCTGCTGCGCCTGTTCCTCGCCGTCCTGCCTCCGGAAGGGCTGCCACGCTTGCGGATGGTGACCAGCGGCGGGGAGGTGTTCGAGACCGGGTTGCTCGCCCAGGTCCGCGCAGCCCTTCCGGACGTCGCGATCTTGAGCGGCTACGGGCCGACCGAGGCGACGATCGCGGTCTCTTTCTTCGACGGCCGGACCGCGGGCGACGGCCCGGCGCACCTCGGGCCGCCCCGCGCCAACGTGCGCCTCTACATCCTCGACGACGAAGGCGCGCTGCTGCCGCGGGGGCTGGTCGGCGAGCTGTACATCGCGGGGCCCGCCCTCGCGGACGGCTACCTCGGGGACCCGGAGGAGACCGCGGCGCGCTTCTTGCCCGACCCCTTCGCCGGCGAGGGGAGGATGTACCGGACCGGCGACTTCGTCCGCTGGCGCAGCGACGGCAACCTCGCGTTCCACGGCCGGCGCGACCGCCAGGTCAAGCTCGCCGGCGTGCGCATCGAGCTCGGCGAGATCGAGGCCGCGCTGCGCGCCTGCCCCGGCGTGCGCGACGCGGCGGCGGCCCTGCTCGACGGGCCGCCGCGGCTCGGCGCCTGGGTGGTCGGCGAGCCCGTCGGCGACCTGCGCGCCCGGCTGGCCGAGCGGCTGCCCGCGGCGATGCTGCCCGCCTCCGTCGAGCGCGTCGCCACCTTGCCCCGCACCGCGAGCGGCAAGCTCGACCGGGACGCCCTGCGCACGCTCGAGCCCCTCCCCGCGCGCCCGCGACCGCCCCTGCAGGGGGAGACCCAGCGACAGCTCGGGGCGTTGTGGCGCGAGCTGCTCGGCATCGATGTCGGGCCGAGCGACAACTTCTACGACGCGGGCGGCCACTCCCTGCTCGCGATCGAGTGCGCGGCCCGGATCGAGTCGCAGCTCGGCGTACAGCTCGAGGTGCGCCACTTCGCGACCGCGACCCTCGCCCAGCTCGCCAGCCTGTGCGAGCAGCGCCAGCAGGACGCGAAGCCCGGGCTGGCCGGGCGCCTGTTCGGAAGGCTGAAGCGGGCGCTCGGGGGGGAGTGAGGGGGGAGCCGATTCCGATTCCGATTCCGTTTCGGAAGGATACCGACCTCGATCGCGATCCGACCGACGCCTTGTCCCCTTCGCGCCGGCGCCGCTATAGTGGAGGAAAGCTGGCGGAGGACGCGCGATGGCCGAGTTGTTGACCGGGCCGGAAGCCAACGCCCACCTGATGCGGCGCGCCGGCTTCGGCCACTCCCCCGCCAGCCACGCGGCCTGGAGCGGGCTGCCCTACGAAGAGCTGGTCGAGCGGCTGCTCGGGGCGCTGTCCGAGGCGCCTCCGGAGGATCCCCTCGGCTTCGACGTCTACGAGCCCGGCGCGATCCAGCAGCTCTGGCTCGAGCGCATGGTCGCGGGCGCGGCGCCGCTGGCCGAGAAGCTCGCCTTCTTCTGGCACGGCCACTTCGCGACCTCGAACGTCAAGGTCCGCGACCCGGCGCTGATGTGGCAACAGTACCGCCTGCTGCGGCGGATGGCGGGCGGACGCTTCCGCGAGCTGCTGCTCGGCGTCTCGCGCGACGTCGCGATGATCCGGTGGCTCGATGGGAACTCCAACCGCAAGGGCCAGGCGAACGAGAACTACGCCCGCGAGCTGCAGGAGCTGTTCTCCCTCGGGCGGGGCAACTACACCGAGACCGACATCCGCGAGATCGCGCGGGCCTTCACCGGCTGGGGCAGCCGTCACCACAGCTTCCGCTTCCGGCCGGAGTTCCACGACGAGGGCACGAAGACCATCCACGGCCAGACCGGGAGCTTCGACGGCGCCGACGTCGTCGACATCCTCGTCGCCCTGCCCGCCTGCCATCGCTTCATCGCCGGTCAGCTGCTGCGCTTCTTCTCGCACCCGGACCCGACAGAAGAAGAGATCGACGGCCTCGCCACGACCTTCCGCGACAACGGCGGCGACCTGACCGCGACCCTGCGCGCGCTGTTCCTCGCCCCGGCCTTCCGCGACCGCGCGCGCTGGCGCTGCCTGGTCAAGAGCCCGGTCGAGCTCGCGGTCTCGAGCCTGCGTGCGGCCGGCTTCTCGACCGTCCCGACCTGGGTGCACGGCGCCCTCGACGCGATGGGGCAGATCCTGTTCCGGCCGCCCTCGGTCAAGGGCTGGCCCTCCGGGGCGACCTGGCTGTCGAGCGCCGGCGTCGTCGAGCGCCTGCGGGTCGCCAGCCGGCTCGCCGGGCAGACCCCGATGGCGGCCGTCGCCCAGCTCGAGACGGTCGCCCTGGACGGGCAGGTGCCCGCGCTCCTGCGCGAGGCGCTCGAGGGCCTGTCGTCCCGCGAGCGGGTCGGGCTGTTGCTCGGCTCCCCTGAATTCCAACTCTGCTGATCCCGGAGGACGTCCGATGGCCCTGAACCGCCGCAGCTTCCTGACCCGCGCCCTGGCGAGCGGCCTGGTGCTCGCCCTGCCGCGCGGGCTCTACGCCGACGAGCCGGCCGCGGAGGCGAAGACGCTCGTCCTCCTGCACCTCAACGGGGGCAACGACGGCCTGAACACCGTGATCCCCTACGCCCACCCGACCTACCGCGCGCTGCGCCCGACCCTCGGCATCGACCGCCGGCAGGTGCTCGACGTCGACGACGAGCTCGGGCTGCACCCGGCGCTACGCCCCTTCCTCGGCCAGCTCGAGGCGGGGAACCTCGCGGTCGTCAACGGGGTCGGCTACGACAACCCCGACTTCAGCCACTTCCGCGCGACCGAGATCTGGCACACCGGCCAGCCCGAGCAGACGCCGAACGAGGGCTGGATCGGCCGGGCGCTGACCGAGCGGGACATCTCCGCCCCGGTGCGCGCGATCGCCCTCGCCAAAGAGCAGCCCCTCAGCTTCGCGGGCGCGGGCACCGGCGTGATCACGATGACCGACTTCGGGCGCCTGCGGGTGCCGCGCGAGCAGAGCCGGGCGGCCGCCCTCTACGGGCAGTACAGCGACCTCGAGGGGCTGCGGGAAGAGGTCGGCAGCGCGGGGGCCGAGGCCCTCGACGTCGCCGCCCGCATCGCCCGGCTGCGGCCGGCCAGCGGGCCGTTCTACGGGCGCCTGGGGGACGACCTGCGCAAGACCGTCGCGCTGCTCGACGCCGACCTGCCCCTCGAGGTGATCGCGCTGAGCTTCGGCGGCTTCGACACCCACGCCAACCAGCGCGGGGCGCACCAGGGCCTGCTCGCGCAGCTCGCGAACAACCTCAACGCCTTCCAGGACCAGCTCGCGGAGCGGGGCCTGGCCGACCGGGTGATCACGGTCGTCTTCAGCGAGTTCGGCCGGCGCCCGCGCGAGAACGCCTCCGGCGGCACCGACCACGGCTCGGCCGGCCCGATGTTCGTGCTGTCTCCCGCGGTGCAGGCCGGCTTCCACGGCGCGTATCCCGACCTCGACGTGCTCGAGCGCAACAACTTCGTCCACACCGTCGACTTCCGCTCGGTCTACGCCGCGCTGCTCGAGAAGGCCTTCGGGCTCGACCCGCAGCCGGTGCTCGGCGCCCACGCGGCCCTGGAGATCTTCGCATGAGCTTGTCTCCGCATTCCGCGAGCGCGTCGCGTAGCGCCGGGCCGCAAGATCGAGGTGTCCCTCGGAGAACGAAGACGAAGAGCTTGCGAGCCCGCCGCAAGCGAGGCCCCGTGGAATGGGAGACACGCTCATGAGACTGCTGCCCGTCCTGCTCTGCTGCGCGCTGCTGGTCGCGGACGACGCCGCGCTCCAGCTCGGTCCCGGAGACTTCGAGCTGCTCCCCCTCGACGAGCTCGAGCGCGGCCGGCTGTTCCGCGAGCACGGCGCGCTCGTCGAGCGCATGCAGGCCCTCGGCCGGCGCCACGCCCAGCTCGGCCGCCAGCTCGACGAGCTCGAGCCGGACAGCGACGCCCAGGCCCGGGTCCGCACCCAGCAGGCCGAAGTCGCCGGCAGGCTCGCGCCGCTGTTCGGCGAGCTGACCGCGATCCTGCGGGCGGAGTTCGGCATCGACGACGCGCACCTCGCGCGGGTCAAGGCCGCTCCCGTCGGCGAGCGCCGGGTCGCCCGCTACGCCCACGCCCAGGTGCTCGCGCACGGCGCGCTCAGCGAGGCGGAGACGCGCCTCTTCGAAGCCCTGGTCGCCGCCCTCGACGGCGCGCAGAGCGGCTGGCGCGCCTCGCGCGCGCGGCTCGAGCAGCTCGGCCTGGAGGAGTCTGCGCGCCGCGCGGTCGAGCAGGGGCTGGCGGCCCAGGAGCGGGAGGCCGAGCAGCGCTTCTGGATCGTCGTCGACATCGTCCTCAGCGATGCCCAGACCGCCGCGATCATGGCGGAGCTTCCCTACGACTTCACCCGCATCCGCGACTTCCCCGGCCACCTCCTGCGGCTGCCGGGCCTCAGCCCCTCCCAGACCGCCCGCCTGCAGGCCGGCATCGCCGAGATCGAGGCCGAGAGCGCGGCGGACGACACCGAGGTGCGGCGCCTGGGCCAGGAGCTGCGGCGCCGCGACCTCGAGCGCGACGAGCGGGCGGCCCTGCAGGAGGCGCTGCGCGAGGCGCGCGGCCGGCTGGCCAGCCTGCGCGAGGAGGTGTTCGCCCGGCTGCAGGGATCCCTGAGCGCCGAGCAGCGCCTCGCCCTCGCCGCGATTCCGCCGTACGTCTCCCCCAACGACCGCAACCTGCGCCCGGAGCGCCTGTTCGCCGGCCTCGAGCTGTCGCCGGCCCAGGAGGCGACCCTCGCGTCGATGCGCGAGGAGGTCGACGCCCAGCGCCGCGCCTACCAGGAAGAGACGCGCGAGATCCAGCGGATGGGCGCGGACTACGGTCCCGACTCGCCCCAGCAGATGATGATGCAGTCGATGATGATGGGCGTGCAGGCCGAGGGCCAGTCGACCCTGCGCGAGGCGGTGCGCCACGTCCTGCTCGAGGTGCTGCGCACCGAGCAGGTCAGCGACTGGATGCTCGGCCTGTAGCGCCATGGGTGAGCAGCGCAGAAGGCTCGAAGCGCCCGAGATCTGCGGCGTCCGGGTCCGCAGCAGGAATCCCGGTGAATCAGCCGGGTAGGAAGAAGCTCCGGGAGACCCGATGCGCGAGCTCCTCTCCGCGATCAAGATCGCGCGGCCCGGGTTCTGGCCGACGCAGCTCTGGTTCTTCCTGTTGCCGTTCGCCCAGCGCGACATGTTCGGCCGCTGGCCCTTCTGGCTCGGCTGCGTGTACGTCTGCTTCCCGCTCGGCTACGTCCTGTACGGCTGGAACGACCTCAACGACCACGCCTCCGACGCCCTGAACCCGCGCAAGGACAGCTTCCTCTTCGGCGCACGCCCGGACGCCGAGCAGCGCCGCAAGCTGCCGCTGCGCATGGTGCTGAGCCAGCTGCCCTTCGTC